>JAQBXL010000211.1 GCA_027624135.1 Chloroflexota bacterium
CTGCAGCGTCTGACTGAGGGCACGGTACATCTCGATGTTGGGAAAACGGGCCCGCTCGTCGTCGATCATTGGCGCCCTCAGTTGCACGTATGCGGCGGCGCCCGCCGCATTCGCCGCATCGGCCAACCAGCGCCCGTCCAACCCCGTGTCCATGAATTTAGAGGGCATCTGGGCCGCCACCAGGTCGATGCTCCCCGCCTTGAGCCACGCCTCCGGGTCCAGCCCGAATTTCAGGTTGTCCTCCCGCTTGTTCCAGACGCGGGCCATGATCGAAATCTCCCTTCCCTGTTTCTCGCCTACCTCGTCGGCCATCCTTCTGAGTTCGGCGACGAACTCGTTCATGATGAGGGTGCCTTGCTCGGTCTCATCCTGGCGGAAGTACAGTGGGAAGAACATGAAGTCCAGCTCGATCCCATCGGCCTCATAGTCCTCTAAAATTTCTCTGACCAATACCTTCTTCTCTTGCCGCACCAGCTCATTGGTGTAGTCGTAGGTCCACTCGGTGCCGTGGTTGGGGAATCGGTCATCCGGTTCGCCGAGGCAGACCTCGGCACCATGTTTCCACTTCAGCCACCCACACCGTTCGCCACCTGGTTTCGCCGGGTCCTGCAGCTTCAGACTGGGAAACACAGTCATACCGGTCTCACGACCACGCCGGATGACTTCCCGCACCTGGTCCGTCCCCATCGCCTCGGCATCCTTCACCATGCGCATGATGCGCCAGTCGATGAAGCTCTCCCACACCTCTTTCTCCTGGCCCACGACACGGCCGATCTTGCTCTGGTGGAAGTACACGTCACCGTATCCCAGGCCAAACACCAGAAGGTCAACCCCCG
Organism: Chloroflexota bacterium; assembly: GCA_027624135.1. Lineage (GTDB taxonomy): Bacteria > Chloroflexota > Dehalococcoidia > Lucifugimonadales > UBA3495 > UBA9611. Next base: position 837 of record JAQBXL010000211.1, read on the forward strand.
TACCCACAAGCTCGTCCACGGGCCACTGCAACTTTTGGACGTTCAGGGGCGGGTCCAGTCTCTTGGCGTGGAAATGGTGCCCGTCGCTGTAGTAGGCCAGTCTCGGCTTCTTCATGATGTGTGCTCCTGCCTGGCGTGAGTGATTTGACACGAAAGGTCCATGAGATTCAACGCCAATCGCTGGCAGCAGTCAATCTCCTTGCCAATTCAGGATCAGAATTACCATCCATCGTGGACCGGCAACCGCGACAGGTTGGAGGAGATTCTTCGGCATGCCGACGTGTCGGGCATTCTGTGTGGTCGCGTCCATTTCTTCAACATGGGCGCGTTTATCGTCAACCCGATCACGATTCCCGGTACGCACACTGAAGTTGCCGTCGCCGGTCGAGATCAACCGTGAAACTGTACCACTGCTGTCCAAGATAATCTGGCATCATCCTGAGATTCCAGCCGTTCCCTGGGGGAATGGGCTCTGAAGGGCTGTCAGAGGCCGTTTTTCAGGACCAGGTCTACCCGTTCTGCCAGGTTAAGTTTTGAGGCTGTCCAAATCCGGGCAACGAAAGATGCAATTGTACGGCCCCTACACCGGCCTCCGGCACCGACGGCGGCCCGAAGGGTTCGTGGAGCCACTGCAGCAACGCACGGTAGGTGAAGAGGTTGAGCCGCAGCATGGCCGCCAGGTTGGAAAACGACCAGGACCGATGGGACTGGTAGTGTAGCCACTTGAGCAGCAGCAAGGCGATTAGGGCCGTCCAGATCTGGATACGCAACGCGTTTTCGCTGGTGCCGACGAAGGTTCGCACCTTGAGATGCTGCTTCAACGTCTTGAAGAACAGCTCTATCTCCCAGCGGTCCCGGTAGATAGCGGCGATGGTGGTGGCCCCAAACTCCAGGTGATTGGTCAACAGCACGATCGGGCGCTGGTTGAGCTCATCCCAGACCACCACCCGTCGCAGCTCGTGGGGGCACTTCTTCTCGGCCCCTGGACTGAAGAGACGGATGACCTGGTCGGTGCGAATCGGGCTATGCTTGGGCGCCTGGCGGTGCTCGACCACGTAGTAGTCGGCGTTGTCCTTGAGGCGGGTGACGAAGAAGATGCCGGCCGCCGTCCAGTCGGCGAACAGTTGGTAGTCGTTGTAGCCCCGGTCCATGGTGACGATGGAGCCGGGATTGAGGTTGAGCAGGCGGGCCCCGACGCGATCATGCCGCCGCGCTTCAGTGAGCAGGACGTAGGACGGCATGTAGTCGTCGTGGTCGAGCAAGACGTGCACCTTGACCCCGCCCTTGGCGCGACGGAAGCGAGCCCAGGGGAACAGCGACAGGCACAGGGAGATGGTGGTCGAGTCCAGGCTCAACAGCTTGTTCTTGAAACGGAACTTCGTCTTGCGCTGACCCAGGCCATCGCGATGGCGCAGGCGCTCGGCCAGGCGCCAGAACAGGGCCTCGAAGAGGGCGGCTGGCCGGTGGGCGTTGGCGTAGGACAGAGTGGAGCGCTTGGGGGCGCGTTGAATGCCCACGTGCACCAGCTTGCCGATGCAACAGGCCAGGCCGTGACAGATCTCGCGTAGGGAATCGGCATGGCCCAGATGGCAGAAGAGCATGGCCACGAACTGCGTCCAACAGGTGAAGCCCTTGGCGCCTTTCTCGGCCCCGTATTGCCGCACCAGATGATCGAATTCACTCCGGGGTACCTGCTGCAGGAGTTGACTGAAAAGACTCGCTTGCCGTACCATGACGCCGAAGCCCTCCTGTTGTAGGGATGCGTTGCGTTGCCCGGTTTCCGCTCGGCAACATGCAACACTTCCCGGAGGGCTTCAACCACCATTTTCAAACCTCGTCTTGGACAAGAGTGAC
>JAQBXL010000055.1 GCA_027624135.1 Chloroflexota bacterium
AGACAACAATTGAAATAACAGCGACGCATTACTGAGAGAGCTTTTTAGCCATATGGGAAATGTGGGTTAGATAGTGGTGGAGCCTGGGAGCAGGCGGTGTCGACGTTTCTGGATGCCGGATTTCTTGACAATGAATCTGCAGCCACCATACAATTCGGCCAACTCCAGCTTCCCCAAAGTCCGCCCGAAATCGCTATTCCGGGCACGCCCAGGGGCTGACTGAGAACAGTAGAATCTATCTGAATTAGACGCGGCAATATAAGGAGGCCCTAATGCCAGATTGGCCGAAGGTTAAATACAAGGAAGAGGGCATGCGTGAAGGCATGCAGATTGAGGACGCCCAGATATCCGTTGAAGACAAGGTCGAACTTCTCGACATGCTGTCAGAGACGGGCCTGCAGCAGATCGTGGTCGGCTCCTTTGTAAGTCCCAAGTGGACTCCTCAGATGGAGCGGATCGACGAGATCGTGACCAAGTTTAAGCCAAAGCCTGGTGTCACCTATACCGCTTTGGCATTGAACTCCCGGGGAGTGGAGCGGGCCAAGGCCTACTCTCCCCCGCTGACCATCGAGCGCGATGCCTACCCCCGGTTGAACGTCCATATGTGCGACGTATTCGTCCGCCGCAACACCAACCGGACCCAGATGCAAGAGATGGAGCGCTGGCCACAGATCATCGCCCAGGCTCAAGAGCTCAACATCAAAGAGGCCGGCATCGGCACCAACGCCAGCTGGGGCTCCAACTTCATGGGTGAATTCAAGGTAGACAACCTCATGACCATGCTTGAGCGCCAGCACAGCATGTGGGACGAGGTTGGCATCGACGTGCGCAGTGCCTCTATGGGTGATCCCATGAGCCATTGCACGCCGGCAAAGGTTGAAGAGAGCGTTTACCGGGTCAAGGAGATGTGGCCAGAGATCGACCACATCCGCCTACACCTGCACAACGGCCGCAACATGGCCATCGCATCGGCCTATGCAGCCATGAAAGTTCTGGGTCCCGACGATACCCTGGAACTAGATGGCACCATCGGCGGGTTCGGCGGCTGCCCCTATTGCGGCAACGGCCGCGCCACCGGCATGGCCCCCACCGAGGACCTGCTCCACATGATGGATGACATGGGTATCCCGACCGGAGTGGACATCGACAAGCTGATCGACTGTGTCTGGACCGCCGAGAGGATTATGGGCCACGAACTCTATGGTCACGTGTCCAAGGCTGGCCCCCGGCCCAAGTCTGTGGAGTCTCTCTACGACATCAATGCACCGTTCGTTGAGACCACCGAGCAGGCCAAGCACTTCAAGGTCGGCCCCAGCGCATACGAGGGCGGCATCTATCCCTACAGCGAACCCATCACCAGTCCCTACCGGGACCGAGTGAACGCTGGTGGCCCCGCCTACGACGACGCCAACGGCGACTTCCCCTGGAAGCAGGACTGGTTCCCCGCCAAGAGCTAACCAGCCCGGTATTTCCCAGGCAAACGTTAAACGGCCACCCGTTATTTGGGTGGCCGTTTTTTAATACGGAAACCTGTTGCCGGTTAGGTGTGCCCCCATCCTAGCCTTCCCCCGTCCTTCGGCGGAAGGAGGGAGAGTTAGAGGGGGAGCCAGCCGGTGAGGTCAACATCAGGTAGCTCGCGAGCCCATGGGAGTGCTACCATGTCGCCATTCTAAAACGCTACCAATAATCTAGGAGGCCCAACCATGGCCACGACCAACCCCACCGACCCCAACAAGATTCGCCTAACCGGTGAGAACTCCTTCATCCGCCTGTCCGACCCTTCTAGCAATCAGGAGACTACGAGGGCCAGTCACTGGCGGGTGTTGTGGTCTCCGAATGGGGCAGGACATGTTCTATTCTTGCAGAGCGATTTAATTGATGGCGAGGTAAGAATCTACTCCGATAATATTGCCCTTACCCGATGGCTCCAAGACGAGATTGAAAGCCTGCTCTACCCCGCTTTCGCAGATCAGAGCATGCAGGTTTTCGATGCCGAATTCAGCAAGAAGGGCGACCCCAACACCTTCTGGACCGAGACGGTTGAAAACGACGAAGAGGCCATCGCGATGACCTGGCACGACTTCATGGAGCCTTACATGTTGGTGGTCCCTGCCGGAAGCGCATCCGGACGGCCGCACGGGGTATACAGTTGCTTCATCCCGGCTAGGAAGGCCCAGTTGACGATCAATGGCGAGGTTGCCCAAGGCAACGTCAGCACGGATCGCCGTGGCGAGAAGGACAGCAGTTCCGCCTGTCTAGCCTGGTCCGAAACCTGGGTCCGCCCCTAGCCGGCCGGCACAGCCGGGTTTTCTTGGGGCGGAGTTCGGCGGCTATTGCTCTAAAGTTAGGACCCAGAGTCGGACCAGGCTGTTCGGTTTAAGCCGAGGCGCAGGCGATCGCTTTGACGCCGCCGGCCATCTCGGGAAGGACGTGGGAAGACCAGGTCTGACCGCCGTCGCGGGTGCCGAAAACCTCACCCTTCCTGGTGCAGAAGTACACCTCGTCCGGGGCGTGTTCGTTGATTGCCACGCCAAAGGTGGTGCTGGCCGGGCTGATGCCCTTGTCAAAGCGCTCCCAAGTATCGCCTTGATCGGTAGACCGCATCACACCGCCCCGCTGACTGCCAAAATTCAGGCCGATGCAGGCGTAAAGAGTGTTGGGGTCGTTGGGAGCGGACTCCACGCCCCTGGAATAGAAGATGTCCGTGAACTTTTCGAAGTTAAGGTTATCCCAGTTTGCGCCTCGGTCACGGCTCCGCCACACGCCAGTCCGGTTTGAGATGAACACGGCTGATGAATCGGTTGCGCCGACCGTGACTCCGTGCAGGTCCATCAGGTCAACGTCGCCGTCAAACTCGTTGTTCACGATCGTCCAGGTCTTGCCGCCGTCGGGGCTGTGAGCGGCGCCTCCAACCTCAAGAGCGGCGTACATCTGGTCGGGGTTCTTCGCTTCGATTCCGATGCCCAATATGCGGGTTGCAAACGCCATCTGGACCGAATCCTGGTTGATGATCGTGGCCAGATGGTCCCAGTTCTTGCCGCCGTCGGTTGACTTGAAGACCTCACTGCCCTCCGTGCCCAGGAACATGATATCTGGGTCGTTTGGGTGAAATTTGATCGCCCAAACGTGACGGCCTTCGGCCATGTTCATGCGTTCGAAGCTGTCTCCGCCGTCCGTGGTCCGGTAAACGCCCCTTTGGGTGCCCACGAAGATGGTCTTAGCATTGTTGGGGTGGATCGCTATGGCCCGCACTTGGGGTGAAGGCGGCATGCCTTTGGCCAGTTTCTCCCATCTGCCGTCTGACTCCTCTTTACGGTAGAGGCCGTCTGCTTCCGCGCCGACATAGATCAATGTCTTTCCTGGCATATCCATTTCCTCCGCTCAATAACGCAAGATGATTCCGTTCGAGAATGGAGTCATTTTGGGCAGACCAACGCCGCTTGTCAACACGCCCCGCAAGCGGTTGGGCTGGGCGAGTTCGGGGTCGTTAGGTCACGGGGTGGCGCCTTCAGCTTCGGCCGGTTCAGGCAACACTGGGCTGGTTGGGGACGACGGTCGGATGGGTTCCCGTTCGCCTTTGAGCAGAGATCTGGCGTCTTGGAGCACCAGATTCGCGATCCTCAGGGCAAACTCCAATATAATCAAGAAACCGAGGTAGTAGAGGATCGACTCTCGATTGTTGTTCGCTTGCCTGAGGGCTTCAAAGGAGTCTGAAGATTCGAAGAATGAGAGGTCGATTATGAATATGCCGAGCACAGCGAAAGGAAGAATCTTAGCCAGATCCCGAGACAGGTCTTCGGTCACGTAGGCGCTGACTCTGATGGTCGCCACGACCGCCATGGCCACGAGGAGGATATCGGAGAAGTCCCGGCTCGGGGTAAGGAATGACAGCAGTATCGTAAATGCGCAGAACCAGATGAACGCCACCACCGGGAATACGAAGATGTATTTTCCAACGTAGAGCACGAGATTGAAGAACGTGCGCGCGGTGTGATGGTTCGTTTCTTCTGGCTTCGTATAATTGAGACTGAATACGTTCCTGGTGCTTACGAATCTATAGAAATTGAATATGAAGATCGCGTAGAGCGACATCCCCAATATAAATATGCCTAGGGGTTCCAGGAGATCGTAGGCCGTATTAAGGTCCAGTCCCTCGGGGAATATGTCTTTGATGTCCATCGGGAATCTCCCCAATCATGCTGGTTAACTGGTCTCGTCCCACTTGCTCGCGGCGGTCGTATCTCCCATTAACCGTTGGGAAAAACTCGCCGTGGGTGAAACCGGCTGCGCGGCTTGGTAAATCAATTTAATACCGCGAAACACCCTAAAAACAAACCGAATCAGGTCTGATTCTCTAATTGTTAGCTAACGGGAATCCCCTCTCAATTCATAACACCAGGTCATAACACCAGGTTGCTGCACTAATGATCTGGGCGTGACAACCTTGGGAGTTTCGGGATGACATCAACCGTTTTTGTCATTATTATTTTAGGGAGACGGCGGTTGTCGTTGTGAGAGGGATCTATAACTAGCACGTAGAGGAACCAGGTGGATCATTATGACTAAGATACTAGTTGTTGATGATGAAATTGACATAGTCGACCTGTTGGTGGACGACCTTTCGGACAACGGGTTCAATGTGATTTCGGCGCATAATGGCATTGAGGCTCTGGAGCAGGTCTACCGCGAGCAGCCGGACGTTGTGCTGCTCGATCTGATGATGCCGGTCTTGAACGGCTATGAGGTTCTCCAAGAGCTGAGAAGAAACCCGACCACGAAGGACCTGCCGGTGATAATGCTCACCGCGCTTTCGCCGACGGAGGGGGAACAGGCTGCGTTACGCTTGGGCGCTAACCACTACGTAACCAAGGTCTGGGAGCCAGGCACTCTCCAGGCGGTGATCAGAGTGGCCCTTAGAGAAGCTGGGAAGTCGCAGTCACAGTCACAGTCGCCGTCGAAGCCCTCCGCCTCCCGTTTCCGCAACGTCACCGTGTTTCACGTCAACGACCAGAACCCATCTGCCCGCTGGGTCCAAGAGGCCTAACAAGGGACGGATTCTCGGTCGGCTAGAGGTTCCAGTTGCCAAGAGGCTGCGTGTTTGTCGATCAGGCGTCGTTTCGTCCCTCTTGGATGAGGGCGTTCCCGAAGTAGACCTTGGTGTGCGGCCAGGGAATCTCCACCCGTTCCTGGTCGAACCGGTCCTTAAGCCTTCTTCAATCCTTCTTCTGATCTCTCCCATCAAGGCCCATTGCTGTGCCAGCTTGGTATCGGCCATGATCTTGATGTCGACACCGTGATCACCCACCCAGATTGTCGACTCGTATCGCTTCGGGAGTGGGCGCCAGATGTTGAGTGCCGTTCACGTCGCAGAGAACGGTGCGTCTCAGACTCAAGTCCTCCAACAGTCCCCCTACTCCAACCACTTCGACGGCCTCGCCGATCCGGTGCCAGTCCTCCATGACGATGAAAAACCCGTATGCCAGAACTACGCCTGCAATGGCGCCCAGCGACGTTTCCGGCTGGGTGATCGAGGCAACTGACACAGGCGATCAAAACGCATACCTCTACCACACCCCGTTAGTTGGCGAAGCTGCCAAAGTAGCAATAACAAAGTAACAACTACCAAGTAGCAGTTACAAAAAAACCCGAGAAACCCGAGGAATCGGAACACTACAAGAACGATAAAAATAGGAGAAAAACCATGACACTAACCATCAGTTACAAAAACGGAGAATTTAGTTGCTCTTTCACCCCTGATGATGACGCTTCGGTCCGAATAACGGGTGGTGGTGCCGTCCCTGTGGGCATGAAGGCAGTGGAGCTTGGGGATGAGGAAACACATCATGATCACCAAGACCCCACCGAAAACATGGAAATGACCGTAGAAATGATAATGAGAGACCAAGAAGGAGCTCCAGCAGTAGCTTCAATCGAAGAGAGCGCCGCACGCGAAGAGACCGCCACAGGCGTGGAAAGATCGAGCCTAGACCTGGAAAAGCTATCCTTGTATGCAAAGGACGACTTGGGTGAAATTGACCCCGATGACTCCCTCCTAGTCGGAGGGCAGGGCAACAGACAATCTGCCGTCTATCTTGGGAATTACCGGCGAATGCGAGACCGTGCGAGATGATCCTCACTTATTCCGAACGCCAAAAGGGGCTCCGATAGCAACGGAGCCCCTTTTTATTTGGATTCCTGGCGCGGCTAACACTACCGCAATAACGCCGCTTCTAATTGTCACGAGCCAATACAGTGCCCCAGACGCTGGCGGCGCCCGCTTCTTTCAGAGCGGCAGCGCATGCGGATAGCGTGCTCCCGGTGGTGGCAACGTCGTCGACCAACAAGATTGACAGGCCTTCGGCTTCGGCTGTTGCTCCGAAACTCCCGGAGACGTTGGCCCGGCGTTGCTCTCGGGAACGGGCTTCAACCTGGGGCGGCGAGTCTTTGGCGCGCTTGACCAGGTCTTGCCGCACCGGTATGTCCAGCAGCTTCCCGACCTCCTTGGCCAGCAGATGAGACTGGTTGTAGCCACGGCTGCGCAGGCGGCGCGAGTGAAGCGGCACGGGGACCAGCACTTGCCCCGCTGCTTGGGCCGGAAACGTGTGACGCTCCAGGTAGCCAGCCAGGTAGCTAGCCATCAGGCCACCCAACACTGGCGCGGCCACCCTCCAGCCACGCTATTTGAGACGGTGGACAGCTTCCCGGAGTGGGCCTTCGAATAAGTATGGAGCCCCAATGCCGTCAATCGTCGCCGGGATTTCCAGGCACAATTGGCACTGGCCGCTCACGTTGGGCACGGCGCAGGTGTCGCAGAACGGCGGTTCCAATCGGCGGAGGCCCTCGATACAACTGGGGCACAATACACTGCCCTCCCTGCGGCATCCCACGCAGTGGAGGGGCAACAACAGGTCCAGCGCCGAATGGGCCAAGTTCTGGACGGCTGTATGTAGAGAGGAGGCGCTTATCCTGGACATTTTTCCGTAACCAACTGGCAGCACGCCGGTGCGATTGTGGAGGCTTCGGATAGGCTGGGAGTCGGCTTGACCGTGGCTAGGAGTTGAGTCAACATAAGATACAGATGAGTCGAAATTGTGGCTCTCCTATCTCCCGCCGCTTCACCTGGGTCTTCCTTCCAGGTGAAGCTTTTTTTTGCGGTTAGCCGCCGTTTTCACTCCGGTTCCTCCAGCTAACCAACACGTCCCGATCCCTGGGAAAGGCAAGTTCCGGAAGTTGGTCCACATCGAAGAAGCCGATTTCCAGCGCTTCGAGTCCCGCCGCCAATTCTCCCCCTGTCTCTCTTCCGGAGTAGGCTGCCACCATCACTGGGTTGCCCGACTCTGAAAACAATCCTAAGAGTCCTCCGATCTCGACTTCCAGCCCCGTTTCCTCCCACACTTCCCTGGCTGCGGCGCTTTCCACAACTTCGCCGCGATCCACATAGCCACCGGGGAGTCCCCAGAGTCCGTAGCCAAGTTCCGTGCCTCGGCGGATCATCAACACCCTGCCATCCCTGGGAACGATGCATATGACTGCCACCTTGGGGTCGTAGAAAATGATGCGGCCGCAATCCGGGCAGACAAGCCGGTCGGACCCAAAGACCTCCTTGGTCTCTAGAGGGGCGGCACATGAGGGGCAGAATCTGTCTTCTTGGATTGATTGTGTCAATTGACGAATCGTACGGAGCGTGTTGTTTGCTGGCGTTGAGATTCAAGCCGTGAGATTCAGGCCGTGAGATTCAGATAATGATGCCGCTGATTATAATATGCCCTGACGTTATTACATCGACGCATCCGACAGAGCATTATTTCCGAAGAAAGCCGGGCCGGGAATAAGGGAGTAGGGTCCAATCATCTTGGATCTCAAGCGTTTAAACCAACTCAAGGGCTTGCTGACGCCCAAAGCCTACACCGTGGGCTGTTTGGCGTCGTTGTTCGCTGGGTTAGTGGTTGTCTTTGCCATGGTATTGCTGGCGGAGTACACCAAGACCAGAGGCCGGCTGCTGCTAACGGCGCTGGTGGTTGCGGCTTACTTCTTCGCCAGTCTGGGGCCGGTTTGGCTGTGGCAGGGGAGTCCGGCAACACGTGCCGCGAAATTGTTGTCTCGCGCCGGGATCGGGGCCGGAGCCGCCGCCCTGATGCTGCTGCTGACCGGAATCTGGGGAACGCCCAACTCCGACGCATTTTGGAAGAGCACGGCAATAATCACCTTGCTCGGCCTGGGGCTGGCCTATCTTGCTGTCGTGGAGCTTAGGCAAGGGGAGTTCATTCGTAGATTTGCCGTCTGGGTCTTCACATCGGCAGCATCGTTAGCCTGCATCGGGATAGCAGCCGGAATCAACTGGCCGCCATACTGGTGGGTCTTCACTCTGGCGGTAATCGTGTGGGTGGCTGCTCTTCTGGCTCCGGTGGCCATGTATCTGGGAAGAGGGGTGGGGAGGCGGTTTCAGGGCCGTTGAGCGCGAATCAGCTCCTCGACTTGGCGGCGTTCCGGCATGGAGTCTTGGGCGCCCGTACGGGTCACGGCCAACGCCCCGGCTGCCGATGCGACGGTCACAGCTTCCCGCAAGTCCTTGCCCTCGGCCAGCGAGACGGCTAGGGCTGCATTGAAAGCGTCACCCGCTGCTACAGAGTCCAGCGCAGCCACATCGAAGGGCAAAACCAATCCGCGGTCGTTTGGGCCAGTGAAGTACGCGCCCTGGGCGCCCAGCTTGACCACCACGGTGCGCGCGCCTTTTTCCAACAGCCCCGCCGCCGCCTTGGCCGCCGAGTCCGGTCCAGTTACAGGGAAACCGACCAGCGCCTGGGCCTCGGTTTCGTTGGGGGTGATTACGTCGCAGAGACTCAAGAACCCATTCGGCAATGGCCTGACTGGTCCAGGGTCAAGCATCACCGTGATCCCCTGGGCGTTGGCGTCTTTTGCGACCTCAAACGACAATTCCGGCGAGACCTCCAGTTGCAACAGCAAGGCTGATGCCCCAGGCAATGCCCGCCGGACCGCGTCTGCTTCTGCCGGGCCGCAGGTGGCGTTGGCGCCAAGTATCTGGGTGATGCAGTTCTGCGCCGACTCATCGACTCCGATCACCGCGATGCCCGAGCTTTCCTCCTGGTTGACGCCGACCCCGGAGATTTCCACTCCCGCTGAGGTCAGGCCGTCCAGTAACTGGGGGCCGAAGACATCTCCGCCGACCCGCCCCACCAAGAACGATCTTGCTCCCATGCGGGCGGCGGCCACGGCCTGGTTGGCGCCCTTGCCACCAGCGTAGGTGATGAAACGGGTTCCCACCACCGTTTCGCCCGGCATGGGAAACCGGGGTGAGAAGGTCACCAGGTCCATGTTGATCCCGCCCAGGACGATGATCTTTGGTTGTTGTTGGTTCATATCGCGTCGGCCTCGGACCCTTGGCGGCTCACACGCTAGCACCAGCGGGCAAGGGGGTCAATCGACTGCCAAGGGTTAATACTGAGCCCATGCTATAATCGCGCAGGCGTTGGCTGACGCTCGGTTCACGAACAAAATCCGTCATCCTGGAGTATCAAAAATGGTTGCAGCGCTGGACAGCATCAAGGTCGTCGACCTGACTCGCACACTGGCCGGACCCTTCTGCACGATGTTGATGGGTGACATGGGCGCAGACGTCGTCAAGATAGAGGAACCCACGGGCGGAGACGAGACGCGCAAATGGACGCCCTTCGTGAACGGCGAAAGCACCCAGTTCCTCACCTTCAACCGGAACAAACGCAGCCTCGCGGTCAATCTGAAAGAGCCCGAAGGCCTCAAGATAGTGCGGGACTTGGCTGCTGACGCCGATGTCATGATCGAAAGCTTCCGCGCCGGAACGTTGGACCGGCTGGGTCTTGGCTACGAAGAGATCAAGAAGATAAATCCAGGCGTTGTCTATTGCTCTATATCCGGGTATGGCCGAACCGGACCGATGGCCAACATGCCAGGGTATGACCTTTTGATTCAGGCCTACAGCGGTCTGATGAGCCTGACTGGTGACCCTGAAGGCATGCCCCAGCGCATCGGTTTCTCGCTGGTCGACCTGTTTACGGGAATGATGGCCTACGGCACGATCTTGACTGCCCTACGGCAACGTGATCAGACCGGCAAGGGGCAATGGGTGGAATCGGCGCTGCTAGACGGTCAGGTGGCCGCGCTGAGTTACCATGCCACCGGCTTCATGGGAACGGGAGTCGAACCTAAGAGGATGGGCTCAGGCCACCCCAGCCTGGTGCCCTACCAAAGTTTCACATCGTCCAATGGCCAGTTCATAATCGGCTGCGCCAACCAGGGATTGTGGGAGCGCATGTGTCACGCGATCGGTCGGCCCGGCATGGTGGACGACCCTCGATTCACCACCAACACCGACCGGGTGGAGCATCGGGCTGAATGTGTCGGCGAATTGAATGCTCTATTCGCTCAGAACACCACCGACCACTGGGTCGAGTTGATCGTTGAAGCTGGCGTGCCCTGCGGCCCAATAAACACTGTTGCAGATGTGGTTTCCAATCCCCAAGTGCTGGCTCGCAACATGATTGCGGAGGTGGATCATCCCAACGTTCCGAATCTGAGATTCCCCAATTCTCCGCTGAAACTGACCGATTCACCGGCCACGATTCGCCGTGTCCCACCCCTCTTGGGTCAACATAACGACGAGGTCTTGGGTGAGGCGGGTTATTCGGCGGAAAAGATCGCCGACCTGAAGGAGCGAGGGGTCATCGGCAGCTAGGGATGTGCTCTTGCCTAGGGACGTGCCCTTGTATATGCCTTACCTCGTCCTTTAACCTGAAATAACGATATGCCTTCTAAAAAACTGCGCCTAATACATACTTCCGATACCCATCTGGGTGACGTCACCGGCCATCCCGAGTCGGCCGATGCGCTGATCTCGGTGGTGGACGCGGTGGCCCATAACGGCGGCGACATGCTGTTGCTGGTGGGAGACGTATTCGATAACGAGCGTGTTTCGGATGAGGTCCTAGAGTGGTTCGTGGAGCAGATAGGCCGGTTACAGACCCCGGCGGTGGTGCTGCCCGGCAACCATGACCTGATCCATGAAACCTCGGTATATCACCGCGAGGCCTTCAAGAACGCACCGGATAACCTGTTCATCTTCCGGGGAACTGAGGGCGAAGTGCTGTCGTTCCCTGGGATGGGCATCGATCTATGGGGCCGGGCCATGCCCATGCACACCCCGGAGTTCAGGCCGCTGGAAGGGATGCCGCCGCCCGTCGCCGATAACTGGCTGGTGGCGTTGGCTCATGGCCATTTCCACTACGAGGAGGACCGGGACCAACGGTCTTCGCCCATCTATCCCCAGGAGGTCGCCGACGCCGGTTGCCACTACCTGGCCCTGGGCCACTGGGACCGCCACGTGGACGTGTCGCAAGGTAACGTGACCGCAGTGTATTCTGGATGCCCCCTTGGCCCCATCGGAAGTCCAGGCGCCGGAGAAGTGACGCTGGTGGACCTGGACCCGCAGGCCGGCGTTTCCTACCGCCAGGTGACCATCAACTAGCCATTCGGGCCGCTTTCGACTGGGCTACGGGCTACCCCCTTCCGGCGATAAACTCGGACGCCCGCTCGGCAATCATTATCGTGGTGGCGTTGGTGTTGGCCCTGGGAATCTCCGGCATCACCGATGCGTCGATCACCCTCAGACCTTCCACCCCAATGACTTCGCACCATTGGTTGACCACTGCGTTGGGATCGGACTCGGGGCCCATCCGGCACGTGCCGCAGGTGTGTCCGGCGATAGACAGGGTGCTGGCGATCCAAGCGTCCAATAACTCATCGGACGCTACTTGCTCCTCAGTCGGGGCGATGCGGCTCTTGATGACGTCTCCAAAAATGAGGTCGTCGAAAAGCTGGACCGCCTCCCGGACCGCCTCGCGCAGTCTCTCCCGGTCTGACGGGTCTGACAGAAAGCGGTAGTCCAAGTTTGGTTGGGCATGTGGGTCTGCCGCCGCGAGACTCAATTGGCCCGCTCCCCGAGGAAACTCCAACCGGCAGCCCACGCGTATCTCATCGGTTTCATGGCCAAGGGGGCCGGAGGTAAGGGCCTGGACCTGGATGTCGTTCCGGACCGTCGACCCTTTTGCGGTGAACCGCAGGCCGACCTGATTCCTCGGCGAGCCGCTTTCCAGCGTGTATCCGTCCACCGGCTGGAACCTGAGGGATACCGCCGGATGGTTCTTCATGTTCTGGCCCACGGCGGGAGAGTTGTGTACCACGGGTATCCGCAGCCGGTCCAGTGTCTCTTTAGGTCCGACTCCTGAGAGCATCAATAGCTGGGGCGAAGCGATGGCCCCGGCGCTCAAGACAACCATCTCTCCGGAGAGATTGAACGTCTCCCCTCCGCTTTCCGTCTCTACGCCAACCGCGCGCTTTCCCTCGAATATGACTCGCCGGACCGTGACGTTGGGCTTGATCGTCAGGTTAAGGCGGTTCCGGCAGGGATCGATGTACCCGATGGCAGTGCTGATCCGGACGTCATCCACGTAATTCAGCGGGATCGCCCCGACCCCTTCGCCGTCGGGGTTATTCATGTCCGGGTCGTCGCGGTAGCCGGCGGCCAGGCAGGCGGAGTGGAATATCCGCTGCAAGGGCAGCCAATCCTTTGGCTTGTGCCGCTGTATCAAGATGGGGCCGGTAGTGCCATGGAAATCGCCGGCATGATCCAAGTCCGTCTCCAATCTTCGGAAGAATGGCAGCACCTTGGTGTAGGACCACTCGTCGTTGCCCAGGGCGGCCCAATGGTCGAAATCTTCCGGCAGTCCCCTGAGGAATATCTGGTGGTTGATCGCGCTGGTGCCGCCAAGGACCTTGCCTCTGGCCACCGCCGCGCTCCTGCTGCCTGCCGGGTCCGTCGTTCCCTGGAAAGACCAATTGTGCGGGGCGTTCGCCTCGGACGACCTCTGGTTGTGGTCGTGTTTGATCTCGTCGGGCATCAGGCCCAGGTCCGGATAGTCGGGCCCGGCCTCAAGAAGGAGCACGGACCGGCCGGGGTCTTCGGACAACCTGGCGGCCAGGGCGCAACCGGCAGATCCGCCGCCAACGATAATCACGTCGTATCTCATGGGAACCTCAGCGTCTTGGTCTTGACGCCGCAATTATAGCCTGTGCCTGCCGCCCCCATCCTAGCCTTCCCCCGCCACGGGGGAAGGAATTCGATCCGCTCTGCGCTCTTGCCCTTATTCGTAATAGAATGTCCCAGAGAAAACTTGAGGGGGGACAACTTCATGTCGACGATCAATTCGGTATTGGGGCCGGTGGATACCGCGGACCTGGGCTTCACCCTGAGCCACGAACACCTGGCCACCAACGCAGCGGGCATTCTCCGAACCTTTCCCGAACTCATCGACCGTCCGGGGATCATCGATGAGGCCAATACCACGCTGAAGGAAGCGTACGACGAGGGACTTCGCACCATCATCGACGTCAGCACTATCGACCTGGGGCGGGACGTCGAGATGATGAGGGAGGTTTCCCAGGCTACGGGCGTCAAGATCATCGCTGCCACCGGCAACCATCTGGCGGTGCCCAGGCCATTCATCGACTTTGCGCCAGAGGTCATCGCCAATCTTTACGTCAGGGAGATTGAGCAGGGCATCGAGGGAACGGGGATCAAGGCGGGCATTATCAAGGTCGCCAGCGACGCGGGGGGCGTCACTGAGGCCCAGGAGATCGTGCTGAGGGCTGCCGGACAAGCCTGTGTTCGGACTGGGATACCCATCTCCACCCACACCTGGTCGCCGGACCGGGTGGGCGAGCAACAGGTGCGCATCCTCAAAGAAGAGGGTGTGGACATGAACCTTGTGTACATCGGCCACAGCAACGATGACACCGACATGGGTTACCTGCTGGGTCTTCTGGACCAAGGGGTCTGGCTGGGGCTGGACCGCTTCCCCGGAGGGCGTCGCGCCGGCACACCCCTGTGGGAGCAGCGGACCGAACTGACCAAGAACCTGATCGACGCTGGCCGGGCTGACCGGATCATGCTCTCCCACGATCACTCGGTGCCCAAAGCCAGGTACGGCGCGGCGGTGCAGGAAGAGCGATTCAAATACAACCCAGACGGCTACAACTTCATCACCCGCAACGTCCTGCCCCGCTTGAAGGAACTAGGGGTCTCCGATTCTGACATCAACCAGATAATGGTCGAGAACCCCCGCCGGTTCTTTGAGGGGTAGGTGATCCGATAGATGAGGTGATCTGGCACCGGTGGGTTTCGCCGTAAACCTGTCATTCTGAGGAGTCCTTCCGCGGAAGGACGACGTAGAATCTGGTTCCTTCGGAGAATGACATCTCAGGTACAACGAGACCCCTCTCCTTCTGCGGAAGGATAGGGGTGACAAAGATGGACGAGGCCGCGAATTCAAATCGATTGACGTGACTCTAAGCGGTCGAACTTAGCTCCGCTGGGCGACCCATACGATGAAATGCCCGCCACCCTTCTTCCCGCCGCGCGATCGCAACTTGACTTCATCCACCTGGAATCCGGCTTGGCTCAACCTCTTGGAGAATGCAGGCGAAGGATCGGTTGACCAGATGGCCAACACCCCTTTCGGTCGCAACGCAGCGAAGGAAGTTTGCAGTCCCTTGAGGCTGTAGAGCCAATCATTCTCCTTTGATGTCATCGCCTGCGGGCCGTTATCAACATCCAGCATGATGGCATCGTAGTCGTTGCTGGCCGACTTTATCACCTGGGTAACGTCGGCCACCTGGATCTTGACCCGCCTGTCGTCAACGGGACTATCGGCCAGATGGGCCAGGACTCCCCGGTTCCAATCGACTACTTCCTCGACAAATTCTGCAACGACGACTTGCGCCGTGTCGCCCAGTTCATCCAGCGCGCATCTCAAGGTGAACCCCATGCCCAGGCCACCGACCAGAACCCGGTTCCCCGGCTGTTTCCGGATCTTCTGACATGCAAGCGTCCCCAATGCGTCTTCCGACCCATGGTTGTAGCTGTTCATGAGTTCGTCATTGCCCAACTTGATGGAGAACTCGGTGTCCCGTTGCCACAAACTGAGTTCTGCCAGGTCTCCAGGCGTTTGGGCCTTGGCCAGCAATTTCCAGGGAATCATGGGAGTCTCTCGTGGGTAGTCTTGTTAGTAGTCTTGTTAATGGTCAAGCGCCGTTAGGACGATGAATATCCGCCGTCCACCGTGAGCACTGACCCGGTAACGTAGTTTGAGGATTGGCTGGCGAGGAAGACTGCCGCGCCGCCGAGTTCCGACGGTTCGCCCCAGCGGCCGGTGGGTATCCGGCGGTTGATGTTGTCGTAGCGTATTGGGTCGGCGTCAGGGATGCCGCGGGTCAGGTCGGTGACGAACCAGCCGGGGAGGACGGCGTTCACCTGGATGTTGTCCTTGGCCCAGGCCACCGCCAAGCTCTTGGTCAGTTGGACGATGCCACCCTTACTGGCGGCATAGGGCGCGCCCCAGTCACTGCCGAAGATCGAATACATAGAGCCGATGTTGATGATCTTGCCGCCACCGGCCTTGACCATGTGGGGATAAGCCTCTTTAGATGCCAAAAAAGCAGCCCTCAGATTCACGTCCACCACGGAGTCCCACTGAGCGGCGGTCAGATCCTGGGGTTGGGCCCTGACGGCGATGCCAGAGTTGTTGACCAGGATGTCCAGCCGTCCCAGGTGGTCGATGGTGTTGGTGACCATGCGTTGGATCGCCGGTTCTTGAGTCACGTCAACGGTGATGCCGTGGGCTTCAACGCCCAATGCTCTAATGTCTTCCAACGCTTGGGCGGTCTTCTCGACGCTGCGGGCGGCGATCACGATGTTGGCGCCTGCTCCGGCCAGCCCCAAGGCGATGCCCAGGCCAATTCCACCGTTGCCACCGGTGACAACGGCTACTTTGCCAGTGAGGTCGAACGGGTTCTGGGTTGTCACGGTCAGTTGTCCTTGAACCTGGGCAACACTTTTTCGCCGAACAGCCGCAGCGATCTCTCAACCTGGTGCGCGGGTATCTGGCCCACGTTGGGGTTGAGCAGAACGTTGCGTACTCCAATGTCCCGCAACTCCTCCATCTTCCCAGCTACCGTGGCGGGCGTGCCGGCCAGGAAGGCGTGTTCCACCATCTCGCTTGCCGGAGTTGGTGTGCCGGGAGGTGGCGGCGGGGCGCCACCTGGATTGAACCTGACCCTGGCGTCTAGCAGGTGGGCCTTGAACCGTGCCAGGCCCGCTTCGGCCACGTCCAAGCCCTCTTGGTCGCTGTCACAGACGAACAACGCCCGCTGAGCCCAGGTCTGGTCCAGAGTTTCTTCAATCTGCTGCTCGTTCTTGCCTGATCCCTCCAGGGCCTCCCGGTAGCGGCCGAACCGGTGGCGCAGGGTGTCTAGAGTCTGAACGCCAATCAGCACCGGCCTTCCGGCTTGGCCCATGGCGACCATGGATTGTTCGGAGATGCAGGCCCGGACGATGGGCGGGTGGGGCTTCTGGTAGGGCCGGGGCCGCAGCCCAGGGAAGGACAGGTCCCAGAAGCGGCCCTTGTGCACCACCTTCTCGCCGGTCCAGGCTTTCACCAACAGTTCTTCGGCCTCGTCCAGCATCTCCCGTCCCTGTTCGAGGGTGATGCCGTAGCCGATGTATTCGTATTCGTTGTAGGCCGAGCCCCGGCCAGTGCCCATGATGAGCCGGCCATTGCTCAGGTTATCCAGCAACGATGTTTGCACCGCCAGGCGCACCGGATGATGCAGGGCCATCTCGACCACCGCAAAGCCGATCAGAACCCGCTTGGTTCGGGCGGCCACGGCGGCGCCAAATACGACAGGGTCCGCATAGGCCACCGCTCCATCGAAGTGGTGCTCGGTGAGCCAGATGGCATCGAAACCCACCTCCTCGGCAATCTCTATCTCCCGGAGGGTTTGGACGATCATCTCATGGTCGTTGTTGGGGTCGGCGCTGATCGAGAAAACGAAGCTGCCGAAACGCATCTATACTCCTGTTAAGCCTGGTTTATTCGAATCGGCTACGCGCTCGCCGTTGATTTAAGCCTGATTTATCCAGTCAGCTATGCGCTCACCAATCATGCCTGATTTATCCAGTCAGCTATACGCTCACCAATCATAATCGTCGTGCAGTTGGTGTTGGCCCGGATGCAGTCGGGCATTATGGACGCGTCGGCCACCCGCAGACCT
>JAQBXL010000212.1 GCA_027624135.1 Chloroflexota bacterium
GGCGGGGATGAAGCAAGTGGAACTTTATGGGCGCATACGGTATGCGGTAAAAATTCAAGGTATGAGCCGCCGTGAAGCGGCACGGGTGTTCGGCATTGACCGGCGTACGGTCGACAAGATGTTAGCGTTTCCAGCATCTCCTGGGTACCTAGGTCGTCTCAGTTCATTTTCACGTATTCACACATGCGTTCCAAAATTTCGATCATATCGTCCGGGAGATGTGATCGTGCTTTGGAGGCAATTTCATCAGGTACCCCAAACATTGCCTCAGCAATACTCCCGGTGATTGCCGCCACGGTATCGCTATCTCCGCCTATCGATATCGCATTGCGGATAGCGTCCTCGAAGCTTGTTGCCTCCAGTGCGCAAATTATCGCCTGCGGAACTGTCTTTTGGCAGGTTTCGTTGAAATAGTACCACTCCCGGATTTCATCCACCGTTTCGGCAAGGTCGTAGGCTGCGAAACTCGTAACTGCGTGTCGGATCCGATCCGCGCCCTCGCCCGTCCGGGCCAGCCAGATTGCCAGGGCAGTCGCCTGTGCGCCCTTAATCCCCTCCGAATGGTTGTGCGTCACGGCCGCGGAGGCTTCCGCCAACTCGAGAACTTGCTCCTGGTCCTTGGCAAACCAAGCCACGGGACTGACACGCATGGCTGAACCGTTGCCGTAGCTGTTGTATGGCTGGCGATCCCAGGCGTTGGCCCAGTTGGCATACATGCCACCATAGCCACGATTGGGGTATGTGAAGGTGAAGTGGGCGAGGCGGTCGGCTAGATCATCCTTGCCCGCCAGCAGCCAATCCGCCACTGCGACCGTCAAGACCGTGTCGTCGGTAAAGAAGCACTCTCCATCGGGTCGGCCATTGTCCGAGTAGTTAGGATTGGCATTTGGGCGGGGGCCAAAGAAGGGAAAGTCCTTGGTCTTGATGTTGTCGAATTCATACACCGAGCCAACGACATCGCCGATGATTGCTCCGATCATGATGCCTCCTTCCGCCATACACTTCTGATGCTAGACTACCCAAGACTACGCCCTAATCATTTTGTTTTCTACTGGGCACGATAAAAGATTGATTTTATTGGAAAATACTAATCTTCATCCATATCTTTGCCGCCATGCATCAAGAGCATTGGCATCACGGAACCCACAACGCCCTCCACCCGGACCGCATGACCGCCGCCGAGCGCCTCGGCGAACTGGCCTCGATTCTGGCTGCCGGTTTGATCCGGTTGCGGGCGCGCAAGTCAAGGCAACTATCCGTGGACCAGGGAGACAGTTGTCTGGACTTACCGCCCCAGCGGAGCGGTCATGAACCCGTCGAAAACAAGATGGAGACCACTTCATGACGGACACTATTGTCGCCCGACTAGCGGCCCTGAAGACCACGCCAACCCCTGATCTGCGAATCCTGTGGCGGGATCTTTTCGAGACCGATCCACCACGGCAAAACCGCCGCTTCCTGGAAAGCCGGTTGGCCTACCGGATCCAGGAACTGGAATACGGAGAACTCAAGCCGGCCCTTGTCGAACGTCTTGAGGCGCTGGGCAAAGAACTGGATGGCGGCAATGCCGAGGTCCGAAAGAGACACACTGACGACAGGCCGATCGCCGGTACCCGGCTGATCCGCGAATACCAGGGCGTTGAACACTGCGCCACCGTGCTTGCAGACGGCTTTGAATACCAGGGAAGGCCCTACAAATCACTTTCCGCCATTGCCCGCGCCATTACCGGAACCCGGTGGAACGGGTGGGTCTTTTTTGGCATCCGACGCTCGGGGACTGGCCGATGACAATGTCCGCCACTCGAAAACAGCGCTGCGCCGTTTACACCCGTAAATCCAGCGAAGAGGGATTGGACATGGAGTTCAATTCGCTCGACGCCCAGCGTGAGGCCTGCGAAGCCTACATCGCCAGTCAGAAACCCGAGGGCTGGGTGCTCCATGAGGGGCACTACGATGACGGCGGGGTGTCTGGCGGCACCCTTGAACGCCCAGGGCTGAAATCCCTGATCACCGACATCGAGTCCGGCCGCATCGACGTGGTGGTGGTCTACAAGATCGACCGCCTGAGCCGTTCCCTGATGGATTTCGCCAAGCTGGTCGATGTCTTCGATCGTCATGGCGTGACTTTCATCTCGGTCACTCAGTCTTTCAATACCACCACCTCAATGGGACGTCTGACCCTGAACATTCTTCTCAGCTTTGCCCAGTTCGAGCGGGAGGTGATTGGAGAGCGTATCCGTGACAAGTTCGCCGCTTCCAGGAAGAAGGGCATGTGGATGGGGGGCAGTCCGCCGTTGGGCTACACCGTCAAGGATCGCAAGCTGGTGGTGGACGCCGATGAAGCAGCCACGGTCCGGATGATGTTCGAGCGCTACCTGACGGTTGGTTCCGCCACCGTGCTGGCCAGGACATTGGCGGCCGAAGGCGTGACCACCAAACGCGGCAGGTCCATCAACAAGGGATATCTGTACAAGCTTCTGAACAATCAGGTCTACATCGGCAAGGCCGTTCACAAGGGCACGGCCTATGCCGGAGAGCACGAAGCCATTGTCAGTCTGGACCTGTGGGACAAGGTCCATTCCATCATCAGGGAAAGCCCGCGCATCCGCGCCAATCACACTCGGGCGCAGACCCCTGCGTTATTAAAAGGGCTGATATT
>JAQBXL010000056.1 GCA_027624135.1 Chloroflexota bacterium
CGGTGGTTGCCCTATGAAAGCGGGGGGTTGAGCGCATCAGGCCGCATTTGACATCCTTGGAATGCGTGAATATAGTTGGCGCCATCCCAGAGGGGGCTATATCCAGGAAAGTCGGTTTGATCTGGGGAATGTCGGCTAAACCAGCATGCGGCTCCAATAAAATGCCCGGGGGAAACCCCGGTTCAAAACGTTTGGGAGATAGATAAAGATGGCTACGCGATCTAGAGACTACGGAAAAGAAGCAGTTGATCGCCACCGGGAGACTAGGGGCAAGATTAGCATCGCCCCAAAGATGAAGGTCGAGACTCTGGACGACCTGTCCATCGCTTACACCCCCGGCGTCGCCACGGTGTGCATGGCGATAGCGGCAGACAAGTCCGAATCCTACCACCTCACCAACCGCGCCAATACCGTGGCGGTGGTTACAGACGGTTCAGCCGTATTGGGTTTGGGCAACATTGGCCCCGAAGCGGCCATGCCCGTGATGGAGGGCAAGTCCATCCTTTTCAAAGCCCTGGCCGACATCGATGCCTTCCCCATCTGTCTTGACACCCAGGACAACGAGGCCATCATCCAAACAGTCCGTTACCTGGCGCCAAGTTTTGGCGGCATCAACCTGGAAGACATCGCCGCTCCGCGCTGTTTCGTCATCGAGGACGCTCTGCAAGACCTGGGCATTCCGGTGTTCCATGACGATCAACACGGCACTGCCATCGCAGTATTGGCCGGAGTGATCAATTCGCTGTTGGTGACTGGCCGCAAGATTGAAGACACGAGATTCGTGTTCGCCGGAGCAGGGGCTGGGGGCATCGGGTCAACCAAACTCCTACTTGACCACGGAGCAACCAACGTGGTTTTGGTGGACAGCATAGGAGTCATCTCCCGCGACCGCTCCGACCTGTCGTCAGTCAAGTCGGCCATGCTGGATACCACCAACCCGGAAAACATCCACGGCGGACTGGCCGATGCCCTGCGCGGGGCCGACGTGTTCATCGGTTTATCAGCGGCCGATGCGGTGAGTCCGGAGATGGTCTCGTCGATGGCCAAAGACTCCATCGTGTTCGCCATGGCTAATCCCATCCCCGAGATCTGGCCCGACGTTGCCCGCGCTGCCGGCGCCGCTGTCGTTGGCACAGGACGCAGCGACTTCCCCAACCAGATCAACAACAGTCTGGTCTTTCCCGGCGTGTTCCGTGGCGCTCTGGATTGCCACGCCACCAGGGTGACTACAACGATGAAGCTGGCCGCGTCGATTGCCCTGGCCTCACTGGTCAAAGAGCCCACTCCAGAGAATGTCATTCCTTGGTCCCTCGACCGCGAGGTGGCCCGGGTTGTCGCACGGGCTGTCGCCGGGGCGGTCTAGCAATACCGGCAAACCACCAAAGGCGACCCGTGCGTGCGTATTGCTCATGTGTATAATGAATACGCATACACGAGGTGCATAGCATGAGAAGGACAGTAGTCATTGACGACGATCTGTTGGAAGATGCACGCCAACTGCTAGGGACTACCGGTATTCGGGATACTGTCGAAGAAGCTCTCCGGGAAGTCATCCGGCGTCACCGCCTTGAACAGTTGCGAAGATCTTTGGGTACGATGGACCTAGGCCTCACATCCGAGGAGTTGGCCAGGCTCAGGGATGCACAGTAACTTCTATCTGCTCGACACATCAGTGTGGCTAGACGTATTGCCGCCGGGGGGAGCCAACACTGATCTCCGGGTCCGGGTGGATGCACTCCTGGCTGCGGACCAGGTGGCTACCACAGGCATGGTGCGACTGGAACTGTTGGGCGGCGCCCGCACTCAGCAAGAATGGGACCGGTTGAAAGACTACCTATCGGCATTACATCAACTGCCAGTAGAGGAAGAGACCTGGCAGGAAGCCGCGCAAATGGGGTTTATACTCCGGCGTCAAGGCGTTACCGTACCTTTCACAGATCTAATCATTGGAGCAGTGGCCGTCAGTTCCGATACCGTGCTGTTGCACTGCGACCACCACTTCGACCTGATAGCCCAGCACCTGCCGCTTCTGGTAGAGAGTTACCTAACGACATGAAAGTAGCCTCAATAGTAGCTTCGATAGTTGCCTCTATGGGCATTAGTTTGTCGATTCCAAATTACTGCCTCTGGCAAGAGGATTAATCGGTGTCTCAGCGCGTGACCGTGGAGTCCCTGGACCGGTTCCGGGCCAATCTCCAGTCGCTGGTGGCTGAAAAGGCCAAGACCCTGCCCAGCCTGCGTTACTGCGACCTTCGCATCGAAGTCAGGGAAGAATCTGGAGCGGTTGCCGAGAACGGAGCTGCGAAGGCCAGTTCCCAGGATTACGCGTTCGATTTCGGGGTTAGAGCCATCGCGGGAGGGCGGACCACTTCCTCTGGCTACTTTGGCCGGGTGCTGGGAACAACGGACCTCGACCGGCTGGAAGACGTGGTTTGGGACGGCATCAAGCAGGCCCACCAACGGGCGCGCGCCAGCGCCAGGCAGAAATTCCAAGCCAAGGGCCGCTTCACCCATCTGGGCGGCAGTTTGACCGCCACAGAATTGGCCCCCGTCACGATTAGCCAAGACACAGTTCCAGCTATCTTTAAGACCGATCCACGGCAGGTGCCCCTGTCTGAGACCGTCAGGATGTCGGTGGACGGATGCAAAGCGCTCCAGGGTCAGGGCAGCAACATCGTTTATTCCGCCTGTTCGGCCTCGACATTCCTGCTGAGAGAGCTCTTCCTGAGCTCTGATGGTGCGGACATCGACCAGAGCTTCGCCCAGACCGAGGGGTTCGCCATCGCCATCTGCACCGGCGAGCACGGGAACTACGAATTGTACGACTTCACCGGCCACCAGCGTGGCTGGGAAGTGCTAACTCAAGGCTACTCCAACGGCCCCATCATCCTGCCCAACTTCACGGACTTCTGTAAAAAGCTGGGCGCCGACGCCGTGGAGGTTTCCGCCGCTCCCCCGCTCAAGCCACCCGAAAAAGAAGTCACGGTAGTTACCAACCCCCACTTCAACACCCTGTTGGTCCACGAGGTGGTCGGCCATCCCTCTGAATTGGACCGGGCTTTGAAGTATGAAACGGGATACGCCGGCCGTTCTTGGTTCCTGAAGGATCTGCAGGAGAACCAACTGGGCAAGCAGATCGCCTCACCGTTGGTCACCGCCTACTCGGACCCCAATATCGAAGGTTACGGCTCTTTCAAGTACGACCACGAGGGCACACCGGCGCGGCGGGCCTACATCCTGCGCGACGGCGTTTTGGAAGAGTTCTTGAACAACCGGCAGACGGCGGCCATCATGGGCGTTGAGCCCAACGGGTCGGCCCGCTCAACCGAGGCCCAATTGGTGCCGCTGATCCGAATGACCAACACCATCTTCGCAGCGGGCGAACAAGACCCTCAGAGCATCATCTCAGAGGTGGCAGATGGCTATTACATCGACGGACACCGGACACCGTCCATCGCCGAATCCCGAGAGAACTTCCGGATTACGGCGGTCAAGGTCTACGAGATCAAGAACGGCCAACTTGGGCAACTCTACCGGGACGGGGGCATCACCTCAGACAGCCGTGATTACTTCATGTCCATAGATGCCGTGGGCAACGATCTTCGCGTGAATCCCATCCCCAACTGCGGGAAGGGGCAGCCCATGCAGGCCAAGCGAATGAGCAACGGCGGGCCCACGATGAGGGGTGTAGCCCGCCTGACAGGACCGGGCTAGTCCCCTGGGAGCTGGGGAGCGCCATGACTGAATCATTAGCCGTGATCAGCATCGTGATCGGCGTGGTGGCCCTTGGGGCCGCTGGTCTGGTTCTGTTTCTGGTCTATCGAATGGTCAACTCCCAGAGCGGTTACCGCCGCGATGACAGCGACATGGACCTTCAGGTCGGCGAGATTCGTCAGGGCATGTACCGGGTCAACGAGGCCATCCAGAACCTGAACGTGGACCGGGCGAAGCAGTCCGAACGTCTCGAAACCATGCTAAACAGCTTGAACAGCAGCTCTTCCGCCCTCCGAGACATCCTGGCCAACACCCAGGTTCGAGGCCAATGGGGTGAACGTATGGCGGAGGATGTTTTCCGGCTGATCGGTTTCGTCGAACCGGTGAACTACGCGAAACAGACCGCCATCCACGATGGCAGTTCACGGCCCGACTTCACCATATTCATGCCGGACCACAAGAAGCTGAATATGGATGCCAAATTCCCCCTGACCAACTACATGAAACTGGTGGAGGCCGACTCGAAGCAAGAAGCCCAAGACCACAGCCGCGCCTTCCTGCGCGATGTGCGGG
Source organism: Chloroflexota bacterium (assembly GCA_027624135.1). Classification (GTDB taxonomy): domain Bacteria; phylum Chloroflexota; class Dehalococcoidia; order Lucifugimonadales; family UBA3495; genus UBA9611. Next base: position 4,288 of record JAQBXL010000056.1, read on the forward strand.
ACCGCACCAGGGAAGTCGTCGGCCGGGATTACATCAATCCCGAAGACAATACGCTGGACTACGTGCTTGTTTTCATTCCCAATGAACCCATGTACCACTACATCTTGCAGGAAGGCCCAGAGGTTGTGGAAGAAGCGCTCCGCAACAAGGTGGTGCTCTGCTCGCCCATCAGTCTGTTCGCCATCTTGAGCGTGATTCGCCACGCCTTGGACAATTTCGCCATCGAGCAGGCGTCCAACGAGATATTGACTCAGATCGGATCATTCGACCGGCAATGGGACCGGTTCGTCAAACAGATGGACCTGGTCGGCAACAGGATGGAACTGGCCCAGAAGGGGTTCGAGACGCTGCGGGGCACCCGACGCCGTGCCTTGGAGCGACCCTTGGCACGCATCCAAGACATCCGGAAGCAAAGGGGTCTGCCTGTCGCGCCGGAGCTGGATCCTAGTGATGCCGACGACTCCAAAGCCCTTCCCGAGCCAGATTCAGCCGACGAGGATTAAGCGCTAGCGCCACCCTGGCCGCCATGGCCAGCCGCCCATACTCACCTGGACCGTACTAGCTTAAGAAAAGGACCGAAGAATTGCTGCCGTTATCCGACCTCCGCCGCGCCGTTAAGAACGCCCTGTCGTTCGCTTCGTCCCAAACCGACGTGGAAGAAGTTGAGGTGTTCGCCTCAGCCGGAGCCAATCTCACCGTGCGGCTCAATTACACCTCGCACATCCCCAGCAACGGGGTGGAAGAACCCAAGTCAACCGAGGGCTACGGCCTTGGCATCCGGGCCACTTTCCGGACTCCGGAAGGCATCAAAACGGGATTCGGCAGCGAACCGACCGATCTTTCGTTAGAAGGCGCTGCGCGCGCTCTGGATAAAGCCCGCTTCGGAGCGGTTTCCGACGCCGAGTTCGTGTCTCTACCCAAGCGGGAGACGCCTCTGCGTGCCAACAGCAAAGATGACAAACCGGACAATTACGACCCGGCGTTGATGCGTATCGGAGGGAAGGGCCTGGTGGACGCTGGCTGGCGGATGATGGACCGCGCCCTCGATTCCTTCCAGTCCTCCGAAGACCTGATGGGACTGGCCGGTTCGGCGGACAAGATGGCAGAGCTTGGCTTGATCCTGGGCGGGGACGTAGTCATGATTCAAGACCGCATGGCCATTGCGTCCACCCATATTCCGAGGGTCCAAACGGAACAGAACACTCTGATCATGTCATTTGCGACAGCCATGATCGAAAGCCAAGCCAGCAAGGGCAGCGGCTGGTCGGTGGGCAGTCGGCTCGCCGATTTTTCTGGGGAGGCGGCGGCTGAGGCGGCGCGAAACGCCGTGGAATCAATGGGGGGACAGCGCATCCCCACCGGCAGCTACCGCGTGATCTTGGGGCCTCAGGCCGTGGCCGAGATACTGGAATGGGTGTTGATGCCGGGACTGTCGCTGGACATGTTCATCGCCGGAGCCTCGCCCTTCATGGGCAAGCTTGGTCAGACGGTGGCTTCCGAAGACTTCAACCTCTACGACGACAGTGGCGCGCCGGGGCTGCCGAGTTCCAAGTCGATCACTGACGAGGGCCTGCCCACTGGCCGCACCGAGTTGATCCGCGATGGCAAGCTGTCGGGGATGCTGGCCGATTACTACAACTACCAGCGCATATTGAACGACCCTCAAGGCCGGGAAAAGCTGGGCGCCGCCCCCAAGGATTCACTGTGCAGCATCGCCCCCCGCAACGGCTTCCGGCCGGGCAACGGCGGTGGGCGCGATTTCGCGTCTCCGCCCGGCGCAGTCGCCAACAACCTGGTCATTGAAGGAGGCCGGGGATACAGCCACGAAGAGTTGCTGGGGCTGGTCGGAAACGGAGTGTACATCGGCCGTATCTGGTACACCTATCCGGTGAACGGCATCACCAGCGGCGACTTCAGCGGAACCATCATCGGCGACTCGTACCTCATCAAGGACGGCAGACTGGCGGCGCCCCTGAAGCCGAACACGGTCCGTATGAACGACAATGTGCTCCGACTGATCAACAACACCTTGGGCATCGCCACCCAACGCCGAGGCACCGTGCGCTGGTCGTCGGACCAAGTAACCTGGGCGCCCGAGATCGCGGTGGATGCATTCGGCCTGGAGGAGATCTCCGAGTATATGGAGAGCGTTTAAAAGGCAAGCGAAAGGGAGCGGACCAATGGATTTTGAACAGATCAAGTTCGAGAAGATGGACGGCGTGGGCATCATCACCCTGAATCGCCCGGAATCCCGGAACGCGCTAACGTCCCAGATGGTTGAGGAGATCGGGGAAGCCATCGAGGCCTGCGAGAAACCTGACGTCCGAGCTGTGCTCCTAACAGGCGCCGGCCATGGATTCTGCTCCGGCGCAGATGTGAAACTTGTCTTGGAAAGTCTGGAGGAACGCGGCCCTGAAGGGCTCCAACAATACATACGCACGCTGGCCGACGCGCTGCACAACAAGGTCGTCCTTAGGCTCCGGCGGTTGGAAAAGCCGGTGCTGGGTGGCATCAACGGTGTGGCCGCGGGCGCCGGCTTCAGCTTGGCCCTGGGCTGCGACATCCGTATGGCCGCCACCAGCGCCCAATTCTTGATGGCCTACGCCAACATCGGAGCTCCGGCCGACGGCGGCTCAACCTACCTGCTGCCTCGTTTGGTGGGAAGCGGGCGGGCCATGTCGCTGTACCTGGCCAGCCAGCCCACCAGCGCCACAGCGGCCTTGGAGATGGGCTTAGTCACGCAGGTGGTCGATGCCGCAGTTCTGCCTCGTCACGCCATGGAGGCCGCGGTCCGGTTGGCCCATGGTCCGACGCTGGCCTACGCACGGGTGAAGGCATTGTTCAATCAATCATGGGGCAACGACCTCGCGACCCAACTGAACGCCGAGACCGACACCTTTGCCGAAATAAGCCAGACAGCCGACTTCCAAGAAGGCATCAAAGCCTTCGCCGAACGCCGCCAAGCCCGGTTCGAAGGGAAGTAGGGCTACCCTACTCCAGTTCCGCCACCGTTATCCCGTCTCCGCCCGGACCTTCGCCGTCCTGGGCTGACATGACCAGAGGATGGCCGTCCAGGTATTCGCGGATCGCCCGGCGAAGCGCTCCGGTGCCCTTGCCATGGATCAACCGGACCGTGCCCGCGCCATCAAGTGCAGCGTCGTTCAGGGCCACATCCACCTGGCTCAGGGCCTCATCTACTCGCAGGCCCCGCAGGTCCAACTCGGCGCTAGGACCCCTGCGCCGCACCCGGTTCAGGTACACACCCTGAGCCGCCGCCGCCGGATGGCCATCCGCCTGCCGTTCCAACTGGTACACCGGTATCTTGGCCCGCATGGTCCCCAGCAGAACTTCCACCCGGTCGTGGCTGTCGACTGGCGAGATGATCTCCACAGGCTGAGCGATGCCCCGGATGTAGACACGGTCTCCTTCTTTCAAGGTGGACTGCCAGGGGACTCGTTCGACCTCGATGGGCGCCCAAGCAGGCGAGTCCAATTGACGTGCAACGTCCTGAACCTCAGCCCGGTGGGCCTCCATCTCTTGACGTGACCCTGCCGTGGCCGGTGTCGCCGCACTGGCCCGGGCCGCCCCACTGGCCCGGGCTTCAGTAGCTTGCCGTAACTCGGCTGCATGCAAGGTGCGCTCGGCTCTGGTCAGACGGTCTAGGATGCCGCTGATCCGGCGTTGCAGCTCCTGGCGGGAATCCTCAATCAGATTCGCCTTGGCCGATTCCACATCGGCCAATTGGACGTCCAACTCCCGTTGCTGACGCACCGCTTCCGACCGGGCAATTTCAGCTTCCTGCCTTAGTTCGTCCACCACCCGGCGCTCTTGCTGAAGCTCCTGCAACAGGCCTTCTGTGGCCTGCTCCACGGGAGAGATGCCGCTGCGTGCGTCGTCGATGACTTCCTGCGGAACTCCCAGACGGGCCGCAATGGTTAAAGCGTAGCTCCGCCCCGGCAGACCCAGGGTTAGGTGGTAGGTGGGCTCAAGGGTGTCGGGGTCCAGGTCCACGCTGGCGTTGACCATCCCAGGTTGTTCCTGCACGAACCTGGCGACGCCCCGGTGATGCGTGGTGCCCACGACAAACGAACCGATCTTGTGGAAATAACGGAGAACGGAACTGGCCAGGGCCGAACCTTCCTCCGGATCGGTGCTGGTGCCCAGTTCATCCACCAGCACCAGCGAGTTAACCGTGGCCCGGGACATGATGTTCTTCAGATTTGTGATGTGGGAGCTGAAGGTGGACAGCGACTCTTGGATGCTCTGCTGATCGCCGATGTCCGCGTAGACTCCGTCGAACCTGGGGAAATGGGCTTCATCGGCAGGCACGTGCAGCCCGGATTGGGCCATCATGGCCAGCAGGCCCACCGTTTTCAGAGTAACGGTCTTGCCTCCGGCGTTGGGGCCGGTGATCAGCATCACCCCTTGGCCCCGGTTCAGATCGACGCTGACCGGCACCACGTTTCCGGTGAGCAGGGGGTGGCGGGCGCGAACGAGTTTCAGATTGCGGTCCGCCACTTCTTGGTCAGCCACCCACGGGGCCACCGCCCGCGTCGCCGCTGAGTAGCGGGCTTTAGCGAAATCCAGGTCGAGGCGAGCCAGCAGGTCCAGTGTCAGCATCAGGTCTTCTCCGGACAATCCCACCATCCCGGACAACTGCCGCAGCACCCGCTGTACTTCCCGTTCTTCGGCGAGCCTGGCTTCCCGCCAGCGGTTGCCCATGTCGATGGCTGGCATCGGCTCTATAAACACCGTTGCCCCACTATCGGACACGTCATGGACGATGCCCGGCACCTTGATGCGTAACTCCGCCTTGATCAGCAACACCATCCGACCGTTGCGCTGGGTGATCAGCGGCTCTTGGACCACTTCCGACCTCTGCAAACGGCGCAGGTTCCGCTCCATTATCTCGTTGAGCCGGTTCTGGGCGTTGCGGGCTTCCCGGCGCAGGTTCTGTAATATCGGGCTGGCGTTGTCCAGCACCTCCCCAGTCGGACTGATTGCCCCGGAGATGGTCTGCTCCAAGTCGCCCAACTCAGGGATGCTTTCCGAGATGCTGGTGATTAGGGGTATCTCGTCGTGGCGGCCCAGTTCCGTGCGGTTAAAACGGGCTGCCCGGAGCAACTCCCTGATGGCGAACAACTCCTCGCCCCGCAGGTTGCCGCCCAGCAGAGCGTGCTGGATCGATTCTCGAAAGTCTTGATTCGGCCCAAATTCTAGGCCCTCTCCCTGGTCCAGAAACTGGCGGGCTTCGGTGGTCTCTTGAAGGCGAGTGGCGATCTCCAGCAGGTCTCGCGTGGGAGTCAGCGCCCTGGCCCTCTCGCCGCCGACCACGGTCCGGGTGAAGGTGGCGATCTTCTCCAGAACCTGGTTGAACTCCAACAGCGGACCGGCGACATTGAAGCCGCCCAGGCTGCTGTCTCCTCTTTGGCTCGAGGCCATGGCGACTGGCGCCCTGGGAGTCACATCTCTCGGTTGTCCGCCGGTCAGTTCCTCCGGGAATTCGTTGGTTTCAAACTCAGAGTCGTTCAATGTTCACCATTCGATGCTCCAGACCCTGCTTTCATGCAGCATGCTCCCAAGATCGTCCAGGGTGTCTCGCTTGGGGTCTCGTATATTCAATCTACGCTTCAGGGTGATGCCCTTGTACTCTTCCAGGCGTGGGCAGACCTTGAGAAAGCCGTTCAGCGTGAACTTCTCCCCGCCCAGAACGACGTAGTCCAACTCCCTGGCCATGGGTTCGAATTGGGCGCGGACGGATTCGCACACTTTCACATATAGACGCCGCATCTGGCCCTCGCGGACTCGCGTATAGCGGAGCTGAGAAGTGCCTCCGGCATGGTGCTTCCCTTTCACGTAGCGGGAGTCGGTCTTTGAAGAAGCCAGACCTTCACCCCGGTACACCGCCACCGAGTAGCGACCCAAGCGGACCAAAACCACGCCCACCAGATGTTCCACATCCACCAGAGACCAGAGCGGTTCCTCGTTCCAACTATCGTGCTGGCTGCTTTCGGTCACGGGGAATGGTGGCGCGATAACCAAGGCCCGGTCCCCAGAGCGAAGTCCGACCAAGCCACATCCATTCTCTTCGGGTGTCCCTCGTAACCGAGCCAGCCGCTCCCGCCAATCCGGTGACTCGACGGTGTCTCCGGGCCGCAGATAAACGGACGACGCGGCTTCACCGGGACCGGGTTTCCGAACGTTCAGAAGATTACGCAACCGCTCCCTGGTGAGCCAGTCTCCGTTGAGGCCGGCCGCAGGCGTGGCTGTGTTTGGTTTAGCTTCGGTCATGGTGGTACACGAAAATTGTACCACTGCAGATTCCGCAATCATTGCCGCTTGACGACGGTTGACACCTTAAGAGCGCCGTTTCATAGTTCGAGCCAGGCTGAGAAAAGGCAATCGCCAGATGGAGTACCTAGACTTGTACAAAAAATGGACGTTGATTGTTGCCGGGCTATTCATCGGGCTGGCTGCGGCGTGCGGAAGTTTCAACGGCGAAACGGAAACCCGAGAAGACACGTTTGTGGTTGGTGGGTCTCCCAGCCTTGTAGTAAACAACGACAACGGACGCGTAGCGGTCAAAGCTGGTTCTGATAGCAGCGTAACGGTGAAAGCAATCCTAAGGAACCCGAATCGCGTCGAATATGAAATCTCGCAGGTAGGTGGCGCCATAATCATCGAGGCGAAGTCGGATAGTCGCGGCGTCTTCGATTTTGGCGAAAGCCCTGGTGTGGACCTCGAGATCACGGCGCCATCAAGTACGATGTTGGAACTTTTGACCAGCAATGGCGATGTCGATGTTCATGGATTGCACAAGTCGGGAGTCGTGCGAACCTCGAATGGGGCGATAGTCGCAGCCGACGTAGTTGGCGTATTCGAATTATCGACCAGCAATGGCAAAGTAACCGTTGATCAGTCGGAAGGGACGTTCAACATAGAATCCAGCAATGGCCAGATTGACTTCGAAGCTGAACTGACCGCCAACGGCAACAATCGTCTTTCAACCTCAAACGGCAGCGTGGCGATCAAGTTGCTGGGGACACCTAACTTGAAGCTCGACGTTTCCACTGGCAACGGCTCGATCAAGACTGATCTCCCCATACGATTGACTTCCGAACTTGATGAACGACATGTGATCGGCACTATCGGCGATCGCGACGCCGAGTTGGCAGAGTTGTTTGTCAGGACATCCAACGGCTCCGTCCAGATCAAGTAAATCGGTCAATCTTGGCCAAGCTAAAGGAGACACAGTGACCACAAATGAAAATCTGACCCCGATCCAACGGCGGGACCAGGTGTTGGAACGGCTGGATCAAGGACACAAGACGCTCCACGAATCGCTGGAGGGGATCGACGCCGAAGACGCCTTCTTGGGCTCCCGCTGGTCCGTCTGGGATGTGCTGAACCACCTGGACACCGAAAACTACGTGGACGCGCTGGAAAAGATCGCCGCCGGGGAGATGGACATGCTGCCCCCATTCAACAGCCGCGAGGAGAAACTCAAGGAGGACATCGCGCATCTGGACGAGAACTTTCAACGCTTCCGTGCGCTGGTGGCCGGCCTCACCGAGGAGCGAATGTCCCAACCGGTGACTCCGCCAAATCCCCACAATTCCTTTCCAGGCCTGACCTTGCTGGAACTTGTGGAACGTTCGTCGGGCCACGAAGCCACCCACGCCCGCCAGATCGTGGAAACCCGCAAGTACGTCGAAGCCTTCTCAGCCAGGGAACGTGCTGTGACTTTCATCGCATTGGACTCTGAACGGCCGTCCAATCTCGGCGCATCGGCCATCGGACTGCTGAAGCACGCCGACTATGTGGCCGGAACCCCAGAAGCTCTGGACGCGGTCCGCAACTTTGCCGGTGGGGCCTCGATGGCTCTGAACGGCCAGAACACGGAGGAGATCGTTTCCAGGTTGGGCCGTGAGACCCGTGCCGGCATCTGGTCAGTGATCTGCACCATCGGCAGCCCGTCGGAGCTTCACCTGGAACTGCTCCAGGCTGCGGAGAAGCATTGCGACAAAGTGGTGATTCAGCAGGCCAGCAAGTGATCCGACCCGTTTGCCCCGGCAAATCAGTTTTGCTACACTGTCGCGGTACTGCACCCGCACCTGTTCCTGAGCCTGAGCCTGGCAAAACAGTCAGAAAGCAATCGACCCAAGGAGAGTATCCGAAATGATCTACGAAGTGCGTACCTATAACTTGGCGCCACGCAGCGTTCCCAAGTTCGAAGAGAATTTTGCCGCCGCCCTGCCGTACCGCGAGAAGTACTCGAAGCTGGGAGCTTTCTGGCACACCGAGATCGGCCCCTTGAACCAGGTTATTCACGTTTGGCCCTATGAGAGTGTGGAAGAACGCAACTCCATCCGAGCCGAGGCCGCCAAAGACGACCACTGGCCGCCGGCCAATGACCCAGACATGTACCTCAGCATGAATTCGGAGATATTCATCCCCGCCCCGTTCATGCGGCCCATGGGTGGAGACCAGGCGCTGGGCAATGTCTACGAGATGCGCTCCTACACCTACAAGACCGGCAGCATGGGCAAGGTGATCGACATCTGGGCCGACGCCGTCCCCCACCGGGAAGAGTTCTCGCCTTTGGCCGCAGCGATGTATACCGACGTTGGCGACCTGAACAAGTGGGTCCACATCTGGCCTTACAAGGACCTCGAAGACCGGAATAAGATCCGCGCCGAAGCCTCGGCGACCCCGCACTGGCCGCCGCCCACCCGGGAATGGCTGGTTAGCCAGGAGAACAAGATCATGGTCCCCTCCTCCTTCTCCCCCATGCACTAAGCGGGCGGCGCAGCCGCGTTTTGTTCGGATGAGCGTTCCAGTAATTGGTGATGCCGCTTGCCGCGTTTCCTGCGGACGAGCGGTCAAGTAATTGGTGAATTGGTAGAGGCCGGGAAGGGGATTCTCTTCCCGGCCTTTTTTGACGCTGCAGATTGGTCATGAATAACCTCGACGAACAACTTCAGGAGTTGGTCACCGCCAACCGCATATTGGCGCGAGAGGGCGTGGTTGATGCCTTCGGCCACGTCAGCATCCGCCACCCGGAGCACCCAGACAGATACATCTTGTCCCAGTCGCGCGCGCCTGAACTCGTGGAGGTTGATGATTTGATGGAGTACACCCTGGAGGGTGACCCATCGACCAACAAGGCCGAACCATGTATTCGGAGCGGCCGATCCACGGTGGCATCTACGAGTCGCGGGGCGATGTGCTGGCCGTGGTGCACAACCACTCGCCGTCAGTGGTACCCTTCAGCGTCACCGACACTCCATTGCGGCCAATGTTCCACCTGGCGGCTTTGATCGGGCCGGAATTGCCTGTCTGGGACATCCGCGACAATTTCCAAGACACTAGCCTATTGGTCACCACTATGGAGCAGGGCCGCGACCTGGCCCGATGCCTGGGAGACCGCCGGGTGTCATTGATGCGGGGTCACGGTTGTGTGATCGCCGGCAAGTCGATACGAGAGGTGGTGATGGCTTCGGTCTATCTACAGGTAAACGCTGGGCTGTTGTTGGAATCCCTCCGGCTGGGTGAGGTCAAATACCTGTCGCCGAGCGAGATAGAACTCATGTCCGCCAGCCAGATGCGCCCCACCTCTCAAGAAAGGGCCTGGGAGTACTGGGCCAACCGAGCCGGGCGGCCCACGGGGGAAAACGGCCGATGACGATGCATCAGCCAGAACCGGAGACCGTAGAAGAGATCAAGGCCGCCAACCAAAGGTTCTACGACGTTTTCTCAGCTTTGGACATCACCGGCATGGACCGCGTCTGGGAGCACTCGGAACGGGCCATGTGTGTCCACCCTGGGTGGGTCCCCCTGGTCGGTTGGGAAGACGTGCGCCAGAGCTGGGACCGGATATTCGACAACACCAACTTCATGCAGTTTCAGGTCCGGTACCTGAACGTGGTTGTCCAGGGCGAGTTTGGCTGCGTCACCTGCGTCGAGGGCATCACCAGCGTGGTGCAAGGACAAGCCACCAACTTCAGCACCTTTGCCACCAACATCTTCGCCCGCCACGAGGACGGCTGGCGCCTGATCGCCCACCACGGCTCATCCGGAGGCGGCTGATTTTCTTCTTGGTCCGGGCCAGTCATAACCCGCCCTGGCCATTCTAACCAGCCTCTCCGACTCACCTGATAAGATAAGGTGCGCTTTTCTATTTCCGAGCGTATCCTTTTCCGAGCGCTTCCTTTTCCAAGCGTCCCCTGCGCCCTCAATTCGAGGCTATCTAACCCTAACCGCGCTCGTCTTGCAGCCCCATAGAACCTAGAGAGGACACCAACATGGCTTCAGAATCCAAATCGATGACCAAGACGGACAAGAATCTTTGGTCGGCTATCGTCGCCGAGGCGATGGCTTACTTGAAATACAACGCCTACGCCCACAGAGCCCTGGAAGAAGGCCACCCAGAGGTTGCTCAGGTCTTCCAAGAAGTTGCCGGGGCCGAGACCATTCACGGCATGAACCACCTACGGGTGGCCGGCAGCCTGAACGCCACGTTGGTCAACCTCCGCACCGTGACCGAAGGCGAGTCCAAAGAATACAGCACTATGTACCCCAAGATGATTCAGGACGCTCTCGACGAAGGCCGTCAGGACGCCGCAGAATCATTCGCCCTGGCCATGAATCGGGAGCGCCACCACCTGGAGGTTTTCACCACCGCTCTCCAATTGCTGGAAACTAAAACATCAGCCAACGCGGCGGCACAGGGTAATGCCGGGACTGCGGCATCGGTTCGAGTAGAACCGTTCACGTCAGCGCCGGGTAGCCAGCTAGAGGTCACGGCAGACGGCTTGTCCACAGCGACATACGTCACAGCCGCAACCGAGATCGACAAGGAGCGCTGGCGGGTCGCCCGGATGGGCCGTCTGCGCGAAGTGGTGTTCGGGGCCCAGGATGGCCTTCTAAGCACAGTGGCGCTGGTTACAGGCGTGGCAGTGGCCGTCGATAGCCAGGACCTGGTGCTGGTCGCCGGTCTGGCCGCTGCGATCCCCGGGATGCTGTCGATGGCCACTGGGGCGTTCTTGGGCTCCCGCGCCGAACAGGACGTCCAGCGAGCCGAGATCGAAAGGGAAGCCAAGGAGTTGGAGGAGAACCCTGCGGAAGAGTTGGCCGAGTTGGTGGTGCTCTACCAACGAGAGGGTAGAACCTACGAAGAGGCGCGGCATCTTGCGGACGAGATCTCCCAAGATCAGGAATTGTGGCTGCGCACGTTGGTCGAGAAGGAACTGGGAATCAGTCCCGACGATACAACCAGCCCTACGAAGGATGCGCTCACCATGGGCGTAGCGTTCATCCTAGCGGCCATAATCCCCATCTTGCCCCACTTCTTCATGGAAGGAGGGGCGGCCATCAGCGTATCGGTAGCTGCAGCGCTAACCGGCTTGTTCTTCCTGGGTGTGGGCAAAGGAAGGCTGGTGCAGCGGTCACCGTTGCTGCAAGGACTGGAGATCCTAACCATAGGCACCATCTCTGCGGGAATAGGATTCGCTCTGGGCGACCTGATTCCAAGGCTGATTACCTAAAACGCGTTCCACCACATGGCTCGACGAGCTCACCATGGGCAACCGCTCATCCTGGGCTTGCCAAAGGGCCGCTAGCTGTTGTTCCGGGACAAGATACCCTGGGCGGCAGCGATGAAATCGACCGGATTGTCGCCCTGCACCAGATGTCCGGCATTGACGATGGTCTCCGTGGTGCAGTCGGTCATCACCTTACCCATCTTGTTCAAGGTCTCTTCGGCGAAGATATCGCTGCGGCTGCCTCTGACGACCAAAGACGGGCAATCAACAGCTTCAACACATTCCCACAAGCGATCGGTGGACCAAACTGGGTCGCTGCCGGCCCGGCCCCTGTTGCGGGTCGCAGGGTCCCATTTCCAAGCCCATTTGCCGTCGGACGTCTCGCGGATGCTGTACTTAAGCGCTCCCAAGACCTGTTCTTCGGTTCGCCCAGTGTAGTCTTTGACCCGCTCGGCAAATTCTTGAAAGCTGTCCAGGTTATTGGGCAATTCTCGGAAATCGCGTATCCGCTCCTGTCCGCGCCGTTGGGTCTCTGGGCCGGTGTCCACGATCGTCAGGGACCGCAATGTTTCCGGATGGCGCGATGCCCATATGAAGCTGTTACGCCCGCCCATCGAGTGCCCCATGAGGTTGAAGTCGTCCAGATTCAAAGCTTGAATCACGCCATCGATATCCGCCTGCATCGCGTCGATCGAATAGTCTCCGTCTGAAGCCCAATCGGTGTCGCCATGGCCACGCTGGTCTATGGCGATCACATGGTAGGCAGGAGAGAGCGCCAGGCTGACGAAGTCCCAACTATGTGCTTGCTGAGAAACACCGTGAAGCATCACCAATGTTGGGTTGGCAGGATCGCCCCACTCCAGGTAGTGAAAATTCAGGCCATTAGCCCTGACCGTCCGGTCTTCAGGTGCAATCTCCTGAGTAAACGGTACGCCCATGTTCCGCGCTGCTTGATACAGAGACAACCCAAGTGAATGCGACGCCATTGTTTCCCCTCCGGTCAAAGTTCAAACTCATGATAAACCGGGTGTCAAGAAATTGGTGTGAGCCGCCCGGCCCAGCAGGGCAATCGCATCTGATTTGAGGCGAGATGGCAATGGTAGGATAAGAGTCATCTTAGGGGTGGGG
>JAQBXL010000057.1 GCA_027624135.1 Chloroflexota bacterium
ACTGAGGGCCGGTTGGGATGAAGACTACCTTCTCAAGGTGTTATCCCTATGAGATGCGATTGCCCTGGCAGGCTCGGTTTTCAGTCTTGTGTTCCCAGGCACGCTCGGCGATAATGGGGGCCAATATTTGCCGGGGCTTTTTGTGGGCACATCAATTTCTCCGAAAGGGAGGCTTCCAGTAGATGGTAGACCTGAAGCGTGCCGCCGCGATCGTCGGCGTGCACGAGCACATTACCCGGTATGCGCCGGACAAGAGTGAACTGCAGATACAGGGCGAGAGCATCATCAAGGCCTTGGATGATGCCGGTCTTGAAAAGAAAGATGTGGACGGGCTGTTCTGTGCTTCGATGTCCGTCCGCAACAGCGGCCTGAACCTGGCCGACTATCTGAACATGTATCCCAAGATGGTGGACAACACAACTGTGGGCGGGGGTTCCTTCGAGTTCCATCTCTCCCACGCATTGAACGCCATCTACGCCGGCCGCATCAATTGCGCCGTTATCACCTACGCCACTCTGGCCCGATCTGGCGGGGTGTCGGTGGGAACCGGCGGCATCAGCCGGCAAGGCCATCCCCGGCTGGACCCGTCCCCCGACAGCTTCGAAGAGCTTTACGGTCTTACGACTGTTGGCCTGTACGCGATGATCGCCCAGCGCCACATGCACCTCTACGGCACGACTTCTGAGCAGTTGGCCGAGATCGCAGTGACCATGCGCCGGCACGCTTCGCTCAATCCCGAAGCTCTGTTCCGCGACCCCATCACGGTTGACGACGTGATGCGCTCCCCAGTGGTATCCACCCCTTTGCACCGCAACGACTGCTGTGTTATTACCGACGGCGGCGGCGCGGTGGTGGTGGCCTCCCCCGAAGTGGCCCGCAACTGCAAACAGACTCCGGTCTGGGTTCTGGGTGCGGGAGAAGCAGTGGCCCATCAAGGCGCTGGAAAACGCGACCTGATGTATATTGCCGCCAAGCAGAGCCACCTGCCAGCGTTCGAGATGGCGGGCGTCACCCAGAAAGACATCGACATGGCCATGATCTACGATTCCTTCACCATCACCGTGCTAGAGACCCTCGAAGACTTGGGATTCTGTGAGAAAGGCGAGGGCGGTCAGTTCGTCTTGAACGGCCGCATCGGTCTCGGAGGCGAACTCCCGATCAACACTGATGGTGGTGGACTGTCATCCAATCATCCAGGGATGCGTGGGCTTTTCTTGCTGCTGGAAGCCACCCGGCAACTTCGGCATCAGTTTGAAGGAACACCGAGACAGGTGCCCAACTGCAATATCGCGCTGTGCCACGGAACCGGCGGGGCGTTGGGCTCCCGCCACAGCGGCGGCACAGTCATCTTGGCGAGGGACTAGATCATGACTACTTGGAACAAGCCCCTGCCTACGGTGGTCGGCGAGACCAAGACTTTTTGGGACATGTGCCGGCAGGGCACTCTGCTGATACAGAAATGCGATAGCTGCAACGAGTACCAATGGTACCCGAGAGGCATCTGCGCGAATTGCTGGTCCAGCGAGATCAAGTGGATTCCGGCATCGGGCCGTGGCGCTGTCTGGACCTTTACCGTGACCAACCAGAACCGGACTCCAGGGTTTGACACTGGACCTTACGTGTTGGCCTTGGTGGAACTGGAAGAGGGAGTGCGCATGTTCACCAACATCGTGGAATGCGACCCCAAAGACGTAACCATCGGCATGGCGGTGGAAGTCACGTTCCAGCGCGCCACCGATCAGATCTCGGTTCCATTTTTCAAACCCGCTTCTTAAAGCGTAACTTAGCGCAAACAAAAAGGTAGGGGCGTCTCAAGTTAATCGAGACGCCCCTACCTTTTTATGCTGTATGTCCGCCAGGGCTCAGTCGGCCAAGGCGCCCATCGCCGGTATGGATTCGTGTTCTCCGAACGGAGCAATTAAGGGAACAACCTCGGCTTCCTGTTTCGCTGGGAGCCAAGCCTCTCTGAATCTGAACACAATGGCTGCAAAGGCCAACACCATGCAACCAGTGGCGATGCCGATCGCGATCGGAGCTCCCAAGAATTGGGCGATCAGGCCGGCTGCTATACCTCCCAACGGCGAAACGCCCCAATTGAGCATGTAGAGGCCTGACACTCTCCCTCTGAGATGGTCAGGCACCTGGGAGGCGATAGCTGCATTACACTGCGCGTAGAAGGCCATGAGCCCAGCGCTCATCAGCATCAGCGCAGGGAGCGCCAGATAGAACCACGGGTTCAGGGCAAACCAGACCATGCCAGCGACTACCATGGAAGCGCAGACCGGGAGTAGCGAATTGCCACTACGGCGGTGAGCCCAAGAAGCGAGCACCACAGTTCCGAGAGTCGCGCCGCCCCCCACAGCGGCCAATAGGGCGCCTAGTCCTACCGCTCCGACGTGGAATCTTTCCGCAGCTACAACCGGCATTAGACCATACACGAACGGCATGGCGAGCAGAGAGGGCACAGCTGCCGCGAATATGAGTCCCATGACTGCGGGTTGAGTCCGGACATATTCCACGCCTTCCCGTAAACCGGACATGGCGGACCGGATCTTCAACGGGGCCCGGTGCACCTCTTCAAGTCGGAGTGACATCGCCATCGCCACTGCGGCCAGCAAGAGGCCTCCCTCGACGATGAAACCGAAGCCAGCACCGAGAGTTGCAATCACAAGACCTACTGCCGCTGGAATTGCCAGCCGGGTAATGCTGAAGGCCATCGAGTTCAACGCAAAGGCGTTCAGAATATTCTCTCTAGGTACAAGCGAAGGAATCAGCGACATTCTGGTGGGGTCGGCAAATACCCAGCCAACTCCCATGACCCCGGCGAAGAGGAAGACAGACCATGTGGGGGCCAACCCAAGAAGGACAATCGAGGCGAATCCGATCACCAGGGCCGACTGGCAGGTGAAAATCGTTATCAGAACCCGGCGCCGGTCCCAACTGTCGACCAACATTCCGCCTATAGGTCCGGCCAGCAACACGGGGAGAGCATCCAGGCCTGAAACCAAACCGGTAATGAACGGTGAATGGGTCATACTGTAGACCAGCCAGCCGATGATTAATTGCTGGGACCAGAATGCGGCGGCGGCGGCCACGGTAGTTCCCCAGAGCATCCGAAAATTTCGCGACCGGAACGAGTCGAATGTGTGCACCCGTAGGTGAACTGGATGGAAGTTAGGGTGCCATCCGGCGGGGATTTGCGGGTGGGGCAGGTGCGGCACATGGACGTTCGGCAGGTGCGGCGCATGTAGGTGCGGTGCATGAAGATGGAACCGGCCACTCCCTCCGGTTGGGCGGCTTTCGAGACAGGGCTGCTCTTGCTCCAGCGTTGTGCTGTGAGCCAAGTCGGTCTCAGGGTCGGTCAGGCAGGTATCCGGTGTGATTTCTTTCATTTCCAAGATTGGCCGTTTTGCTCAGTTCCCAGCCTGCTTTTTGAGCCGCTCTTGGAGCTTTGAGGGTCCGGCGATTGTAAATTAGGTTTCGCTAATGGACGGCGCTAATGGGCCGACGGTCTCCGGCCAAATATTCGACCGCGTACCCAATCTGAGGGACACAGACAAGACGCTTGCGTCGGTTTGATAAGATGATAGGGAATTACTTAATGGTATATAACACATGAGAAATATAACATGTGTTATTACTAGTGCATAGCCGGTAGGCGGGATGAATTTATGGCAAAGTGGACGTTCATTACAAATCATGGTTCCGTGTTGGCGCTGGTCGCCCAGCATCCAAGAATCACAGCCAGGGAAATCGCTGCTCTGTTACAGATTACGGAGTGGTCAGTTTTTCGGGTAATGTCTGATCTCACCGAAGACGGCTACGTTACCCGCTCACGTGAGGGTCGGCGCAACGTCTACGAAGTGAACCATCAGCTTAATCTGAGGCGACCGGAGTTGGTGGACGTGGTCGTGGGCGACCTGCTCAAGGTGATGGATGATATTAAGAGGCTGCCCGGTATGGAAGCGGAAGACAAAGAGCAATACGGTTAACTGTCGGCTCGATCCACGGCTCAATCGATTTGAAGGTAGTCGCCCTAGCGGGTTTGGCCCTTTTTTAGTTCTACCTTTCCGGGCCAGGTCCTCTTCAGCCCTCTTGGGCCCGCACGCGCAACTCTTCACGCCGGTCTTGGTCGGCCTGGGACAATTCGGGTTGATCGTCGAACAGGTAAACCATCGCTCTCTGGCCGTAATAGTGGTCGGCATTTGGGTTCAGTTCGATCGCCCGTGTCAAATCGGCGATGGCATCGTCGTACTTCCCGACCTCATACCAAGAACAGCCCCGGTCGTAGTAGGCTTCGGCGTGCTCGGGGTCGAGTTCAAGAGCTTTCGTGAAGTCCTCTATCGCCCTGCCGTAGACGCCGTTACGCCCATAGCGGTTCCCCCGGTCTACGAATCCGGTGGCGTCGGACGGTTCCTCTGGATGTCTGCGTTGGAAAGCCATGAATAGATACGCTCCAGCGAATGTGGGTCCTTCGACAGGCTCAGGATGAACGGGATTCGAGAACAATCCCTCTTCCGAGGAATCCTTCGACGGGCTCGGGGTGAACGGAAATGGTACAAATCTGTTGGTCCGCTCATGGTGAGCCCGTCTTGCCACAGTCTTGCCACACTCTTATAAGAAATTCCCAAACCTGAGGAAAGCCCTTACATCACCGAGCGGACCAGACCTCCGTCGACCAAGATGGTGGTGCCGGTGATGTAGGTGGACTTGTCCGAAGCCAGGAAAGCCACTAAGTTGGCCAGTTCGACTGGTTCTCCCACCCGGCCTAGGGCTGTGTCCTTGGCGCGATTCGCCAGTGCCTCGTCCACACTGATGCCGAGTTCTTTGGCGCGGGAGGAAACGTTCGAGAGCATGCGTTCGCTGAGGATGGATCCGGGGCAAACGTTATTGACCAAGATTCCGTCCCGCCCCACTTCGTCGGCCAAGCTCTTGGAGTACGCGACAACTCCCATGCGGGTCGCCCCCGAAAGCGCCAGGTTGGGAAGGGGGTTGTAGACCGTGCTGGCAAGGATATTGATGATGCGGCCGCCGCCCCGCTGTCTCAGATGGGGTATGCTCTCCCGGCACATTCGGCCGAAGAAGATCAGCGACCGGTGAACTGCCGTCTCCCACTGTTCTTCAGTGGCGTCGACCGCGCGGGCCAGAGGCGGCCCACCGGAGTTGTTCACTAAGATGTCCAACCCTCCGAATTTCTCCACGGTCGAAGAGATCAGTCCGGTTATGGATTCGAGCTTGTCCAGGTCGGCGGCATAGGTTAACACCTCGGCGCCGGTGGAGCTGCGAATCTCATCGGCGGCCTTCTCCAGGTCCGCGCTGGTGCGGCTGCATATCGTGATCTTGGCTCCCTCTTCAGCCAGCACCTGGGCGCTGGCCCGGCCCAGGCCCTTGCTGGCCCCGCCGATGATGGCGACCTTGTCTTTCAGTCCCAAGTCCATGTTCTGTCGTCCTCATTGGCCCCGATTCACCCGGGCCAATCATCCAAACTTAGTCCGCCTGCTGTGGGCAGCAACGAAGATTATAGCAGGCGCGGGCTGGAATCTGGCCCCATGCTATACTCGAACCCCTATCGCGTCAGGCGAAATCGAGTGTGAATGGGGGCAATGTGCAGCTTTGGGACGACGCCCTGGCTCGGGAGATCGAGCAGCATGCCGTTGAGATCGCCCGGGGCGCGGGGAGTATCTTGGCCGGGCACTTTGGCCGCCCGATAACGGTCGAATTCAAAGACGAGCACGAGCGAGACCCGGTAACTGCTGCCGATAAAGAAACTCAAGAATACCTAACTGCTGAGATTGCCAAACGCTTTCCCGAACACGGCGTCCTGGGAGAAGAAGGCACCAAGGAAGAGAAGGAATCCGAGGAACCAGCCAAGGACATCCTCTGGGTGCTCGATCCTTTGGACGGCACCACCAACTTCATGAATGGGCTGCCAATGTTCGCGTCATCCATCGGAGTATTGTACCGAGGCTGGCCCATGGCCGCCGCGTTGTACGTGCCCTGGCCCAGTTCCGAGCCAAACTCGGGGGGCGGATTCGTGCTTCATTGCCACAAGGGCGGGGGGTGTTTCGCCGACGACGAACCTGTGTCGGTCTATCAGTCGGACGAACCGGTTCCCAGCCGTCTGATCGGGGTCCCAGGCTATTTCGGCGTCGGGCAGGGCTTCACTGGAAAACTGGCTGGCAAGGCTGGTGAGGTACGCACCACGGGCAGCATCGCCTACGAATTGGCCATGACCGCCCGTGGCGTGATGCAATACGCCATGTTTGGCGCTCCCAGGCTCTGGGACATGGCCGGAGGGGCATTGGCGGTGGTGGAGGCCGGCGGCACGGTAATGACCTGCCTTCGCGGCGAGAAGCGCTGGCATCCCATGGGGTGTCTGGTGCCCAGTTGGGAAGAGAAAACACCGACCATGAAGGAGCTTCGCGGGTGGATGGCCCCACTGGTGGTCGGCAACCAAAAAGTGGCCCCAATAATCGCGGAAAACGTGAAGCGCCGTTTCAGCCTGTCATCCCAATTTCGGAAATTGACCCGGCCCCTGCGACGGCGCAAGAAGAAACAGGCAAAGCCGGAAGCGGAAGCGAAAAAGTAGGGGCGGGTTAAAAAACCCGCCCCTACGTGTATTAACTCCGTTTCTGTTTGCCAAACGATTTACGCTGAATCCGGCTCCCAGCCCCAGGGGCGGGGACCCCAACCGGCTTCGTAGACCTCGCCTTTCTTGATGGCCATGATGGGAATGACGGCCTTGTCGCTCTTCCGGCCGTCGCCCGCGATGTCGTAGACCATCCAGTTGCCGTCCTTGATCTCCAGCACCGATACGTCGGCCTGTTTCCCCACGGTCAGGGTGCCCAGGCGGTCGGCCACTCCCACAGCTTTGGCCGGGTTCTCTGTGCACATGGTCACCACCTGATCGAAGGTGAAGCCCATGGCCAGGAACCGGGTCATCATCTCGGTCATGCTGTGAACGGTGATCTGGCGTCCTGGGACAGTAAGGTCAGTGCTGATGCAGTGGGGAATCACCCCTTGGTCTAGCACCTTTTGGGCTACGTCAAAGGTGAAGTTCATGCGTCCGTGGGCGGTGTCCAACCAGACCCCCCGGTCGTGGGCTTCCTTCGCCTCGGGCACCAGCGTCCCGTCGCTGTCCAGCACTCCGCCGGGATTGCCAGTGAAGAAATGGGTGACGATGTCCCCTTTGTCCAAGATTGGCAGCAACTCTCGAATCACATTGGGGTCGTAACGCTTCAGGGTGTCGCCGATGTGCACCATAAGGGGTACCCCGGCCTCAACCGCTGCCCGCTTGGCCATCTTGGGCATCTCCATCCCCATAATCTCGAGGGCCGGGGAGACCATCCGGGCTTTTACCCCGGTGATCACGCCGTTGCTGTTCTTGATCGTTTCGATGGTCTTGTCTAGGTTGATGCTTTCAGGGCTGAAGATGTCTGGAGTGGTGGCCAAACCCGTCCGGCAGATGTGCAGAAAGCAGATGATCTCGGTGGCGGTGTTGGGGATGATGTGGGCCGGGAACCCGGCAAATGTGTCGCAGCCGGAGCTTCCCGCATCGACCATGGTGGTCACACCGGCCCTGACGCCTCCGATGTCCGGGTCCACACCGTTGTCGGTGACGCCGAAGTAGACGTGGGTGTGGATGTCGATCAGACCGGGGGTGACGACCTTGCCTTTGACCTCGACGACCCGCTTGGATTCGTCGGATGAGATGTTTGGGGCGATCTTGGCTATCTTGCCGTCTTCGATGGCCACGTCGTTGATTCCGTGGAGGTTTTGGGACGGGTCGACAACGGTTCCGCCCTTAACGATCAGGTCATACATGATGCAATAATTCTCCTAGAGGTTTTTCGGCGCTGAAACAGACGGCAAATCATACCGCGAAATCTGTGGGCTATGGAGAGAACCAGGCGCCCAAGCGACTTTTGCGAAAACTCGCATGAAAACGCCGCTTCGCGGCCTAGTTGAACAGGTCGCCTACGGACTGGCCTTTGTGGATGCGGTAGATGGCCTCGCCCAGCAGGGGCGCGACGGAGAGAACGGTGAACTTGCCGTTTCGTTTCTCTGCCGACATTGGAATCGTGTCGGACACAACCACCTCTGTGAAGTTGCTCTGCGCCATGGCCTCAGGCGCGTTGCGCGAGAGAACCGGGTGGGTCGCGCAGCAGAACACTTCTTTCACACCCTGGTCAACCAGCGCTTTGGCAGCGTTGATGATGGTGCCGCCGGTGTCGATCTCGTCATCGAAGGTCAGCGCGATCTTTCCCTCGACTTCGCCGATAACGTTCATGGTCTCATTCTTATCGTTGTTGCCGACCCGGCGTTTCTCGATGATGGCCAGAGGGGCACCCAAGCGCTCGGCCATATCACGGGCCTTCTTGCTGATGCCGATATCCACGGCCACCACGACCAGATCTTCGAGCTCCTTGGCGGCGAAATAATTGCCCATGATTGGAAGGGTGGTCAGCTCATCCACGGGAATATTGAAGAAACCCTGGATCTGGCCGGCGTGGAGGTCAACGGTAAGGAGCCGGTCGGCTCCCGCGGCTGTGAGTAGATCGGCGACCAAACGCGCGGTTATGGGCACGCGGGGTTGGTCTTTCTTGTCGGTGCGACCGTAGCCGTAGTAGGGGACCACGGCGGTGATCCGGCCGGCCGACGCCCGTTTGCAGGCATCGATCATGATCAACAATTCCATCAGGTTGTCGTTGACCGGGAAGCAGGTGGGCTGGATTATGAAGACGTCACGTTGCCGGATATTTTCATGTATCCGGACGAATGAGTTGTCGTTGGCGAATTTGAAGACCTCGGCCTGGCCCAGGGGAATATCAAGGTATTCGCAGACCGCATTGGCCAACTCTGGGTGGCCGTTGCCGGTGAAGACTTTGAGTTCGTCGAGGATCGGGTTCATTAGCGGCCCTCGTAATTCGGTTTTCTTTTTTCTCGGAACGCTTGAGCGCCTTCCTCATGGTCGCGCGAGGTTAGCGTGATTGTCTCCGCCGCCGCCGCCATCTTCAAGGCCGTTTCCAGGTCAAACTCAAGACCTTTATAGAGCATCAACTTGGAGAGCCGGATGGTAACGGGCGGACCAGTGGCGATCTTCCGCGCCATCTGCATAGTCGTGGACTCAAGTTCGTCCTCATCAACCAGGCGATTCAAGAACCCCAGCCGGTAGGCTTCGTCTGCTTCGAGGAAGTCGCCGGTGAACAGTAATTCTGCCGCTTTGCCCATGCTGCCCAGGGTGCGGGGGTAGAGCCACGTGCCGCCGAAGCCAGGGAACAGTCCGATGCGTACGTAAGCCACCATGAACCGGGCTGCGGGGGAAGCTATCCTGATGTCACAGGCGCAGGCCAGATCGAACCCAGCCCCGACAGCGGTGCCATTAATCATGGCGATCACCGGCTTCTCCATACGTTGCAGGCCCAAGATCATCTTGTGGGATCCTCGGAAGCCGCGGCGAATGTCGTCGCTGTTTTCCGAAACCAGCACCCCAGGGTCGGCGCCGCCCTTCAGGGTGTTTAGGTCTCCTCCCGCACAGAAGGAGCCTCCCGCGCCGGTGAGGATCATTACCCGAATATCGTCGTCATCCGAAACTTCTTCTATGGCCTGGCCCATCTCGTCTGTGGCTTCGTCGTTCAGGGCGTTCCTGCGGTCGGCCCGGTTTATCGTCAATCTGGCGATGTGCTCGACCGGGTCTTTTTCAAGAATAACGTATTGGTAATTAGGCATAGGTCTACCAGGCACAGATTGGAGCAGAGGAATTATAGCATAGGCTCTGAGCCTGGCAAAGCTAAAATCAGCGTATTCCGGCCAGGCCTGTAGACGTATGAAAATATAGGTGCATACGATATGATTATTCCGACCCCAACCATGGGGAAATCATCGCGCTCGATACCAAGTGCGAAATGAATCTGCGCCTGGTATTATCTGCGCCCGGTTTTATTAGGAGGACAGACCGTGGAGGTCTTACTCAGTTCACCCAGAGGATTTTGCGCTGGAGTAGTGCGGGCCATCGATGTGGTCGATATCTGTCTTCGGAAATATGGGCCGCCGGTCTACGTAAAGCATCAGATAGTTCACAACCCCTATGTGGTCAACGACCTGGAGCGCCGAGGCGCTATCACCGTGGAGGACGTGGAAGAAGTTCCCGAGGGTTCCCTGGTGGTGTTTTCCGCCCACGGTTCGCCCCCAGAGGACTTCGTGAAGGCGAAAGCGCGCAAGCTACAAGTCATCGACGCCGTTTGCCCGTTGGTCACGAGGGTGCACAACGAAGCCAAGAAATATCACCGTGAGGGCAAAAAAGTGGTCTTGGTGGGGCACCGTGGTCATCAGGAAGTCCGAGGCACCATGGGCCAGGTGGAAATGACGTTGATCGACGACCTGTCTCAAACGGAGCTTTCCAGCTGGGATGCGGATCAAGAAGTGGCGGTGCTCACCCAAACCACTCTTTCAGTGGGTGATACTGCCCAGGCTATTGACGCCATCAGGGAAAAATTTCCAGACGCGACGGTTCGCAATGATATCTGCTATGCCACCACGAACCGGCAGGACGCGGTCAACAAGATGGCCGGCAATGTCGATCTGGTACTGGTGATCGGGGCGCAGAATAGTTCCAACTGCAATCGCCTCAGAGAGGTGGCCGAGTCCATGGGCGTGCCCTCGTATCTGATCAATGGCCCAGAAGAGATCGAGCCGGAGTGGCTGGCCGGCAAGGAAAGGGTCGGGATAACCTCTGGCGCTTCAACTCCTGAGGTGCTGGTGGAGAGCGTGATTGAAAGATTGGCGCCTGAGAAGGTGACCCTGGTGTCGGGTGTCGATGAAGACGTGACCTTCAGCCTCCCCATGGAACTCCGCTAGGCATGTGCGTCGCCCGGTCAACCTGCGTAATGAGCTGATGGCCGAGAACCAAGAACCGCCGCAAGAACCGGCTAAAGATTCGGCGAGAGAACCGGCCGGAGAATCACTGGAAGAAGAGTCAGCGCCGCAGTCCATATTGCGGCGGGTCTTGTCCCTGCCCGCCATCATTTCTCTGGCCTTGGCCGCTTTATTCCTTGTTTTCATCGTCACCCGGTTCGACGTTGACCTGGGGGCCGTCTGGGATCAGGTCAAGGAAGCCAACCCCTGGTATCTGTGCCTGGCTTTCATCGTCCACTACACCACCTTCTTCTTCCGGGGAGTTCGCTGGCGGTTGTTGTTGGAAAACGCCGTTGGTCCGGATGTGCCGGTACCCGGAGCGCATTACTGCAGCCAACTGGTGCTCCTGGGTTGGTTCGCCAATTCTGTGGGCTGGCTCAGGTTGGGCGACGCCTACCGCGCCTACCTCTACCGGGACGAGCAGGATGGTTCATTCTCTCGCACTATCGGGACGATCTTGGCCGAACGGGCTCTAGACACGGTGTTGGTGACGGTGTTGATGGTGGCGGCCACGCCGTTCCTCTTGGACAAAAACGACACTGTGACCTGGGTGGTGCTGGCGCTGGCTGTGTCTTTGGTCTTCGGCTTGGCTATGATTCTAGTGGCAATGACCTGGGCCAGGGGACTGTTGTTGCGGCGGCTGCCAGCCTGGATGGGCGTTCGGTACGAGCGTTTCCACCAGGGCACGATGGGTAGCTTTCAGCGGTTGCCCATGGCCACGCTCTGGGGCTTGCTGGGTTGGGCAGCGGAGATTGGGCGGATGTATCTGGTTGTGCAGGCTCTTGGTTTTGATATCAACTTCGCCCTAGTCGTTTTCCTGACCCTGGCCAACTCGCTGCTGACATTGGTTCCCACGCCGGGCGGAGTTGGCGCTGTGGAGTCGGGCGTCGGCGGCCTGGCCGTGCGTCTTTCCAGCTTGACAGCCAGCGCCGCCGCTGCTTTGATCCTGGTTGACCGGTTCATAACCTATATCAGTGTGATCGTCCTAGGAGCGGCGTTGTTCTTGGCGCGCCAGTCTGTCCGGCCGGGCCGTTTGAGCAAGCTCAGCCGGGGAGAGAACGACTGATTGTTCCCTCTGATGGAGATGGATACTTAGCATGTTGTACACCGCCAGTTTCTACCACCCAGAGCATTGGCAGGGGATCCCATACCGGATATCAAGGGCCCATCCGCGAGGTCAAAAGACGGCCTGGGAAGTCCAGTCCTTCCTGTATCCTTCTCGCCGACTGCTGACGGAATACCAGGGTGGCGAACTGGACTTTTCTGGACTGACCGAGCGGTACCGGGAGGAGCTCCGAACCAACTACATCTGGGAAGCGGACTTTCAGGACTGGCTGGCGTCTCTAATACCGGAAGAAGACTTGACGCTGCTTTGTTTCGAGCCAGAGGGAGAGCCATGTCACCGGAGAGTGGCGGCGGGGTGGCTGTTGGAGACGCTGCCCGAGTTAAAGTTGGGGCAGATGAGGTAGGGAAAATTGCCGAGTCTATAGTCCTACCACTCGGAACGAGCGGGCCTTCCCATCAACTCGGCCATGGCTTCCTTGGGTGAGAGACCTTCGAACAACACCCGTGAGGCCATCTCGGCGATGGGCATCTCCACTCCCAGTTCTTTGGCGATCACCAAAGCCCCTTGGGTCGCGTTCACTCCCTCGGCAACGTTGTCCATGGACTCGCGTATCTCCGGCCAGGAGCGCCCTTTGGCCAGTTCCTCCCCAACGTACCGGTTGCGGCTGAGACGGCTGGAGCAGGTGGCGATCACATCTCCCAGCCCGGCCAGCCCGGCAAAGGTCATGGGGTCAGCCCCGGCGGCGATACCCAGCCGGGTCATTTCGGCCACTCCCCGGGTGATGAAGGCTGACTTGGCGTTCTCTCCGGTTCCCATACCGTCGCCCATGCCAGCGCCCAGAGCCACGATGTTCTTCAGAGCCCCGGCTAACTCGGTGCCCAGTACGTCGTTGCTGGTGTAGACCCGGAAATTGCGCGACATTAGCGCGTTCTGCGCCTTCTGAGTGGAGTCGGGGTCTCGTCCGGCGATGACCGTTGAGGCTGGTTTGCCTTGGACGATCTCCTTCGCCAGGTTCGGACCCGAAAGGACGCAGATGCCGGAGTGGAATTCAGATGGTAGTTCATCTTCCATCACCTGGCTCATCCTTCGGGCTGTGGGCAGTTCCAGCCCTTTCGTTGCGATCACGATAACGGTCCCCGGCTGGAGGTGAGGCATTATCTGTCGAACGTTTTCCCTAAGTCGGTCCGAGGGCACCGCTAAGAAGACTAGGCCGGCTTGCTGCAGGGCACACTGGGGTTGGCTGGTCACACTGAGGCAATCAGGGAATGGAGCGTCGGGAAGGAACCTGGAATTGCATCGTTGGGAAGCCAGTAGCTGGGCTTCGGCCTCGGTGCGTGCCAAAAGAACAACCGGAATCTTGTTCTGGGCCAATAATATGCCCAGCGTCGTCCCCCAAGTTGTGGTCCCAATGATTGCCGCTTGATTTCTCAATTAACGACCGCTAATGACTGCTGGATATGCCGGAACTAATCGGAGCAGGGCGCTTACATCAATTTCGGGACTGATCAAGTCTAGTCTATTGAGAAAGGTTGGGCGAGTCCAGACTGCTGGGGCCGGTGAGTGGGGGATTCACTCGACCTTGGTGGTCTGTTGACCGATCCGGCGTTCGTTGCCTTGGCGGATACGTTGGATGTTGCCGCGGTGCTGCCAGATAATTATGCCGCAGGCGATGAACCCATAGACCATATAGGTGTTGGAGTGCACGTCGGCCAATGCCAGGACCAATACCGAGATGGCGCCAATCACCACGCCAATCACCGAGCCCAAGGAGATATACCGGCTCAATCCGACGACGGCTAGGAACGTGGCTGTGGCCAGGATCGCGGGCAATGGGGCCATTATCACCAACCCTCCCAGGGCGGTCAGAATGCCCCGGCCTCCCTTGAACTGGAGGAACACCGGCCAGTTGTGACCAACCAGGACCAGGAGAGCCGCCGAAACTTCAGCTGCCGTTGTGCCGATCACGGCCCGGGCGATCAACACCGCGATGACGCCTTTGGCGATGTCCAGCGTCAGCACCACCGCAGCCAATCTTACTCCGCCGGTGCGCAGAACGTTGGACATCCCAGTGCTTCCGCTACCGTACTCGCGGACGTCCACACCCATCTTCAATTGCATCAGCATGTATCCCCAGGAGATGGACCCTAGGAGATAAGCCAGCGGCATGACGACGCTGTACTGGGCCGCCTCTGATTGGCCGTCCATCGTCAACGGGACTAATACCACACCGGCGACGATGAACGGTATGGCTACAGCCTGGATGACGATTGATGTGGGAGGTCGATTCATGATGAGCTGGGCGGCCTGGTTGCGCGAACCAGAGCTTTTACTTTCGCTTGAACACCAGCCTCAAATGAGTTCGGTCGAAGCCAAAGGTGTCGCGTATCTTGTTTTCCAAGTAACGCTGATAGGTAAAGTGTACCAGTTGCGGGTCATTGACTGTGAAAAGAAAGGTGGGAGGGTTTACGCCAACCTGCTGTAACCGGTTTATCTGGACCTGCGCGCCTCGGTGTTTTCTGACCACCGGCGGCTGGTGGTTGGCCAAGGCATCGGCCAACATGAACTGCAGGTCGCGGGAGCGGACCAGTCTCATGCGTTCGCTCCAGAGGTCTTGGGCTGTGTCCATCACCGCTTTGATCCCGTTGCCATTCAACGCCGATGTGAAACAGATGGGCACGTAGGGCATGAAGTGGAGCTTTTCACGAATGGTGGCTAAAGCACGGTAGCGGGCGCCCATCCCTTCTTCAGCGAATAGGTCCCATTTGTTGATCACGATGATCAGTCCGCGGCAGATCTCCCAGGCTAAGCCGGCGATGTGGGCATCTTGCCCGGTGGCCAACTCAGATGCGTCGGTCACCAGCAGGGTGATGTCGCTGCGGTTTACCGCGCCCACGGCCCGGATCACACTGTATTTCTCGATGCCCTTGGCCACTTGGCCCGGGCGGCGGATCCCCGCCGTGTCAATGACTACGATATCGCGGCCGTTGTAAGTGAGTGCGGTGTCTAGAGCGTCTCTGGTGGTTCCCGCCACCGTACTTACGATCGACCGTTCCTGTCCCAGGATCGCGTTCAAGAGACTGGACTTGCCTACATTGGTGCGGCCGACTATGGCCAGGTTGAGAGCGCCTTGCTGGTAAGCCGGCGCCATTCCATCGAGTTTCGCCAGGCCGTCGTCTTCCACCTGAGGCTCCGGCTCAATGAAGGACGTTACCCGGTCCATCAGGCTTTGGATGCCATAGTTGTGAAAGGCGCTGATGGCTTCCGGCTCACCCATGCCCAGGTTGTGGAACTCGGGAGCGTCGAACTCCCGCATGTCGTTGTCTACCTTATTGGCCGCGAGCACCACCGGTTTCTTGGTGCGCCGCAGGAGGTCGGCGGCGGCTTGGTCAGCGTGGGTCATTCCTTCGACAACATCGGTCACCATGATGATGACATCGGCGTCTGCGATGGCCATTTCCGCCTGCTCTTGGACCATCTCCCTGATCTCGCCCTCGGGATGTTCCTCCAGGCCGCCGGTGTCCAGCAGAATGAAATGGTAGTCGTCCCACCAGGCGTCGGCCATCAACCGGTCTCGGGTGGTCCCGGCTACGTCGGAGACGATGGCGTGCCGCCGTCCGATGATCCGGTTGAACAGCGACGACTTGCCGACGTTGGGGCGGCCTATGATTGCGACTATGGGGATTGCCAAATCAACACCAATCTACGGTCGACATCCAGCGTTTGTCTGGCGTCAGGCCTGGAGTCAGTTTCCGGAAAGTAGAAATTCTAAGATCGTTTTTTGTGCGTGCAGACGGTTGTGCGCCTGTGAAAAGGCCACCGACTGGGGATGTTCCAACATGCCAGGCGGTACCTCTTCGCCGTAATGGGCCGGCATGTCATGCATGAACAAGGCGTCTGCGTTGGCCCTCTGCATCAAAGCCGCGTCCACCGTGTATCCGTCAAAGGCGTTGCGCCGGACACCTGATTCAGACTCCTGGCCCATGCTGGCCCAAACATCGGTGTACACCACGTCGGCGCCGGCCACTGCCTCTTTCGGGTCGGCCAGAGACCGCACGCGGACCGATGCTCCGTTGGCCCGTGATTGCGCCTGCTGCACCGAGGCCTCATCAAGATTATACCCCTGAGGAGAGGCGCTGGTGAAATTCATGCCGACCGCTGGTAGTGCCAAACAGAGGCTGCGGGCCACGTTGTTGCCATCGCCCACATAAGCGAAACTAAGTCCTGCCAAGGTGTCTTTGTGCTCGTAGATCGTCAGCAGGTCGGCCATGACCTGGCAGGGGTGCTCCAGATCCGAAAGAGCGTTCACAACGGGGATGCTGGCGTATTTGGCCAGCCCCACCAGCAGGTCGTGATTGGAGATTCGGGCCACGATGCAGTCCACATAGCCGGAAAGTACTTTGGCGACGTCTGAAACTGGCTCACGGCCACCCAGACCCACCTCTTGTTGGCCTAGAAAGACCGAATACCCGCCCAATTCTTGGATGCCAACCTGGAAGCTCACCCGCGTGCGCAGGGACGGTTTGTCGAACAAGAGGGCAACCGACTTCCCGGCCAACGGTTTGGCGGTCTCGCTCGCCCCGGATGATTTAGCGTTTGATTTAGAGTTCCGGGCCCGTTGGATCAGGCTCCAAGTCTCATCCGGGGTAATGTCGGTTACGGAAAGAAAATCTCTTTTGGTCGGCATCTATGGGTCCCTTGGGTTGATGGGTGCGCACTGCGGATTCAGCTATAACATTATAGAGGTTAGGGGACGCGGTTAGCCGGGATTTCCCAGATCAAACTGACTTTCCTGGCTATAGCTCCCTCTGGGATAGCGCCAACTATAATCACCAATTCCAAGGACGTCAAATGCGGCCTGATGCGCTC
>JAQBXL010000058.1 GCA_027624135.1 Chloroflexota bacterium
CCCACCCCTAAGATGACTCTTATCCTACCATTGCCATCTCGCCTCAAATCAGATGCGATTGCCCTGGATAGGTTAGCTGCCACGTTCGCTCTACCACGTTCGCTCTAAATGAAAATATTTTGGTGTACTGAAATCGTCAACCCTCCCCCATGATCTTAGAACACGTCATCGTGGTGCGCAGGATTTAGCGGATCGATGAGGCTTCCGCATCGCAGTCAGCATGGGGCTAAGTGAGTCCCTGAGCGCTCCTTCCAGGCTGGGACTTAGGTTGCCCAGGCTGGATGCGTAGAGCATAATATGGCCCGATAACAATCGAGATTCCCACGCCCTGTTTGGCCTGATTCCCCGGAATCGACGGAATCGACGGCATCCTACCCAAAGATTCGGATTGGAAAGAGGCTTTGTCCGACCAGATGTACCCGCACTAGGGAGCAAACGGTTCTTGCCAGCGCCTTCTGTTATTCCCGCGGGAGCCGGAAACCGATGCGGATGTTTGGCGCAAGACCATTAAGAAGAGGTTAGATGCCATGAAGGCAGCAGTCCTGTACGAAGCGTTCCAGCCGCTGGTGGTGGAAGAATTGGAGTTGGAAGCGCCCCGCGAGCATGAGGTGCTGGTCAAGCTGACCGCCAGCGGAGTCTGCCACAGTGACCTACACTACATGAAGGGCGACCGCGAACATCCCCTACCGGTGGTGCTGGGACACGAAGGCGCAGGCATCGTGGAGGAGGTCGGTCCCGGTGTGACCTACGCGCAGCCTGGCGACCATGTGGTGCTTTCGTTTGTTCCCACCTGTGGCCATTGTTCCTACTGCGTCAGGGGCCGGCAGAACCTCTGCGAAGCCCGTTACCAATTGAAAGGCAAGATGCTGGACGGCTCGACCCGCCTTCGCAAAGGCTCCGAAGAAGTACACCACTTCAACGGACTTTCCACATTCGGCGAATACGCGGTGGTGCCTGAAGACAGCCTGGTCAAGATTCGGGAAGATGCTCCCCTAGACCGGGTTGCCCTGATCGGGTGCGCAGTGCCCACCGGAGTTGGCGCGGTGATCAACACGGCCAAGGTGAAACCCGGTAGCAGCGTGGTGGTGATCGGCGCTGGAGGAGTGGGCTTAAACGTGATTCAAGGGGCAGTGCTGGCCGGGGCTGAGTCGATCATTGCAGTGGATATCCAGGGAGCAAAATTGGAGCATGCGCTGCAGTTGGGCGCGACCCACTTTGTGAATGGCGCTACCGAGGATCTGATCGAGAGGGTGAGGGATATCACACGCGGAGAGATGGCCGATTACGCCTTTGAGGTCATTGGCTCCACCGACGCCATCAACCAGGCAATGTTGACCACCAAGCGCGGCGGCACGACGGTGGTGGTGGGCGTGGCCCCCGCGGGCGCAGAACTGACCATTGACCCAGATTTTCTCCACTTGGACCGGGTGCTGATGGGCTGCACCTACGGTTCCTGCTACCCCCGGGCCGACATGCCCATGCTGGTGGATCTTTATATGGCCCGGCGCCTAAAACTCGACGAACTGATCAGCGCCACCTTCAAGTTGGACGACATCAACACCGCCTTCGAGGCCCTCGACCAGGGTGAGGTGGCTAGGAGTATAATTCGGTACTAGCCGTTATCCCATTTCAAACAAAAAAGCCCTCGATTTGTCGGGGGCTTTTGATATTCTGATGAGTTGGGTTGTCTATGCCGGAGGTAGAATGATGGGAAGGGGTTCTACGTCGTTCAAGCCCCGCGGGTTGATGGCGTCCAGTGATTCCAAGAGGGCATTCAGGCTGTACATCACTTCCGTCAGTTCTGGTTCTTCGATCTCCAGACCAACCGCATGGCCCATGGCACGAATCTCATCTTTGTTCAGATCAGCCATCCTCAACCTCTTAAAACCCCATTCGAGTCAGCACATATTGCTGTATAAAATCTATGCCGTCAAGATAGTCGCCGACTTGGGTGCGCCCGCCTTGAGACCAAATATACCGTCGGCTATACTGGCCGGTACTCGACCCCAACGGGTTTAAGGATAAAACTAAGCCAATGGCTACATATAAAACCATCAACGTCGACATTGGACCGGAATCCGAATTCACCAAGCTCCCCGCTCAGGTGAAGGTGGGTGATTGGTCATACTTCCTGGCTCGAAGCAGGAAAGGCGTCTACAAATTGCTGTCCAACATCTGCCCTCACCAAGCTGAGGAAGTGGTGGACTGGACCGGCGTTTTCATGTGCCCGGCCCACGGCTGGCGATTTGAATACACCGAGGGCGTTTGCGTCAACGGCCCCAACGCCAAGTTGGTCGGCTTCCCGGTTAGCGTCGAAAATGGCCGCATGATCGCCGAACTGCCCGACGACTGAGCTGGGACAGGTTGGTCTTTCCAAAACATATATCGACACCAAGCTCGCGCCTCGCAAGCTCAGAATCTAAGTTTGCCAAATAATCGCGAGACTTATTGAACACAAAGGGAACACAAAGGGAGATCGAACGATTTTGGATAGCGGAAGTACAGGTCAAACATTCACTTCAAAGATAGCCCTTTGGAGCGCTGTCCACCGTTGGCCGATGATGGCCGCCTCGGCCATTGCAATCATGCTGGCGGTTCTCTCCATAGCCTTGGTCGGATCAGAACTCAGGGATGACCAGGCAGGTGTTGGAGAGTCCGGCCAGGGGTCGGAGTTGCTCAACGAACGATTCAACTCTGGCGCCGCCAACACCGAAACGGCTGAGATTACCAGGCGAGAGGGTGTGATATTTAGCAATCCCTCGCTCGATGCAGACGATCCCTTATTCAAGGACACCGTGGCGTCTACGATGCAGGCGATCAGAGACCTTCCGCAGGTCGCAGCAGCTCTGAGCTACTACGACACCGGCGATGCCAGCATGTTATCGGATGGCGGAAACGCCGTATTGGCCGCAGTCACTCTGCAAAACCCGGAAGATCCGGCTGGCGATATCGAGATCGAGCCGTTTCTGGATGCGGTCGAGCAGGCCTCGGATGAAGCCGCCGGATTTGAGATCGGCGTGTACAGCTTCCGACTACTGGATGACCAGCTAGATGAAATCTTGGAGGAAGACTTTGGCCGCATCCTGCTTTATTCACTCGGCATCGGATTAATCATTTTAATCATCGCCTTCCGAGCTTTAGTTGCAGCGATTATTCCGTTGGTGATGGCGCTCGGTTCAATCTTTACCGCCATCGGGATCGCCGCCGTAATCAGTCAGTTTTATCCTTTGGTCGAACTGTACGCGGAAATGATTCTGTTGATGGGTCTAGCCGTCGGCATCGACTATTCATTGTTCATCATCAGCCGTTACCGCATGGAGCGCACGGGAGGAAGAGAAAAGATGGAGGCCATTACTGTGGCCGCCAACACCACCGGACGGGCTGTTTTCTACGCCGGTGTCACGGTCATCTTGTCACTCGCCGGGCTGATGCTCACCAGGGATCACACCTTCATCTCCCTGGCGCTGGGAGCAATCATCGTTGTGTTCGTGGCCGTGGTGGCGTCGCTAACGTTGCTGCCGGCTTTGCTCGCGGTGATCGGAGACAATGTAAACCGCCTGCGTATACCGTTCCTAGGAAGGGAATCAAACCAAGGCGGAATCTGGGTCACAATCACCACATGGGTCCTCGCCCGGCCTATCCCTTTGGCGTCGTTGACCATAGCGGCGCTGCTCGCGCTTACGATTCCGTTCTTCTCAATGAACCTCGGCTTCAACGCTGGGGCCGACGCTCTTCCCGACGCCCTGGAAGGCAAACGCGCCCTGGAATTATTGGAGCAACATTTCTCCAGTAGCTTAATCGCCCCGGCTAGGGTGGTAGTGGACGCCCCCGACGTCAACTCCCCCGCCATTCAAGCTGCCGTAGACGACCTGATCCAGCGGATCGAAGGTGACGACGCTTTTATCGGCCCCTTCGGGACGATAACCAACCCGGATGGCAACCTAACCCGGATCAACGTGCCATTGGCGGGTAGCATCGACGATAAAGAAGCGGAAAATGCGGTTGGCCTGCTCCGGGACCAGATAATTCCTCAGGCTTTTGCTGGCACGAGCGCCCAGGTCTATGTGGCCGGAGACACGGCCGAGAGCATCGATTTCAGGGACAGGATGTTTAGCTCCGCGTACTACGTATTCGCCTTTGTCCTGGGATTGTCCTTCCTTCTGATGCTGGTGATGTTCCGGTCGATCGTGATTCCATTGAAGGCAATTGTGCTGAACCTGCTGTCGGTGGGCGCGGTCTATGGCGTACTGGTGATGGTGTTCCAATGGGGCTGGGGCATCAGCATCCTGGGCTCCGAAGAAACAGGGATAATTGAAACATGGTTACCGTTGTTCCTATTCGGGATCTTATTTGGCCTGTCGATGGACTACCACATGCTGCTCCTTAATCGGATCAAGGAAGAGTACGACAAGCATGGGGATAACGAGCGGGCCGTGGCCACCGGTATCGGCCTGACTGCCGGTCAGATAACCAGCGCGGCGGCGGTCATGGTGGGGGTATTCGCCGCCTTTGCCACCAGCCGAATACTCGGTTTGCAGCAATTCGGTCTGGGTCTGGCGGTGGCCGTTTTCATTGACGCCACCGTCATCCGCGTGGTCTTGCTACCGGCAACCATGAAGCTCTTGGGCAAGTGGAACTGGTACCTGCCAGCGTGGCTGGGTTGGCTGCCCAAAGTCACAGCCGAGGAGGCTGAGCCGCTGCTTGGGCAACTCGAACCCGTCCCTGCCCCGGGAAACGACTGAAAATCTGATCCAACGGTAAATGTCTTAGCCTTGGCGGTTGGGTCTGGAACGCTGCGAACGAACTGGTGCGTGGTCTGGCGAGTGGAAATATTCTCCCGATAGGCCGGTCGAATGGTTGATGCACTTCATATTCACGAAGCCTTCAAGCAAGGGGACCTAGAGGTGCTGCTGATTGTTCTGGATGAGCCGCCAGCCCGACTAATTTTACCTGATAGTGAAGCGTTTGGTCATTGCTTGGAGTATGCCGTCTACCACAGCCCAATCTCACTTATCAAGCAACTTCTTGATCTGGGCGCTGACCCGAACTACCCTGACCATGCCGGATTTCCGTCGTTGATCGCGACATTGACCACCGACCGTCCAGACAAAAATCAGATTATCGAGTTGTTGATTGCCGCCGGAGCAGATATCCAGCAAAATGGCATCAACGGATTTACGCCCTTACACCAGGCAGCATCGAACAACGACGTCAGCGCGGCCGAGTTGCTTCTGGCTCATGGCGCCAACCCCAACGCTAGGACCGACGTCGATGAGTTCACTACCCCGCTGGAAGAGGCAGAATCCTCCGGCCACGTTGCGGTGGCAGAAATTCTTCGGAAGGTCACCGACACCCTTCATTAGAGATTGTCATCAGCAATCATAATCGGCCCCGGATAACTCTTCGCTCCTCTTGCCCAGGAGGTCCCGGCTAGGCGAACTGGGCTTCGACCCAGCCTTGGTTAAACGGAGTCCAGAAGTGGGAGCTTAGGGTCAGGTGTTTGAACATCCATCTGCCGTTCACCCGCACGTATTCTTCGTCGTAGCGGGCCGAGCCCCACACCGCCTGGTTGCCTTCCGCGTAGGTGCAGGGCTGGAAGAGATACCAGATCCCGGTGGCCCGGTCGCCATCAACCTCGATGATGGGATTCATGACCATGTGGATCGCGAAGGGCAGACGGTTGGGCGCGTTCTGGAAGAATCTCCGGATGGCCTCCCGTCCGTCATTGCGGCCCCGTTCTTTTCCATCCCACACCGCGTCCTCTGTGAACAACTCGGCTAGGGCGTCCGCTTGATAATGGTCATCGCAGAGGCCACAGTAGCGATGTTTCAGCTTCTTGATCTCATCGATGTCTTCGAGCACTTTGATTCGGCTCTCCAGGTCTTCCAGGCTCATGTTGGCGCCTCCTCTTAGTCCGTGATTCTCTTAAATAGCAGTCCAGCCGCCGTCTATCATCAGCAAGTGCCCCGTGGTTCCCGCCGAAGACTTGCTCGCCAGATAGATCACTGCGCCAACCATCTCTTCTGGGTCCATGCGGCGGCCCAAAGGTAGATGGGCTGCCAGGTCGGCTTGCACCTCTTCCGGAGTTTTCGTGTCGGCGGCCAGCATGCCGGGGGTGCTGGTTGGGCCTGGGCCGATGGCGTTTACGGTCACCCCATGCGACGCCCATTCGACGGCCAAGACCTTCGTGATTCCGGCCACTCCGAACTTGCTGGCGCAGTAAGAGGCTCGATTTCGGGACGCGGTTACGGATAGCTGTGACCCCAGGTTTATGATGCGTCCGTAGCCCTGTTCCACCATGTGCCGCCCGGCGGCCTGAGCGCAGAAGAAGACACCCTTAAGGTTGATGTCGATAGTTGCGTCCCAGTCTTCTTCGGTGACTTCCAAGGCTGGCTTGGGTATCCGTATCCCGGCATTGTTGACCAGGATGTCCAGACGCCCAAAGTCATTCACAACCTGATCGATAGCCTTTGGGATGCCGGGGATGTCGAGCACGTCCAATGCGTAGACCCCGCTCCTGACGCCTTCGGCCTCGATCTTCGCTTTGGTCTCTTCCGCCAGGTCCAGCCGGTCGGGCCGGTCCGACACCGCCACTGCCGCTCCGGCCTGGGCCAGCCCGACCGCCAGCGCCGCGCCGATGCCCCGGCCAGACCCGGTGACCAGTGCCGTTTGCCCCTTCAGATTTAGTCCCTCGTAGGGCATGTCAGGTCCTCCATGAATGTCAGGATATTTTTGGCCGGTTCTTTATTGCCTGTTGTTGGCTTTCTTTCGTTGATTTGCGAGCACTATTCAGTGCCACCCGGCAGCAATTGCGCCGTAGCATAGCACACGGGTCTCGAGCCCGGAATCACAGGGGAGTTGATCTCCAAACGACCCGTGACAACGAGATTCGGGAGCGCTTGAGCGGTAAGAGACTTGCGCCCCCTATCGGCAGACTTTAGAATCAGCCGAGGCCCGGCGTACCCGGCAAATTTCAACCCGGTAAAGGACTTAATGGCGGAAGCGATAGAAAGACCGGTTGGACGCAGGCGAGACCGCAACTTTATCCTGGGCAGTCTCTCCTTTGGCCATGGAATCTCCCACCTTTATGACCAGGGATTTCCGGTATTTATGCCGGCTATTAAGGCCGCCATGGGCCTCTCCAACATTGAGGTCGCCCTCATGTTTGGCATCCGCCAGGGTGGATTCGGAGCGGTCAATCTCATCGGCGGGGCCATCGTCGATCAGATGAAGGCCAGTTGGGGACCGATCCTAACTGGCTGCATGATCTGGGCAGCCCTGGGGTTTCTGATACTAGCCGCTTCTCCGAACCTGGCGGTCTTGACCATTGCTGTGATGATCATTTCGGTGCCTGGGGCCTTGTGGCATCTTCCTTCCACCGCCGCCCTATCCCGGCGATTCCCGGACCGCCGGGGATTTGCCATTTCCATGCATGGATTTGGCTCCAATGTCGGCAATGTACTGGCCCCACTCGTTGCTGGTGGCCTTCTGACAATCATGTCGTGGCGGCCCATTCTATTGATCTATGCCGCCCCAGCCGCCCTGATGGCCGTATTCGTTTGGTGGTCGTTGAAAGACTTGGGGATCGAAGACGGAGATCAGAAGGGAGCAGAGAAGCAAAAGCGCCAGGTGATGGCCGGTTATCGGGATGGCTTGGCCATGTTCAAGATTCCAGTTGTCGCTACGCTGGTGCTCGCGGCGGCCATTCGCGGGGTCGCCAACAACGCACTTTTCCAATGGACGCCATTCTACCTGAGGGAGGCGACAGACGGCGGACTGGGCATGGGTTACTTCAGTGTCGGCATCCATCTTTCTTTGCTCACTGGGATGGGCATCGTATCCGCTCCGATCCTTGGGTATCTCTCCGACAGATACGGCCGAAAGCAGGTACTGGTCCCAGGACTGATAATCGCCGCCGTCTTG
Organism: Chloroflexota bacterium; assembly: GCA_027624135.1. GTDB lineage: Bacteria > Chloroflexota > Dehalococcoidia > Lucifugimonadales > UBA3495 > UBA9611. The sequence goes on from JAQBXL010000058.1 coordinate 7,924, forward strand.
ACAATGTTTGTGGTCAGAGCCGGTGATAGTGTGACCCTGGCGATCTTGCTGGGCGGGATTGGACTGTTCAGTTTTGCCCTCCAGCAGATTATCTTGGCTGCTTTGTTGGATGTCGTGAAAAAAGGCATCGAAGCCACCGCATCTGGGTTGATCTTTGGAATCAACGGAGTGCTGGGGTTCGGTTCACCGTTCCTTGCAGCGTTCATCATCGACGATCTGGGCGGCTACGGCTCGATCTTCTACTACGTGGGCGCATTAACCCTCGTCGCGGCGGTGATCATCCTGTTTATCCCCTTCCCCAACTATCGGTTGCCGAAGCCGGAATAAGCCCTTCGAGATTACGAATTACACGTTTGACACCCTCATGGGGCCAGCTTAAGATATAGGCGCCATCCACCCGAACGGGGGGTGAGCGCCAGGCATAATCTCAAACTCAACAATATCAACGCCGCTGGGATCTGAGATGACCGAGACGGCCCGAAACATGAACTATCCAGTTAACTACGCCGTTAAATACGCCCCGATGCGTCGGGGTTTTTCTTTTGCCCAAAACAAGAGCGCTTCTGGCCGCTTGAGGTATTGTTGAACCAGACCATCACGGCGGTTCAAGGGCTCGAGGCGGGTCACTACACCGACTTGGAGCACGCCACCGGCTGTACCGTGTTTCTCTGCCGCGCCGGCGCGGTCGGAGGAGTAGATGTCCGTGGCGGCTCACCCGGAACCAGAGAGACCGACCTGCTCCGTCCGGTGCACCGCGTCAACCAGGTCCATGCGGTCGTCCTTAGCGGGGGCAGCGCCTTCGGTTTGGATGCCGCATCCGGAGTGGTCGCCTATCTGGAATCCCAGGGGATCGGGTTTAGGGTCGGTCCGGTGGTCGTGCCCATCGTCTCCTCGGCCATCTTGTTCGACCTTGGATTGATCAGCGCCGACGTAAGGCCGGGCCCCAAAGAAGGCCATAGCGCCTGCCTGGCGTCCAGCGCCGAGCCGATGTCAGAGGGCAGTGTCGGGGCTGGCACCGGGGCAACGGTGGCCAAACTAGGCGGCGCGGCCCGTGCGGTGAAGGGTGGTATCGGAACTGCCTCTATAACGCTTGCCACCGGCCACACCGTCGCTGCGGCCGTGGCGGTTAACGCGGTGGGCGGCATCTGGGACTACACCAACGGGCAGATAGTGGCTGGACCACGGCGGCAGGGTGGCGGGTTCGACGATTCGGTTGCGATGCTGCTGAATGACGAGTCGGACGCACCGGCGGGTCCGGTTAACACCACCATCGGCCTGGTTGCCACCGACGCGCGGATATCAAAAGAAGACGCTAATTATCTGGCACGCTTGAGCCACGACGGACTGGCCATGACCATACGTCCCTGTCATACCGTCCGGGACGGCGACACCATGTTCGCCATGGCCACCGGACAGCACCAATCTCCCGCGGACCTGACAGCTCTGGGTGCTGCGGCAGTGGAAGCGACGGCCCAGGCCGTGCTCCGGGCGATCCGGCAAGCATCTGGGCTGGGCGGTATTCCTTCGATCACTGAATGGCCCTGAATTGACGGCACTGAATTGACTACGGAGAATCGATGACAGCTGGTGTGCAGCACAATATGCGGGTGATAAGCACCAACGAGGAAATGTCCCAGGCTTGCCGCGAGGCTGTTAAGCCTATTGGGCTGGTGCCAACCATGGGCGCCCTCCACGCCGGTCACCTGAGCCTGGTTGACCAGGCCCGGGCCGATAACCTCACGGTCGCCGTGAGCATCTTTGTTAACCCGACACAGTTCGGTGACAAAGCGGACCTCGAAAAATATCCCCGAGACCTGGAAGGCGACTTGGAGATGCTGCGCCGCCACGGGGTAGACCTGGTTTATTCCCCCACCGTGGAAGAGGTTTATCCGGAGGGTTTCGACACCTGGGTAAACGTGGGGCCGTTGGCTGACAAGCTGGAGGGCCGCCACCGCCCCGGCCATTTTCGAGGCGTGGCCACCGTTGTCTCCAAGTTGTTCAATGTGATGTCGCCCAACCGGGCCTACTTTGGCCAGAAGGATGGACAGCAGACGGTGGTGATCCAGCAGTTGGTCAGGGACCTAGACATGGGCGTTGAGGTGGTGGTGATGCCCACCGTAAGAGAACAGGACGGACTGGCCATGAGCAGCCGGAACATCCAACTGTCTCCCGAGCAGCGGCAGGCCGCGCCTGTAGTGTACCGGGCGCTGTGCGAGTCGCACCAATTATGGATGGGAGGGGAGCGGAACGGAGATGCCTTGAGGGCGGCCGCTCAGGCAATCCTGCAGGCGGAATCCCAGGTGGATTCCATAGATTACGTGAGCGTGGCCAATATGACAGCCCTGGACGAGTTGGATCAGGTTGAAGGCCGGGCTATGGTCTCAGCCGCGGTTCACATGAGAGCCGTCCGCCTGATCGACAACATCGTATTGAGGTAGGATGCTTCCCGCATCCGAACCTTCCGTCGCGAGAAGGAACGGATTAGTTCTCTCACCCGCGCCGGGGGAGAGTTAGAGTGGGGGCGAGATGCAACTTGTCAGGCAAGTTGCGTTTGATCCAGTGACCTACGCCTGGGTCAATTCCCGAATCGCCGCTGTGAGCGCAGGAAGAACGCTTTCCCAATCCCCCACAACTCCGTAACGGGCCTCTTTGAAGATGTTGGCCCCAGCGTCTTTGTTGATGGCCACAATGACTTTGGCCCCGGAACACCCAGCCATGTGCTGGCTGGCGCCCGATATTGCCACCGTGATGTACAGGTCTGGCGTTATCGTTTTTCCGGTCAGCCCCACTTGGTAGCTCGACGGAACCCAACCGGAGTCCACAGCAGCTCTGGATGCGCCGACAGTCCCTCCCACGATCTTGGCCAGTTCTTCAAGATGGGCGAATGGCTCTGGACCGCCCAGGCCGCGGCCTCCGGAGACCACGATTCGGGCATCTTCCAGCTTCACGCCCTCTGCCGCCTCCATGACCGTATCAACGACCGTGGTGCGGGCTTGCGAGGCGTTCAGGTCCACCGGGAATGAGACTACCTCGCCCTGGCGGGACGGATCCGCTTCAGCTGGCTCGTAGGCTTTGGGACGAATGGCTGCGATCTGCGGGGTTTGGTCGCAACTCACCACGGCGATGGCGTTGCCGCCGTACACGGGCCGGTTGGCCAGTAGCCGCTTCTCACTGGCGTCAACCGATACTTCCAGGCAGTCTTGGGCCATGCCGACGCCCAGACGGAAGGCCAATCGAGGACCCAACTCCCGGCCTTCATTGGTGCGTGCGATCAGCACCACCTGGGGGCTGATCTCTTTGCAGAGGGCTTCCAAGGCGGCCAGGTAGAGGTCGATCTGGTATTCGGCCAACAGTGGGTGATTTACGGCGTAAACTTTCTGTGCGCCGTGGGCGATCGCCTGTTGGGCCGCAGCGTCCAACGTATCTCCCAGAAGGGCGACTGACAATTCCTCGCCCAGTTCGCTGGCGACCTTTTGTCCGGCAGCCAGCAATTCAGCGGTCGTGCTGGCCAGTTCTCCGCCCGAGGAGTCGCCGATAATCAGTACTCCGGTGCCATCAGCCATGTTGGTCTCCAGTGCGTTTGAATATTTCTGCGGGTCCGTTACGACCCGCAGAATCAAGTCTATGGGATGTGGTGAGTAAGGGGCTTAGATAATCTTGTCTTCCCGAAGTTTCAGGGCTAGGAGACGGCCCGAGTCGGCTGCGTCTTCTCCCTCGATAATCTCGCATTCCTGGTCGCTCACCGGTACGAAGAGGTCTCGCAGGGTGATACGCGGAGCCGAATCCGATGCATCCAAACCCAGGTCGGCAGCGCTCCAGATGGTCGGCTTCTTCCGTGTGGCTGCCATGATGCCGCGCAGAGTCGGGTACCGGGGTTGGCCCAGTTCATTGCTCACCGTAACTAACGCCGGCAATGGCGCTTCGACGACTTCATAGCCGTCAGGTATGATTCGTTCAACCCGGACCTTGCCGTCTTGAACATCTACCTTTTTGCCTAGAGAGATGCAGGCCATCCCCAGGATCTCTGCCACGCCCAGAGGCACCTGTGCATTGTCCCAGTCGGACGCCTGGCGTCCGCAGATGATGAGGTCGAATCCACCCAGCTTGCGGATGGCGGCCGCCAGAAGTTGGGCGGTCAGGAAGCTGTCGATAGTGTTCTGAAAGGCATCATCTTGGAGCAGTACCAACTCATCGGCGCCCATGGACAGGGGCTTCTTCATGACATCCAGGGCAAACGCGGTTCCCGTTGAGATAACGGTAACCGTGGCTTCTTGGCCGTCTTTGATCTTGAGGGCGGCTTCCACCGCATTCTCGTCGAACCCGTTCACTACGGGGGGAATGTTGGGCGGCGGGACGACTTTCTTGGTATCCCCATCAATCCGGAACGCCGCCATGGGCATCTCCGGGTCGAGTACTTGCTTTGCCAGTACGCCGATCTTGACAGCCATATATCTCCTAGCCACGAGTGGCCGGTTGAGGGCCGAAAAAGGGCCCTCGCGGACGTTGTGAAACATATCACCAAGCCCCCCAGGTGTCAATTGAAACCGAGACTGGCTAGGCGGGCGTAGGAATGGCTAGGAACTGGTATGGATGCTATAATTTGGATTGGTATATGCGGGACCAAGCTGGTGTAACGAGGCGTCGATAAGAGTCCTGGTTCAAGTCGTCAGTTCACGAGGTTTATTTACCGAGGTCTATTTACGATGAATACTGCAAAAACGTTCTTCCTGATGATGGTCATGACGGCGCTGCTTCTGTTGGTGGGCGTCCTGCTCGGCGGCATCGGCGGTCTGATTTTTGCCGTGATCTTCGCGGTCGTAATGAATTTTGGCGCCTACTGGTTCTCCGACCGGATCGCGCTAAGCATGACCCGCGCCAAGGAGATCACCGAAAACGAGGATCCGGAGCTATACAGCATCGTTCGGGAACAGGCGTCATTGGCTGGCCTGCCCATGCCCAAGGTATTCGAGATTGAGTCAGAATCTCCCAACGCCTTTGCCACCGGCCGGAACCCTGCTCACGCCACGGTGGCCGTCACCACCGGCATCAGGCGCATCTTGAACCGTCATGAGCTGGGCGGCGTGCTGGCCCATGAGATGGCCCATGTCGGCAACAGAGACACCCTGATAATGGCGATGGTCGCCACGATTGCCGGGGCGATATCGATGCTGGCCATGATTGCGCAGTTCTCGGCTATCTTCGGTGGATTCGGCGGCCGAGGCCGGGACAATTTCATCGGGCTGATGGTGGTCGCAATCGTAATGCCAATCGCGGCCAGTCTGGTGCGCGCCTCGATCTCCCGGACCAGAGAGTTCCAGGCCGATGCCACCGGCGCCCACACTTCGGGCGATCCACTGGCGCTGGCCAGCGCTCTTCAAAAGCTGGAGCAAGCGTCCCTTATTCACCCTATGAAAGTGGCCGAGGGCGCGTCTCATCTGTTCATCGTCAACCCACTTTCAGGGCAGAAGATGGCCAGGCTATTCTCGACCCACCCACCGTTGGCTGAGCGAGTGCGGCGTCTGCAGGAACTCAAGCCGAACTACTGATCGCACCACCAGCCAGAGTCCTAAGGTGACTTGATTAAGGCCCGGTCACTCCAGATCTCGGAGTGACTGGGCCTTATTGATTTGCCGATAGGCCGTTCGTAGTGAGGTGTGAGATAACGGAAGCCCCATGCTAGTATCGATGGATAAGGGCTAGATTAGCCCACACGTATTTGCGCCTGAATTCCTTGGAGAACCGTAGCCGGATATGAGCTTTCTTCTTACCATTGCCCGCGCCGGGGCGGCGCTGTTGCTTGGCGTTGTCATCTTTGTCGGATTCTTGTTCTTCCTGGTCCTGAACAACTTGTCGGACAAACTTCTCAACGCCGATTTTTACGCTGACACCATCTCCGGTCAGGACACCTACAACCGCATCTACGCCGAAGTACTACTCGACGATGAACTTGTTGACAGGGCCAGAGAGTTCTTGGGTGATATCGAGATCGTAACTCATCAGGACATTGTCGATCAGTTGCGGAAGGTTGTTCCACCCGATTACATCCAGGATCAGGTGGAAGACAACATCGAGCGGTCCATCGCCTACTTCAAAGAAGATGTGGACGAACTTGAGGTCTATTTCGATCTGGCCGAGCCGCTAGAGAGGGTTAAGCCAGTCATGTTCGACTATCTAGATGACCGGATAGATGAGATTGAGGTGGAAGCCCCGGGAATTCAGGGATGTACACCAGGCGAGCTTAATGATCTGGCCGGTCGGTACGTCGGCAAGTTCAATCAGTTGGCAGAGGGAGTTGTGCCTCAATCCGTGCCTTCGCTGCAGGAGATCCCTTTGGTCTGCCGGGTCGCGATATTTGAGTTGGCCTTTGGCCGTCTGGTCGATGAAACCTCATTGGATAATGAGGCAAGGGAAAATCTAAAAAGCGGCAAAGCAGACCTGCGAAAGCCCTTCGAATCGGGAGACACCTTGGAGGTTTTCAAGGTCTCGGCCAGATTGCTGGCTGGCCCGTTGATCGACCGATCCATAGAGAAGGTGCGAGAGGATCTGGACGCAGGCGACCGCTTGGACCTGATTCGACAGTTGGCTGATTGGGACGACACTACGTCAGAGGCTGATATCAGGTCGGATCTGGATGAGGGACGAAGATGGGTCTCTCGCGCCGAAAACTTTGGCGAGCTAACCACCCTGCTCATGGTGATCGGCGGGTCGATCTTGATGGGCCTGGTGTTCTATCCACGTCTGGCCAATATGCTGCGCTGGCCGGGAATCACTCTGTTGTTCACCGGCGCGGTCTTCTTTGTCCTTGGCAAGATCGCCGAGAGTCAGGTGCCCGCTCGTCTGACCGACGTGATTGAAACAGGGACCGACAAAATATCGGACGTTCCCCCGTCGGTGACAGACCTGGGTGGAGACTTGCTGATATCGTTCGGCACCCAGATCACCAGCGGAATCGCCGGACCGTCGCTGCTGTTGCTGATCATCGGCTTAATCTTATTCGCCGCGTCCTTCTTCACCGCCCCGATCAAGCGGTTCGTGCCTTTCCTGAATTGACAGGATCAGCCGTCTCCGTAGCCAGTCAAATTGCCCCTGAATAGCAAAGACCCCGCAGTTCAACCTGCGGGGTCTCGGCTTTTACGCGGAGGTTTGTTTGGTTAGTTCTTTACGAAGCGGACTTCACTCAGGATAGCGGAGCCCCAGCCAATGGCGGCCCTGGCTTCGAAGGAACCTACCTGGTCGGAGCCTGAGGCGTCAAGCTTCCCTTGAACCGTTACCATGTAATCTCCTTGCGGAAGATCTTCCTGGATGAAGTTGAATGCGTTGGCATTCGTGGTATCCAGGATCAACTGGACCTCTTCAGGCTCCAGGCAATCGTCATTTAGGAATATGTGGCCTCCAGCATCGATACAATCTGCAATCAGGCCCTGGAAAACCGCTGACAGGGTTTGTGAGCGGCTGCAGTAGACGATTCCTTTGTCTCCGTTAGGCGTCATGGAGTATATTGGCCCGCCGTCCACATTCTGGAGCAATACGCGGACCTTAACGCTGGCTGTAGCATTGGAAGTGTCCCTGGTACCGCCTTTACTCTTTACTTGGGTGTCGGTGTAGATGCCGTACTCCAGAGAGACGTCCATTACCAAGTCCTTCCATTGAGCCTTGTGCAAAGTACCGGAGAGACCGTCAATGGTCTCCCAACCGACCGAGGCAGGGGCATCTGTCGTCCCTATTGAGAGGCCGGTACCAGATAAGGTAATCATGCCCTCGTTTTGAGCATCGGGCGCTGCCTGCGCCGAGAATGAGCCAGCGGCCCATAGGGTGATGGCCACCAGAGCGATCGCCATCGCTACGACTGGCAACAGCCACCCCGGTATCCTGCGTGTGTTTGACATCTTTTGTGTCTCCTGTTTTCTTCTTCGTTAGTGCTGCGAAGAGCCTTGACTATGCAAGCCGCGTACTTAACATAATAAATGCTCGCGACGCACATCAACATAGCATTGTTAACTTGTAAAGCCCTTTTTAGAAGCCCTGTTTAGATGTTGCGTCGCCGGTCGTCCAGGCACGGTTGGCTACGATATCGCCGATTTTACCCTTGCGGAATCGCACACCCAAAACTACTTGACAAGCCACTTCACATAATATACAGCTGCCTGAGCCCGCTAAACATAACCTCAAAGACAAAGGGGTAATGGCGGAGCGCACCGGCTCAATACAGTTTTGGCTCGAACTGGCAAGAGCCGGATACCGGGAGACTAGGAGAAAAGAAAATGAAATTCAGTAGACTGAAAAAGTTCATGGCGGTAGGGTTCGTCGTGGCTGCGTTGGCCATCATCGGCTCCGCAACAGCGGTGTTTGCGGGCACAGGCAATGGCAATGGCGCACCAAGCGGCCCGCACTACAACTTGAACATCATCGGCGTACCCAAAGACAAGACCGCCGATATGGATGGCAACAACGGCCACAGAATCTTCGTGAAGCTCGAGGGCAATTCAAAGATTTGGCTCCAAGAAGGCCCTGACTTTCAGGTTCTCGACGCCAACGGTACAGATGGAGATGGCGCGTCATTCCAACTTCCAAATCCTGACCCAGACGGAGACGGCACCACCGTATACTCCGTATTCGCCAGAGCTCTCGGCAAGCCAGGTGGCACTGCTGACATGACTACCTGCGCCACCGGTCCTGGCCTAGACGGCGTACTCGGAACAGCAGATGATGAAGAAATCTGCTCCATATTCACGTTGGAGCTCGAGCGCAAGAAAGGCAAATCTACGTTTGAGAACGTAAGCAGAGAATTGCTCTACATTTGAGCCTGTCCCATAAACCCCTTCCAGGCAGGTATTCGAAGGAGTAAGCTCGTGGTGACATAGGGAGAG
>JAQBXL010000059.1 GCA_027624135.1 Chloroflexota bacterium
GTGTGGTTTCTTCATTCGCAGAACGTCGCCGATATTTAGCTCTAGGGCCATCCCTTTCCGTCAGCCTCAAGAACCTTGTTGATTCCCTCTCTCAGCTTGTTCGCTTCCCGAGCTGCGGCTTCGGCGAAATCGGTCCCGCTGGAAGCGTAGATGATCCCTCGGGAAGAGTTGATCAACGCTGCCCGGCCCCGGGTGTCAGTTCCCAGCCGCACCGCCTCTGCCAGATCGCCGCCCTGAGCGCCAACCCCTGGTATCAGGAAGGGCATGGCGGGGCAGGTGGCCCGGATCTTCCGCAACTGGTCAGGAACCGTTGCGCCTACTACCAAGCCCAGATTTCCCTTCGTGTTCCACTCCTGGCAAGCCAGGGCCATGTTCCGGTAGAGGGGCATGTTCTCCTTCCCAGAGGCCGTCCCAGAGACCGTCTGAACGTCTTGGAAATCGGCGGAACCAGGATTCGAGCCCCGGCACCAGACGAACACACCTTTCGACGCGTCCTCAAGGAACGGCGTTACTGTGTCGTGGCCACCCCAAGCATTGATCGTGACGGCGTCAAATCCCCAAACCTCGAACAGGGCTTTGGCGTAGGCTTGGGCAGAGGGGCCGATATCACCCCGTTTGGCGTCTCCGATGATGATTGCTCCCGGCGCGGCGCTCCGGATGTGGGAGATCGTCTTCTCCAGAGCCTGCAAACCGGGCAGGCCCAGTGCTTCATAAAAGGCCAGGTTGGGTTTGTAAGCGCAAACCAAGCTGGCCGTGGCATCGACGATAGCCTGGTTGAACTCTAAGACGCCCGGCACAGGCATCCTGGCCGGGTCCGGGTCCAAGCCCACGCAGACCAGACTCTTGGCTGCTTCAGATGCTTTTTCCAGCCGGTCGGTAAAGCTGATCATCGTTCTCCCAAATCCGCTAAATTGCCTTTAATCGCCCTTGGGGGGCAAGTGCAAAAAGTATACCCGAACCTACGCCCGATGCAGCCTGCGAAAGAACGCGCGAAGTGACCCCATATTGCTACAGGATAATCCGTGTTGTTACCATAGCCGGGCCGAATACCGGAGGGCGATATTGGACCTTGGAACTGACCTTGTCGAGGGAGTATTCATAGAGCGGGTTAACCGTTTCCTGGCCATGGTCAAAGTTGACGGACAGGAAGTGGGGGTACACGTCGCCAACTCTGGCCGCATGAGAGAGTTGTTCATCCCTGGCTGCCGCGTGCTGGTCCGCCTTGCGCCCGGAGAACACCGCAAGACCAGATTTGACCTTGCGTTGGTGGACATGGGCCAGGCATTGGTATCTGCGGACTCACGAATGCCCAACGCGCTGATCGCCGAGGGCGTGGCCAACGGACACTTGCAGCAATTCGCAGACTACCCAGAGATACGCCGGGAGGTTACTTTTGGCGACAGCCGCCTTGATCTGATGCTGGAAGGCCCCAGCGGCAGGTGTTACATCGAGGCGAAGTCAGTCACCCTGGTGGAGAACGATGTGGGACTGTTTCCCGACTCTCCAACTCTCCGGGGAGCTAAACACCTCCGTACCCTGGAGACAGTGCTAGAAGCTGGACACAGGGCTGCAGTGATCTTCGTGGTTCAGAGACCAGACGCCACATCGTTCGCCACCAACGACCCAGCCGACCCGGAACTGGCCGAGGCGTTTCAGTCTGCGGTAACTGCGGGAGTCGAAGCCTACGCCTACAACTGCCTGGTCAGCGAAACCGTGCTCCGGCTGGACCAATCCCTTCCCATCCGTCCCTATGACAGCACGATCCGGAATGGTTAAAGATTCCACCATGACCAGCGGGCTCATGGATATTTACCAACGCTTCTACGACGCCTACGGTCCCCAGCACTGGTGGCCCGGTGAAGGTCCATTTGAAATAATTGCCGGAGCGATCCTGACCCAGTCGGCGGCGTGGACCAACGTGGAGATGGCGCTGGCCAATATGCGGGCCGCGGGTTGCTGGTCGCTGGAAGCCGTGCACCAAATCTCAGATGCCGACCTGGCCCAGTTGGTGCGTCCATCGGGGTACTTCAACGCCAAGGCCCGGAAATTGAAGTCCTTTGCCGCTCACATCGCCATCAACTACCAGGGAGACCTGGACCGGTTCTTGTCCCAGCCGACGAAACCACTGCGCGATGAACTGCTGTCGATCCACGGTATTGGCGACGAGACGGCGGACGACATCATGGTCTACGCTGCGCATAAGCCCTCGTTCGTGATCGACACCTACACCCGGAGGATCATGGACCGCGTGGGTATGACGCCCGAAGTGGTCCGCTCCAAGTACCTAGACTACCAGGCCCTCTTCCACGACAATCTTCCCGCCGATACCCAGTTGTTCAACGAGTTTCACGCCCTATGGGACCGGCACGCCAAAGAGGCCTGCGCCAAAACTCCCCGCTGCGAAGGCTGCTGCCTGCTCGAAATCTGCGCCACTGGACAAACGCTGACAGCTGATTTCTGAAAGCTGACCGCTAAATTGACGCCTGCCACGCCTGGCGTTATGATGCCCGAGTTATCCTAGAAGCCCAAAAACTGGACGCCCAGAAAACGGAGGCCCCATGCAAGTTGTTCGCATCTACACCGGAGATGACGGCGAGTCACATTTTGAAGAGATCGATCTGCCCTACGAAAAGGTAGCCTCAGCAGAACGGACGGCGGTCGAGAACGCAGAGAGCATCCACTTCCGCCGCTACCAGCCAGGGAATTTCATCGATTGGCATCCAGCGCCACGGCGTCAATACGTTGTTACTCTGGAAGGCCAGGTTGAGGTTGGTCTGGGCGACGGCACAAAACGGGTCTTCGGCGCGGGCGATGTGCTGTTGGCCGACGACTTGACCGGTCGAGGACACACGACGGCGGTATACGGCGACAAGGTCCGCGTCTCCGTCGCCATACCCCTGGTGGATTAATCACCCAGACAAAGCAGATATTGGAGACGAACCATGCCATTCGCCAAGATAGACGACACGCTGGAGATGTACTACGAGGACGATGACTTCACCGATCCGTGGCGCAAGCCCGAAACGGTGGTGCTCCACCATGGGAATTCCAAGAACACCAAGCTGTGGTATGCCTGGGTGCCTCTGCTGGCGCGGCAGTACCGGATGGTGCGGCTAGACGCCCGTGGTTTCGGCCAGTCCAGCGTGCCGCCCGAGGGTTACGACTGGTCGCTGAGCAACTTCGGCACGGACCTGCTGCGGCTGCTGGACCAACTCGACCTGGAAAAGGTGCATCTCATCGGCGAAACCGTCGGCGGCACCATATCGCTGCAGTTCGCCTACGACCACCCGGAGCGCCTTCACACCCTCACAACCTGCACCTCGCCCTACAAGTTCGTTGGCATAGACACCTACAAAGATTTCTACAAGCTGGTCAGCGAGGAAGGCGTGGCGGCCTGGGCGCAAAAGACCGGTGGACGAAGGCTGGAACCTGGGAAGTCGGACCCGGCTCACCACGATTGGTACGTGGAGCAGATGTCACAGACTTCGCAAAGGGTGGTGTTGGAGACCCTGGCCTACCTGGCAACCCAGGACCTGACCAACATCCTGCCCCTGATCAAGACGCCGACTCTGGTATTGGCCTCAGAGCAGAACGCCAAGGACAATCCAGACCGCACCACGCTCTTCGCCGAGAAGCTGGCCAACGGGCGCTTGGTGGCCATCCCCGGCACCAGCGGCTACGTGCAGCACTCGGCTCCCGAAGAGTGCGTCCTGGCCTGGCGTCAGTTCCTGGGCGAGATCAGCGGTAGTTGACATCCCTCTCGAGAGATTTTAGACATTAGGAAGGTCCTATCTATGAAAACAATGACATGTAAGGAATTAGCTGGCGCCTGTGATGTGGAATTTCATGCTGAGACGTTTGATGAGATGGCCGAAATGTCCAAGAAACATGCGATGGAAATGTCCGGCGATCAAGCCCACATCGACGCCATGGAGCAGATGATGCAACTGATGAAGGACCCGGAAGCGACGAATCGGTGGTTCGAATCGGTGCAGAAAACTTTTGAAAGTTTGCCAGAGGACTGATTGAACCTTTACGACTCTGAAACGCTCCAAACAGTATCTATTGGCGGATCAAGAGTAAATTATCGGCTAGGAAAGAGGTAAGAACTATGGCAGTTCAGACTCCGACAATCGATGTCCAAGTACACGCCTACCAGCGAAATAGCCCAGAGCGTCCTTGGGCGGGATTTCTGCAGGGCCCGGATGAGGTCACTGGCGATGATATGGTCGCAGCGATGGACGCAGTCGGTGTAGATGGGGCTTTGCTGATCTCACCGTTTAGTTTGTATCGCTACGACGCCAGCTATGCTCTGGAAGTACTAGCAAAACATCCGGATCGTTTTGCCTTGATAAAGCCATTCGATCCGCAATCTGAAGGGGTCGCTGACGAGATCGCTGAGTGGTCGAAAATTCCTGGTGTGGTCGGCGCTCGCGTCATGCTCACTGCCCAGGAATTCGAAGCGGACGATCCGGGCCTCAATAAGATATTCGCCGCCGGTGCCCAAGCCGGTATTCCCGTCAATGTGATGTGCTCTGGAAAGCTGCCTCTTTTCGCCGAACTAGCCCGCCGCAACCCCGAAACCCGGATGGTGATCGATCATGTGGGTTTGGCCCAGCCTCCTGAACCGCCAGCCCCGCCGGATTCGTTCGCCGATCTGGCCACCGTAGTTTCGCTGGCTGCTCTCGACAACGTAACCATCAAGATCTCGGGCGCAGGCACTCTGTCCCACCAGCCTTTCCCGTATACCGACATCTGGGAGCCCCTGAGCAAGGTGTTCGACGCATTCGGGTTCGATCGATGCATGTGGGGCACCGACTGGACACGGGCAGTGCGATTGCTGACCTTCGAGCAGGGTGTCGAGGCGTTCCGAGTCACGGACCAACTCTCAGATTCAGAACGCGCCACACTGATGGGCGGCAGCCTCATGAAGATCTACAACTGGTCGCCCGTCATCTCAGGGTAATTAACCCTCAGAAAAGCGAGCGGGACTGACCGCCGTCCACGTTCAGGCAGGTGCCGGTGATCAGGTTGGCTTTCTCTGAGGCCAAGAATGCCACTGTGTCGCCGATTGGTTCCGGCCAGCCAAACTTGCCTGCGGGCAGGTTTCGGTCGATGAAATCCGCCACTTGCTCCGGTGTGCTGTTCTGCTGGAACCGGTCCCAACTGCTGCCGGGGAAGTCGATGGAGCCGGGGGCGATACAGTTGACCAGGACGTTTTCCTTCATCAGATTCAAAGCCAAGTGCTTTGAGAAGGCGATGAGGGCCGCTTTACCGGTCATGTAATCGATCGATCCGCCATATTCCCGGCCGTAGATCGAAGATATGCTGATGATGCGCCCCCAGCGTTGCTCCCGCATGTGGGGCAACACCAAGGAGATCAGTTCAACCGGGCTCATCAAGTTGAATTCTATCCCCTCGCGGAAGGTCTCAACTCCAGTCTCTTGGAAATCCGCGACGCCCTTGCGCCCACCGGCGTTGTTCACCAGGATGTCGGCTTCGCCCAGCGTCTTGACGGTCTCGTCATGGAACCTGACCAGGTCTTCTTTCTTCATGACGTCGGCCTGGACGGCCAAGACTTCATACCCCTTGCCCCTTAACTCGGCGGCTGTTTCGTCGAGTTGCTCCTTGCCACGGGCGCAGATCGACACTTTGCAGCCCTCTCTGGCCAGGGAATCCGCCGCCTGCTTGCCCAAGCCGTGGCTGCCTCCGGTGATCATCGCGACTTTGCCTTGCATCTCCAGGTCCATTGCCGCCTCCTGTACTTGCAGTGATTTTTTGTCTTAATCCCCCGCTTAAACCCCTGCCGAATCCCACCGGCGTCCGGGGCACAGGGATTATAGATGCAGTTGGCCCTGGTTGCATCATCTGGTGGCTACCCAGTCTCTGTCGAGGGCTATAATTGGGCGCACATCGTGGAACAGAAACGTTAACTGATACAACGGAGTTTTTGTATGCAAGCGCTGGAAGGGATCACGGTTCTGGATTTCTGCCGAAACGCACCGGGGATGTTTTGCACCACGGTGCTAGCTGACTTGGGCGCAGACGTCTTGATGATCGAGCGCCCGATGGACGAGGCCCGATCCGCCTACGAGAAGATTGCCGCCGGTATCGACGGGCCGGAAGCTGAGCGCCGTCACGCGTCGTTCAATGCCCTGCAACGGAACAAACGGAGCATCGCCCTCAACCTTAAGGAACCCGAAGCCCAGAATATATTCCATAGCCTGGCCGAGACGGCCGACGTGGTGGTTGAGGGATTCAGGCCAGGGGTTATGGACCGGTTGGGCGCGGGTTACGAGAAGGTGCGCTCCATCAACCCTCGGGCGGTCTATTGCTCGGTCTCCGGCTATGGACAAGACGGCCCCTATTCTCAGATGGCCGGACATGACATAAATTACATATCTTTCGCCGGCGCCCTGGGCCTGATCGGACCCGAAAACGGCAGACCGGCAATTCCCTTGAACCTCATCGCCGACTACGCCGGGGGCGGCCTGTGCGGCGCCGTCGGCATCCTGGCAGCCTTGATGGCCCGGGAAAAGACCGGCCAGGGGCAATGCGTGGACATTGCCATGAGCGAAGGAGTGCTCTATATGCTGTCGGGCCTGATCTCCGACGTGCTGGGAAGAGGAGTGTCTGCTGAGCGCGGCGGCAACCGGCTGAACGGAGGCGCGCCATACTACAACGTGTACCGGACCAAGGACGACAAGTATTTCTCCATCGCGGCCATCGAACCCTGGTTCTGGGAGAACCTTTGCCGGGCGCTGGACTTAGAAGACCTGCTGCCCCATCAGGAAGCCGCCGGTGCGAAGAAGGCTGAGGTGGAGCAAGCATTGGCGGACGCATTCTTGACCAGGACCAGGGATGAGTGGTTCGAGACTCTGAAGGACAGCAACATCTCGGTGGGCAAGGTCTACTCCCTGGAAGAAGCTTTGGACGACCCACACGCCCGAGAGCGGGGGATGGTCCTCGAGATCGAAGCCCCGGAAATCTCCGAAGGCAAGGTGCGCCAGGTGGCGACATCGATCCATCTTTCGGAGAACCCCGGCCAGGTGCGACACCTCGGTTCGGTGACCGGCCAGCACACTTCAGAGGTCTTGAACCAATTGGGATTCGACTCCGATGCGGTTGCTGATCTGTTGCACCGTCAAGTGGTGCAGTAAAGCCATATCTGACCTCTAAAGGGTAGACTTTGCCCACCCAGCCTTAGGCCCAGATTGTGACTCTGGACATGCTATACTATGGCCGTTCCTGGGGTGGCCAATATTGCATTGGTTCGCGCCTCGGATTTCGGCTAATCTGAAATAACATAGCCGTACGATTATTGAAATTCAGTATCAGAGAAAGTTAGTTGATTAAGCGATTCTCAGTCCTGTATGTGGGGCAGATTGACCTCGATGATGTGGGCGCCGACGGCCGTGATCCCGACAGCCGCCGATATTCCAACGATCAGTTGATTCAGACCTACGACCATGCCATGGCTTTGGCCAAGCAGATGGATGATTCGGGGTACTATTGCCTTTGGGCTGCCGAGCACCACTTCCAGAGGGAAGGCTACGAGTGCATCCCCAACCTGACCCTGCTTGGAACTCACCTCGCGGCGCACACCAAGAACCTAAAATTCGGCGCATCGTTCAACATCCTGCCCATGTGGCACCCGCTGCGCCTGGCCGAAGATTTCTCCATGGGCGACATCCTCACCGGCGGCAGGTTGATCTTTGGGATCGGTCGCGGCTATCAGTCGCGGGAGGTCGAAACCTTTGGAGCTCCGGTCATCGACCAAGACGCCAACCGCGAGCTTTTCGAAGAACAGGTCGAGATTATCTTGAAGGCCTTCAATGAAGAGTCCTTTAGCCATCACGGCAAGCACTATCAGATACCGCCAGATATCCCATACCGAGGCTATCAACTCAAGGATGTCACGTTGGTGCCGAGACCGGTCCATCTTCCAGTCGAGATATGGCAGCCCATGACCAGCGGACGCAGCATCGAGTTCATCGCCAAGAAGGGCATCAAAGGGATGACTGCCCTCAGTGGTGAGAAGGTGGTGGACCAGTTCTTCAACACCTACCGAGATGCTGCCGCAACAGTCGGGAACAACCTCACTTTGGGACAGGATATGGCCCTGGGCTTCGGTTTCTACATCGCCGATACCGAGGAGGAAGCCGTTAATAGGGTTCGTCCGTTCCATGACGAACGCTACAAGTGGTTCGCTCCCTTTGGTCTGGTCCGCTACGTGGACGAAGAAGGCCGGATGTGGGGCAGCCCTGGCGCCCCGGCTCGAACTCCACAGGTTGAAGATGGAGTACAACAAAAAGCCTGGATCTGCGGCCCACCTGAGCATTTCATCGAAACGTTCAAATATTTTGAAGAGAAATACCCCGGTCTGGAAGACATTGTCCTGCAGTGGCCGGAAGGCATGCCCTGGCAC
Source organism: Chloroflexota bacterium (assembly GCA_027624135.1). GTDB lineage: Bacteria > Chloroflexota > Dehalococcoidia > Lucifugimonadales > UBA3495 > UBA9611. Next base: position 8,429 of record JAQBXL010000059.1, read on the forward strand.
GAGCTAAGCGCCCAGTTGGAGATATTCTCCCGAGAAGTGGTCCCAGCATTCGCGAACCGGGATTAAACAGACATGTGCGCGTTCAGCAATCATCTAACGGAAGTGATCCCGGCACTCGCGACCCGGGGTTGGTCAGAACCCCAAGAATCTAGAATAACCGCCAGGCGCGCCTGGCAACACCGGCGTACCGGCACAGGAGCCGCCTTTGGCTGACCCCGAACACATAATTCTGGCCAAGTCCGGCCCAAACGCCATCTCCCGGTGGCGGGAAGCGACGTGGCGGCGTCCCAACAACCAACTGCCCAAGTTCAATCTGGGTTACCGCCTGGAGGATCGGTCCGCCAGCGAGGTATTCTCACCAGACTACCTATATGGACGCCCGTCCCTCGACCTATCGGGCGGCCTGCTAAGCGCGGCCAAGTTACCCCGAGCAGACCTGGCCCACGACGATCTTAGCGGTGTTGATCTGATCGCATCCGACCTGCGCGAAGCGGACCTTTCCGGGGCCAACCTCCAAGGGGCTCATCTGTCGCGCTCAAACCTGTCCCGTGCCAATTTCACTGGGGCCAATATGGCGGGCTGCGGGCTGGGGCGAACCAACCTGTCCAACAGCTCCTTGAAGCTGGCGGACCTCAAAGGAGCCGACCTCTCCTTCGCTAACTTAACCTATGCCGACCTGGAGAAGGCTGACCTCTCCGGAACCGACCTCACTCAAACGAACCTTTCCTGGGCCAACCTCAACGGCGCGAATCTAAGAGGCGCGCGGCTCATTGGCGCAAATCTGGACATGGCAGACCTGACTGGGGCCGATCTCCGGGGTGCGACCATCATCAAGACCAGGCTAAACAGCGCCAGCCTGAACAACGCGATCTGCGGGGTAACCACCTTCGCCAACTGCGACCTGACCCGCACCATCGGGCTTGAGTTGATACAGCATTCCGGGCCCAGCATGATCTCTCTAGACACCCTGTCCCGTTCCAAAGGCCAGGTGCCAACCATATTCCTAGAAGGGGCTGGAGTTGACCCGGCGTTGATCGCCGCCCAGGACGCCATCCGGTCGTCGAGGACAACCTTTACTAGGGTATTGCTGTTAGGTTCTGAGAGTGACGGTGAGTTTGCGGCCAAGGTTAAGGCCAGCCTGGCGGAAGCCCGGGTGCCTAGCTGGATCATCGCTGCGGACGATGAAGCATTGCTGCAGTCCGGTGAGATCACCCTGGACAGCGGGGTCTACTACGATCGGCTGGTGCTTCTATGCACTACCGAATCCCTGGAAAGCGCCCACACCAGCCGCTACTTCGGCAGCCTGTTGAACGGGTCTGGGTTCTCGCTGGGAGACACCTTGATCACGGTAGCGGCCGACGAAACCTTCTACAAACGGGAGGACCGGCTTTGCTCAGGATTAAGGGAGGGAGTAGTGGTGGATTTCCGAGGTTGGGTGGACGAAACCCGTTACAAAGACGCAATCACAACACTGGTCGGTGAGATCACAGGGCCCGTTTTCTAGCTAGCTCCGCCTATTCGACCGGCGTTCCCTTGGCCAACATCAGGCAAGCTTCTCCCCATTGGTTCGAGTTGGCCAAGTCCCATTCGTCATCCGACCCAGCCGGCTGCAGGCGCAACCCTTCGTCTCCGCCGTAAACCAGCAGCACCACGCCCTCTCCGGAATCCTCCGCCAAGGCAGAAGTAGCGATACACGGGCCTTGGGAACTCCAACCGGTAACGCGGCACCAAAGATCTTCTCCCATCGGGTTGGTGGCATACACCCGTACCACCTCGATAGGGTCGGTCAACAGGTCGAACATGCGATGCAGGTCTAGGGGACTGTTATCGCCACCGACGACTTCCACTTCAACCAGCATATTTCCCGCTCCCGCCAGGATTTTCCCCATACTAACATTTGCCCGCCAGAGTCTGCCCCGCGACGATACTCGATGCACTGCATCTTATTCAGTAAGGAGGCCGGTAACTTCGACTGTTACCGACCGCTGGCCCAAGATAGGTGACACCACCAGAATCGTTTAAACGGACCCTGAGGGACAGATATTTAGGCGGCCTTGGGATATACCAGGGATAGACAAAAAGGTAATCGTACTACCGTAGCCCCTTAAAACAGTCGCCCCTTAAAATTGAACAGTGGACAATCACCGGAGATAGATAACAGATGCTTAAGACCAAGGAACTCTCCACATTTGACGAGGTTAACCTCTTTTTCGACAACGCCGCTGACCGGCTGGGACTGACCAACGGCCTGCGGGAGATGTTGAAACGGCCCTGGCGCGAACTTCAGGTTCAAGTCCCGGTGCGCATGGACAACGGTGAGATTCAAGTTTTCACCGGCTTCAGGGTCCAGCACAACGGCGCCCGAGGACCCTACAATGGTGGAGTCCGTTACCATCTGGGAGCCGACCTTGAAGAAGTTCGGGCATTGGCATCGCTGATGACTTGGAAAACGGCCCTGGTTAACCTGCCTTACGGGGGCTCCAAAGGTGGGGTGCAGGTGGATCCAGGGCAACTTTCGATGAGCGAACTGAACCGCCTCACCCGGCGGTACACTCTACAGATCGAGCATCTGATCGGGCCGAATCGGGATATTCCGGCGCCCGACATGGGCACCAATAGCCAGACGATGGCTTGGATGATGGACGCCTATGGGCAGTTGCACGGACACTCCCCTGCTGCCGTGACTGGGAAGCCGGTGGAGATGGGAGGCTCGCTGGGGCGGGAAGCCGCCACTGGCCGCGGTGTGGCTTTCCTACTCCAAGAGGCCGCCAAAGACCTGGGCCTGGATACTGACGGGGCCAGGATCGTTGTGCAGGGATTCGGAAACGTCGGCTCTTGGGCCGCCCGAATAATGGCTGACAACGGTTGCCGGATCGTCGCCATAAGCGGGGTCGACGGCGGCCTGTATAACGCAGGAGGATTGGACGTCCCCCGGTTGCAAGAATACCAGAAGATGACCGGCGGTGTTACCGGATTCACCGGCGGCGATCAGATATCCAATCAAGAGCTTCTTGAGCTGGACTGCGACGTGCTGGTCCCGGCGGCCATCGACAACGTAATCACTGTGGACAACGCCAGGAACATCAAGGCGCATCTGATACTGGAGGCCGCCAACCATCCAATCACCCCGGATGCCGATCGGATAGTGAACGAAGGCGGAGTAACCATCCTGCCGGATATCCTGGTCAACGCAGGCGGTGTGGTGGTGTCATACTTCGAGTGGACCCAGATCCTCCAGGAATTCCATTGGGAGGAGAGCCGGGTCAATGAGGAGCTTCAGAAGACGATGCTTCGTGCTTACAATGAAGTGCGCTCGCGAAGCATAAACGAGGGTATCACTCACCGCCAAGCGGCCTTTGAGGTCGGTGTTCAGCGTGTGGCGCGGGCCGTCGAGCTTCGCGGATTCGTTTAAGCGTCCAGCCATTAGCAGTCGACGGGCAAACAGGGCCGGGTGGAAATCACCCGGCCCTTATTTTTCTGCCATTCTGATCCTTCCGGGGAAGGAGAAGGATCTAGCAATCCTGGAAACGGGAAACATTTCTTGATGTTTAACATATCGCCATGGACTGAGCGAAAAAATGCAAAGACTACGCCGCCCCCAATTCTCTGATAGCTGACCTCTGATAGCTGTTAGCTGTTAGCTGACAGCCGACAGCTCCATTCATTGACACCATTTGAGCCCCTCCGTATCATAGCCCCAAAGGCGAGCCCGGCAGGTTCAGGCACGGGTTTTCCATTCATGATGTCGCTAAAAGGGGTGCAACATGACTATAGGGATCAAGACCTACCGTCCCACGGTATCGGGAACAACTCACATGGTTACGGCCGGGCACTACCTCGCCACCGCGTCGGGCTACCGCATTCTCGAACAGGGCGGAAACGCCACTGACGCCGGTGTGGCTGCCGGAATCACCCTGAACGTGGTGCTGCCCCAATGGACCAATTTTGGCGGCGTTGCCCCCATCATCATCCACGACGCCCTGAAGAAAGAGACTGTATCCATCAGCGGCCTGGGCCGTTGGCCCAAAGCCGCCAACATCGATGACTACCTCGCCAAGTTCGGCGGGGACCTGCCCCCCGGAATCCCCCGTACCGTGACGCCAGCCGGGGCAGACGCCTGGATGACCGCGCTAAAACTCTACGGGACGATGACCTTCGAGCAGGTGGTCACCCCGGCCATGGAGCTGGCAGAGAGCGGCTTCCCGGTGCCTGAGACCTTGGCCAACTATCTGGCCAAGACCGGAGATGACCTGACCCACGAGTCCGGTGGCCAAACGGATTGGCCCTCCACCGCAGAGATATTCTTTCCCGGCGGACGAAGCTTCAAGACCGGCGAGATACTGGTGCAGAAGGACCTGGCCCGCAGCTTCATGCGCCTGATTGAGGTTGAACGGAAGAACGCCTCCCAGGGCCGGCAAGCCGCCATCCAAGCGGCCCGGGACTTCTTCTACAAGGGCGAGATCGCCGAGGAGATGGTGAAATTCCATCAGGAGAACGGTGGCCTCCTAACCATGGAGGACCTGGCCGATTTCCATGTTGGCATCGATGCTCCGGCCCACGGAACCTATAAGGGCATCGACATCTACACCTGTGGTCCCTGGTGCCAGGGGCCGGTAAGCATCGAGGCCCTGCAGATACTAGAGGGCATGGACCTCAAGGGCATGGGGCACAATAGCGCGGATTACATCCACTCGGTGCTTGAAGCCTTGAGTTTGGCCATCAGCGACCGTGAGGCCTACTACGGCGACCCGGACTTCGTGAACGTGCCGATGGAAGGGTTGCTGTCCAAATCCTTTGCCGAGGAACGCCGGGCCATGATCGACCCCAAGAAAGCCTTCGGCGAGATGCCCGAGGCCGGCGACCCCTGGCGGCACCAAGGGATGGAGTCGCCCAACGGCAGGCCGGCCCGCCCAGAACCGGTGGCAGGAGGTCTCCAGGCCGACACCAGCTACACAGCCGTCGTCGACCGCTGGGGCAACGCTTTCTCAGCCACGCCCAGCGACACCATCGCCTACAGCCCCATCGTCAAGGGTCTTGGGTTCATCGTCTCCGGTCGGGGTTCCCAATCGTGGCTGGACCACGACCACCCCAGTTCAATGCAACCGGGCAAGCGGCCCCGGTTGACGCCCAACCCGGCCCTGGCCATGAAGGACGGCAAGGTGTTGATGCCCTTCGGCACTCCGGGCGGCGATGTGCAACCTCAATCCATGGTCCAGTTGTTCTTGAACGTGGCCGAGTTTGGCATGGAAGTTCAGGAGGCGATTGAGGCCCCCCGCGTATCAACCTGGGGATTCCCCAACTCCTTCTGGCCCCATGCCTACAACCCAGGATTTGTCGGCGTGGAAGGCCGTATTGCCCCTGAGGTTATCGAAGACCTGCGCAGTAGGGGCCACGAGGTGGAAGTCTGGGAGGACTTTACTCCTCGCATGGGTTGCCTGTGCGCGATCCAAGTTGACCAAGAGCACGGAGGCAAGAACGGCGGCGCGGATCCCCGAAGGGATGGTTACGCCATGGGCCGCTAAGTTCCAATAGCAGGCAATCTATAAGAGAGCCCCGACAAAAACTGTCGGGGCTCTCTTTTGTTGCTCAGCGAAGTTGATAAGTTTCCTTCTTTTGGAAAAAGCCATGCCTCACATCTGTGATCCCGCGGAGTGAAGCTACGAAGGATCTTCCAATCATCACTCACATTGACATTACACATAGATCAGTGGGAGAGCACCTGCTTTGCATGCATCTCGACCTTAGCGCTGTGCGGTTGTGCCCACAGGACCAACCAAGCCGCTAGGTAACTGGATTCCCTCTTCCTAACCTTAGTTTTGATGACACATCCAATGCCCGGAAGTCACGAGTGAGATCAAAGGCTCAGGCGACGTATAACGCCTTCAAGCGGCTTCAATTGCCTGACAACCTCCTTCCGCTCTTCTAAGAGTTCCGTGATGGCCACACGTCGCAATTCAGATATTGCCTCCAATTCGGCCTCAGTAGCCGGAAACTGATGCCTCTGATGCCTACCCAAATCTTCAATGCGTAACAGTTGTGTCGGTGTCATGGTCTCCTCCTGCACGAGGTTGGGCTCATAAGAATCCCGACCGTGCTCTCGACCTTGGCAATCGTATTACCAAGCAAGCCCGGCATCGCCCTAATAATCTCGAAATAGTCGTTAGCTGACACGAGGCAATCATATACCGTGTCTGGTAGATAATCCCGGTTCAATTATCTAGAACGTGATTACGTCTTCTCCACCTGGACGCCGCTCGACTCCGGTCCCAAAGCCAGTTAGGTCGCTCTCGATCTCGTGAACGATCTTGGCACGGTCTACCTCACGCAGCCTGAACTTCCTGAAGCCGTCAACCCGGACGAAACCTTCTTCGTCTTGAACCACATGGCGGCCCCTGTCGCGCAGTTCCGAGTGAGGTGGTCTGGGAAAATTGAACAGGTAGCTAAGAGAGAGTCCCGCTCCTAGAATTGCAGAAATAGAGGAGCAGGACATGAAACAGACACGGAAGAAACACAGCCCAGCTTTCAAGGGCAAGGTGGCCCTGGCCGCTTTCTTAGGGGAAGAGACGATTGCCCAATTGGCCAGCCGGTTCGAAGTACACCCGAGTCAGATACACACTTGGAGAAAAGCCCTGATAGAGGGTGCTCCAGGGTTATTTGGCACCGGCCAGAAGTCGGAGGAGAAGGCCAAGGACATCCAGATCTCCCAGCTCTACCGGCACATCGGCCAACTGAAGGTGGAGAGGGATTTTTTGGCGGAAAGGTCCGGTCTATGAGCCGAAAGAGCCGCCAGGCCATGGTCGAGCGCAAAGGTTCTAGGTTATCCCTGGTCCGCCAATGCTCCTTGCTGGACATCAGCCGGGGCTCGGTCTACTACCAGCCCAAACCGACAAGGGCAGGGGACCTGGATCTCGCGACTCTGATGGACCGGCAATACATGAAAACCCCCTTCTACGGATCTAGGCGGATGAAGGTCTGGCTGAGAGGACAGTGTCACCATGTGGGTCGAGATAAGACCCGGCGGTTGATGCGGTTAGCGGGTCTAGAGGCAGTGTACCGGCGTCCTAACACCAGCAAAGCCACACCGGAGCACCGGGTCTATCCGTACCTGCTAAGGGGAATGAAGATCGATGGGGTCGATCAAGTATGGACCGCCGACATCACTTATATTCCGATGGCCAAAGGTTTCTTGTACTTGGTGGCCATCATGGACTGGTACAGCCGGTATGTGCTGGCCTGGAGGCTATCGAATACCCTGGAGGTGGATTTTTGTGTCGGAGCCTTGGAGGAGGCCTTGAATAAGGGGCAGCCGGAGATATTCAACACCGACCAAGGCAGCCAGTTCACCAGTGCAGCCTTCACGGGGACACTCTTAGATCGGGACATCCAAGTCAGCATGGACGGCAAAGGGCGCTACTTGGACAACATCTTCGTGGAGCGGCTCTGGCGGAGCATTAAGTATGAGGAGGTGTACCTGAAGGCTTACAAGGACGGGACTGAAGCCAAGGAAGGTATCGGGGCATATCTGGATTTCTACAACCGGGAGCGCCCCCACCAGGCTTTATGCTACCGGACACCCCCAGAAGTGTTCCAAGAACAACAGCAACGGAAGCGAATCAAAGATCAAGAAGTGGCGTTACTGCCCGGCATCCAGACCATACCTCAACGAGCGGAAGACTCTCTTAATTTAGCCCCATTGTTGTTCGAATAACCGGGACCACCTTAGTAACCCACTTTGGGGAACAAAGTCGAATCACCACACGTCTTCAAGATTAAGCAGTTGAAAGACAAACGGGGAATCATCATCAAGGAGAAGTCGCTATGACCGCAAGAGAACTAATCATCGACTACTACCTGGCCAAGGCCGGAGGCACATTCATGCCCACCAAGGCGGACAGATCAGTATGTCTGCCACATGACAGTGCGGAATAGACTCGACCAGATGCGCTCGCAGGTTAGGCCGTCTTCCTGAAGGTCAAGTTGCGACGAAGACTGCCGAACCACTGCGGTAAGTACATAAATGCAAGCACCCATAGACTGCTTATAAAGAGAGCGTACTCAAGGCCCGTTTTAATCCACTTCAAATCGATACTCCGACGTTCCCATTTGCCATCAATTATACCGGCCTAGAAGCAAATGCCACACATGACTCAAATGCGGAGTTGTATCACCTGGTAATCTCACGCTGGTAGATAGCTCTCCTTGGGGATGCAGCGAGGCATCATGGCCAGCAGGTCCAGAGCTCTTGTCAAAACCTGTGGAAATTCCCTTCCAGGCTATTGGCAGATCAGTCCGCGGCAGCCGCCATCTCGTAGACCTGGCCACGCTTTAGGATGCCG
>JAQBXL010000213.1 GCA_027624135.1 Chloroflexota bacterium
ATTGACACGGGGTACAGGACGCCAACGCCAATCCGGTCTCGCTCGGCGTAGGCAAACCGGCCAAGCCAGAGTTCTATAGCGCGAGGGGTAGTTGAGGTGCCCGGCCTTGGGTATCGGGGTTAGTAGCGGTTTATGGCACCCCTAGCGACCCTGGCTTCACCGCAGTCGTCCCCGCCCAGCCACCCTGTCGTGGGAATCCGAGACTCCCGCTCATCACATCAGAGGAGGCTCATCTTCCGCGGCCTCATCTTCATGACGGTCCGGGCCTGACCGACGCTCCACATCGCCGCCGTCGAGAGCTTCCTCGAACACGGCCTTGGCAGCGGTGTGGGCCTCCTCCAACCACCGCTTCCCTCCCTCGGCCTCACTCAGGTGTTTCAAGACCAGGACAGCGGTCTCGTACTCCTCACCGCGACCCGGCTGATTCCGCAACTTCTCTACGGCCTCGTTGATGGCCTCCAGGAACGCATCGGGGTCCAAAAGACACCCGAGCACCGCACCGGAGCCTGGCTCGTGCGCCTGAGCATCATCCCGGAGGCGTTCCACGTATACGTCCGGGTGCCCGTGAATACCCCGCTCCAGGTCCTGCCAGTCCGCCTTGTCGATGAAATCCCGCCTTACTGCGGCTGCCAAGAACCGCATCGTGGGCGGGTCCAGCGACAAGGGCGAAGGCTGTTCTTGCTGCCTCGGTTGGGGTTGCTCTCTCATCTGCCCTGAATCCGGGGACCCGCCATCGGTCTCCGCCAGTTGGGGAGCACTCTGCGGCGGCTCCGACGGCGGCGCTGACTCCGGCAGTGCTTCCGGCACAGGCCCCGTCGCCGGACCTACCTGTGTCTGGGAGGCCTTATCGGCGTCACCGCCTTCAGCTTGCTGGGAAGGGATTTGGTGGCCAGGTTCGCGCTGATTACGGGCACTCTGGATTGCGGCCCAAAGGCTCAGCAGTTCTGGTTTGGCGGCCAGCAGCCCCTCGAAAGCCTCTAACCAGTGGTTTGGCTCTGGTTCACCGGCGCCTTCGTATCTCGCCAGGGCCTCTTTGGCGTCGGCCATCTGGTTGAGCCACTCGATGGTGCGGTCCAGGTCCGTTTGCTCCTTGGGCAGCTTGACCCCCTGCTTCCTGAGCTTGGCTTGCGCATATGCTCTTCTGGCCTCAGGGTGGTCCTCCAGGTACTGGGTGACCAACTCCTCCTCGTAGGTCGGCTCTGGGGCCGGTTCCGGGACCTTGACGCCGTACTCCTTCTCAACCAGAGCCCGGAGCATCGCCTGGCCCTCATCGGACCCGCTGCCGATCTCCCGACGCAGGTAGTCGGTGGCTATCCTTCCCGTCTCACCCTTGATTTCCTGCTTCTGGGTCTTGGCCGGGTTCCCCTGGGGACGGTACTTGGATGGCCCAGGTATCTGCCAGGTCTTGAAAACCCCTCTCCCTCCCTCGGGATGGACGGAGTAAGTCCCGCCGCCGTAGTTGTCCCACACCTCTTCGACAATCTCATCGTAGGACGGGAAGCGGTCGAACACCCCCACGTCCACGTAGCGGAAGCCCCTGGAGCCGACCACCTTTTCAACTATGTACCTGCCGCCGGTGCAGTCGTACTCGTATAGTCTACGCAGTTTGTCCGCTTCCTCGGGCAGACGGAATTCCTCCGCATACTCCAACCGGCTTAGCTCCGCCAGCTCCTTCTCGGTAATCTTGCGGCTCTTGGGTTTTTTCTTGTTCCTGCGCCCGAACATGTAGGATTTTTCGGCCTTGTGTTGGTGTTACGAGGGGTTTTGGCGTGCTTGTTACCCCCATATATTGTACCTGACCTAGTTACGAAAAGACTAGCAACATCATCCCGATTGAAGCTATTCACGCCTGATAATGGTCAACTTAAGATAATGTTTCGTGCATTTCGGTAACAGTTTCGGTACAATTACATTGGAGGTTCAAGTCAAAACCCATGCCGACAAAACCGAAGCAACCACCCATTCTGGCCGCCATCGGGGACCGGGTGAAGGATCGGCCGCCCAAGGCCAAGCACGCCCATCTGGACGACGATGACAAACTGGTCATCCTGTGGGGCTTAAGCCGGGGTTGGGCCGCGCGAAAGATAGCCAGGGCCGTACCGTGCAGCGAGGGGTCGGTGAAGAACTACAAGAACCGGCTATTCGAGGACCCAGGCGTGCTGTTTGAGCTACCGTTACTGCTGCAGACCGCCCCCAAGGTTCACCAGTGCCAGTTATGCCGGGAGCAAAGGCCGAGTAGGTCCAAGGCGATGAGGCACGTCCTATCACACGTCCTGCCTTACGAAGTTGCTCGGGACATCCGGTTGGATGACGTGGAAAAACCGCTTTAGTGGGATGATCTCCGCCTCGCTTGAGGTGGGAGAATCATGACGCCAGAACACGCCGGAAAACTTATGGCGCAAGGGGAAGGCCCGGGCGTGGAATTCAAGGCCGGCTTCGCCCAGCGGTACGGGTGACAGCTTGATAGGGCGAGGCGTCCCTTTGTCCTCAGTCCGCACCGAAGCACAGTGTCAAGGACGTAGCCCCGAAGGGGTGCGAGCCGGAGCGGAGCGAGGGAGCATCCTTGACGCTAGTGCTATCGTGTGTGGCG
>JAQBXL010000001.1 GCA_027624135.1 Chloroflexota bacterium
CCCCCATCCTACCCTTCCCCCGTCCTTCCGCGGAAGGACGGGGGAAGGGACTGGTACCGTCAGAGATTAATCGTATCCCCTCCAAAGTCGTTCCGGGCGTCAATCATGGCCGGGAATGCTTCCAAATCTGAGCAGGCGAGAATCTGCTGGATACACTCTTCGCTCCCGCCAATAAATGTGTCGAACGAGTCTATCTCTGTCGCCACGCACCAGGCTCGGTCTTCGGGCCACCATATATTTGGCGACCGGGCAAAGGCATGGAACGCCGGCTCTAAGAAGGAATCAATCGCATCCAGAGGACCGCGAAATAGCAGGTAGCTTCGGTCTGGATTTTTCACGTCTGGAGTGTTCACACGGGCTGCTCTTTTGTAGAACTCAGGATCGATGAATCCCCAGCCTTCCCGAACACAGAAATAACAGATATCGGGTGTCGAGGTGAACTCCCTGAGCACTTCGATCGCAGCACGGCATTCTAAGGGTGGAAAAGTTCCACGTTCCGGTCCACTACCCCACGACGGCGGATCGAATCGGTAGGGTTTTCTTTCAGAAAGGTCAGCGATAAGTTCGAACTGCATCTGAGGATGGACGGTCCGCCCAGTCCATGAAGCTACCGTAGACCACCGGGCCGGTTCGTACCCCTGGTCTGTGCGGACGGAGGCGGGGTGCAATACCCGTGCATACGCCTCGAATCCTTCGGGCAAGAGGCACCCCAACCGAAATCCTTCAAAGTTTGCTGCCGTTCCCCAGGGCCAGAGGCTTTCTTCGATCCACCGGGCTGCTGAAGCTTCGGGCATAGATTCGACCCCTTGCGGGTCGTATTGCGGCCCCGGACTTCCCTTTCCGTCTGTAGTCAGTCCCGCGAAGGAAGATAGCCTCCGCCGGCCTCTACGCCTAAAAGGAGCAAAGTGCCACTTTCCAATATTGCGGAATGCCCGCGCTAATAATCGCGTCAGTCTCAATTTCTAAACACCCCGTATTTCGGACACTCCGTAATCCAGGACAGAGAGCCAGGGGGTGTCCTAGCCTCCCAGAAGTTTCTGCGGGCGGTTTCTGAGTATGTCTTCCGCTTGGGAAACGATCTCCCGGATGATGTAGGACGCCGGTTCTATGGAACGTATGAGTCCAGAGGCAGTTCCGGCTCGGACCGGTGCGGTAGTGGCGTCACCGGCGGCTGAAGCAGTGGCGATATCTTCGCGCAGTTCGCTCTGTCGGGCCATCATTTCGGTCTCCCGTCCGTGCCAAGTATCGGTGAATGAGTTGGCAACGACCCGGTCGCCGACGATATCAAGGGGAAATGGCAGGTCTGTTACCAAATCATAGACGCTCGTTAGTATCGTGTCGTCCACATCGGCGAGGATGATCTGGCCTTTCTCCCATTCCATCCCTCCCCATTCCAGACTGGCGACAAACCTAGTGCCGATCCACGCTCCTTCGGCGCCCAGCATCAGAGCAGCCGCGAGACCGTGGCCGTCTGCGATTCCGCCGGCAGCCACGACCGGTATGTCCCCGGCAATCTTGACTACCGCCCGGACAAAGGGAAGGGTTCCCAGATAACTTGTATGCCCTCCAGCCTCGCTTCCCTGAGCGATGATGATGTCCGCTCCGGCCTCGACCGCTCTTCGGGCATTGGCCATCGTCTGCACTTGAGCGAAGACTTTGACGCCACTCCCTTCAGCCTGGCGGATAAAAGGCGTCGGGTCGGCGAATGAATGGCTTACGGCGGCCACTTTGGCATCCAGCGCGGCTTCGATGACCTTTTCAATCCCGGAGCCAGAGGAGATGAACCCAACGCCGAACGGCTTGTCGGTTTTCTCTCTGACCGCTTGGATCTGTTCCAAGAGCCAAGACGGCTCCAGATCCAAGCCAGATCCGATCATTCCGAAGGCTCCGGCCTTGGAGACAGCGGTGGCCAACTCAGCGTTGGCAGTTCTGGACATCGGGGCGTTGATGATTGGAAAGTCGATGCCCAGTAAGTCGCAGATGCGTGTGTGCAGCATTGTAATGCTCCTTTATTCCGGTAATCCAGTTTTTATTACACCCAGGGTGATCGCTTGGAGCGGTCTTTCTGGGAGGTGGCGGCGGAAAGGCCTTGACGTTCCAGGGAGTCGGTCAGCAGACGGCGGAAGACTCGGCGGTCACCGGCGTTAATCACAGCCTGCTCGTGGGACTCGGAGATGGCCACCGGATAACCCTGTCCCCGTTGGCATTGGTCCCAGACTAATCCGTGGGCCAGCGAGAGCAGGGTCTCGTTCTTGGCTACCCACTTCGGTATCTCCACCCGGCCAATCTCCTGACCGGCGTTCAAGTAGAAGAAGTAGACCTTGTTCTCTTCATCGTAGGAGTCTCTTGAAACCGAGGAGTTGGTCTTGTAGACCGCAGAACGCCAACCGGGTTCCAGCAGCCGTTGGAACAGGTCTCGGTCCAGGAAATCGTTCGCCCTGGCGCAGGGTTGCTGGGTCGAGCGGCGGTTGTTGCACGACTGTGTGCAAACAACGTCGTCATGAGGACAGAGGGAACATCGGACCGCGTTCACAACCTCCGTGCTGCGGGGATAAGACACGTAGGCGGCCAGGGCGACGGGGCGCTTCTCGGCCTGTTTCTCCAAGCGTCTCATCGCCGGCAGCAGCCCATCGCCGATGATCGCGTCGCCCACGTAGGGACGGAAGGCCTGTCCGGAGAGCCCCCAGAGCACCAGTGACCCGTCCACCAGTCCCAACACCGGCAGGTCGGGCGGGCACTCTTCCACTGTGTTCGCCAAAGTCTCAAGCTCTTTGACCGTGCGGACCAGTCCCAGGAGCGCGCCGCTGATGGTCTCTTCGCTGTTGGCGTTCTTGGGGTCAGAGAGATATAACTCCTCTGGAGTCGTGGCGAGGTGGGGTTCGCTGAATAAGGTGGCGTCCGGACGCGAACCGTAGGTCAGCACACAGCCGCCGAAGTTCAACAGGTAACAGGCGACTGGCAGGTGCCGGTCAACGTCGATGTGCGAGCCGTCTACTCCAGCCACAACCCAGTCGGCGGGCGGGTCCGGAGGAGGGTAGACATCCAGCAGTGATTCTTCGACCTCGGCGGCAAGGTAGGGACGCCGTTTGGTGTCCGAGGTCTTCTCGGCGGCGGTGTGAGGATCGATTCCAGAGGCGGCGTTAAGCAAGGCCGTAAGGCGCTCTTCCCGGGCTTCGCTGTCCCGGCGCGCGGTCTGCGTGAGGTGGTCCAGTTGGAGGACCGTCTGTCCCATGTCCAGTCCCAAATCAGCCTACCTCACCGGCTCGCCGGTATTTCTAAAGAAGATCTGTTGCCAGTCACCCCGATTCAACGAAAGCCTACCTCAGGACTCGTTCGTCGCCGGTTCGGCGCGTGATCTGCTGCTGATCCATGTATTCAAGAAGGGCCAGGATGTATTTGCGGCTGGTGTCGAACATCGTTCTGGCTTCGGCAACGGTGATATGCCCCTCGTCCTTCAGGTGCTGGACGATGCGTTCGGTCATCTCCCGATAGGCTTCTGCCCCGAAGACCACTGAGTCGGTCACCATAACGACCTTGCCCTGGTCGATCAGGACGCCAAGCAACTCCGAATCAACCGGCTGGTCGCTGGATGGAGAATAGGGGTCTTTTTGCAGGGATTTCAAGTAGGCGGACGCCGCTTCTTGCATCTTCGGGCTCAGGGTAATCTCGTGGTCCGGCAGGCGCAGGGATTGTCGTTCATCAACGAGCACATTCTCTTCATGGAGTTTGGCCACTGCCCGCTGATACACCGGCTGCGAAAGTCCCATGCGGCTGCGTATGTCCTGGGCTGGCGCGCCCTGCCGCAACGGGTATTGAGTGTGGTAAAGCTGAAGGGCCGAAGAAACCTTGCTCTTTAGCACGTCCCAGGCCTGGGCTGCATAAACCACGGCATCCGCGTCTGTGCCAAAATCTCCCAGGGACACCAGTTGTCCTTCCTCTGTCAAATGGGCCACCCGTTCCGACACCTCTTCCCGCGACAGGTTGGTCCGCTGGGAGAGAGTGGTCAGGTCGCACGGGCCCCACTGTTCGGCGACGCTGAGGATGATGTCTCCGCCGGTGCCCTGATCCAGGGTCATCAGCCGTTCCACCACGTCGTCGTCGAACCTCCGGTAGCGCCGCCTGGGATTGGGGTCCACGATCTGGCCGCCGCCGAGCGTGTCTTCCGAAGAGCGGATCACGAAGAAATCGCCCTTCACCACAAGAAGCGGGTCGGACAATAGAAGCTGCACCCAGCCTTCTTCGCCCGCAGCCAGACGTTCGACGTCCAGCAGCCTGACCCGCGCCGGTGACTCGCTGGTGAATAGGTGGAAGGTGACTCCTTCGTTGTGTTTCAAAGAGTGGGAGGCGTTCTTGACCATGCGAAGACGCACGTCTATTCGGCGAGTGGGTTTGAGCCAGCCTGGGATGGTGAGGACCTCTCCGCGCTCGACCTCGTCCCGCGACAAGCCCGACAGGTTCACCGCCAGACGTACGCCTGGCTCGGTCGAATCGACCTTGGTCTTGTGGCTTTGCAGACCCCTGACTCTGGCCCGTTGTCCCGATCCGGCCAGCTCGATCTCCTGTCCCACGGTCAATGTGCCGTCGATGAGCGTGCCGGTGACCACCGTGCCGAACCCGGATATGGTGAAGCAGCGATCGATGGGTAGACGGGGACGGCCCAAGTCCTTCCTGACTTGGGTATCGTCGAGGATACGGTCCATGGTGGCTTTGAGCTCGTCCAAGCCGGCGCCCGTGTAGGCAGATACGCCGACCATCGGGCAGCCCTCGAAGGACGTGTCCTTAAGGGTGTCTTCCACCTCGGCTTTGACCAGTTCCACCATCTCTTCATCGACAAGGTCGGTCTTGGTGATAACCACCAGGCCACGGGTGATCTGAAGGATGTCCAGGATTGCCAGGTGTTCCCTGGTCTGGGGCATCACGCTTTCGTCGGCGGCCACGATCAACAAAGCCAGGTCGATGGCGCCGACGCCGGCTAGCATGTTCTTGATGAACCTTTCATGGCCCGGCACGTCCACGATGCTGACTTCCCGGCCGCTGGGCAGCGTCATCCAGGCGAACCCCAAGTCAATCGTCATCTGCCGCGCCTTCTCTTCCGGGAAGCGGTCTGGGTCGATGCCGGTCAGGGCCTGAACCAGGGTGGACTTGCCATGGTCCACGTGGCCAGCGGTGCCTATAACGTACATGGAGATCGGCCTCTAACGGGATTGGGTAAAGGATAGCACCCGCAAATAATCTCTGAAATTACCAATCCTATTCAAAGAGACCTATGAATGTACTCTAAACCTTGAGCAAAATGTGGAATCATTAGACACCCTAGGCTCCCAAGCTGTGACTCGATATCCGGAATGAGAAAATCTCTTGAGTTACGATTAAGGAAACATTTGTCGTCCGTCAACGCGTTATCCAAATGATTGACTACTGCCGTATAAACCAGGGAATCTTGTGGCGATAAGTCGAGGCTGTTTTGATAGCCTATCGCTGATCGAAGTGTCGCCCCTTCTATCGGCAATACTTCGGCACACCCCAGAATCCGACTAAGCGTCGAGTCCAGTCTGGCTTTTTCATCTTGGCCGCTTGATATGAGAAGTGAGACGATCTCCTGAGATTGCTCGACTATTTGGGAGTATGGCTGGGAACGGGACAATTGCCTGAGCTCAGCGGCTAATTGATTGTTGAGCTCGACTCGATGCCTGGACCGCCTTAAAATAACTTCATACGGCTCAGAAATACTGACTGCTGGTACATACAGACCGATTTTCCCGGTTTCGGCGAGTTCTAGAATCGAATCACACGACGCTGATTCTTCTTGAGCAAATGCAATTTCAAGAACGAAATTAGATTCGACGTATACAATCGAATCACTGCCTGGACCTGGACGGCTCCACCTCTGATGGTGGCGTATAAATCAGATTCAATCATCCAATCAAACTCAGGATATTCGTCTTTCGAAATTTCGGAGTTAATGATATCCCCCAGCCATGTCGACAGCAATAATTCCAAACTAGAGCCGCTAAGCTCAGAAAGCGAATCTTTGTCAAGATATCGAGATAATATTTTTTTTGACGGAATCTTGTAATCGAACTCGTCAGAGTCGCCTGAATGACGCGGCTTCCACAAGTAAAAAAATCAGGTAGCGCCAGAAGGAAGTACGCTGTAGAAGGAATCCAACCGTGAATCACTAAATTTCTATGTAAAGTTGATGCCCATTCATCGGTGACATCAAATCGTGCCTTGACTTCCACAATCAATGCCACATTGTCGTCCGGCGATTTAACTACTAAATCAGCTACAGCCATCCTTTCGCCTCACTATTATCCGTCACCTTGACTCTAACCTAACCCAATAATGCCCGCAAGCTGAATACTCTTCGTGAGTTCACCGTGCGATTGCGCGCGGAAGCTTCTTACTCCAAGAACCGGGTGAACGCTTGGTTGGCTACCAGGTAGGCCGACTCGGTCAGCTTCAGGCAGGTGCCGTCCAGTTCCAGAAGCCCTAGTTGGATGCAGTCTTTGATGGGGGTTTGGAACTTCTTGGCTAGGTCGATGCCGGTTTGGGCGGAAGCGGCCTTCAAGTCCAGGCCGTCTAGCAGCCGCAGACCCAAGAACATGGTCTCGGAGCAGGCGGTTTCCTGGCTTATGTGTTCCCATCCGCCCAGGGTCGGGATTCCCTGAAGCACGGGTTCGATCAACTCAGCGACCGGTTTTGCACCCGAATCAGCCCAAGTCGCAGCTTTATTGAGGTAATCACGGGGGGAAAGGACGGTCCAGAACCGGTAGTCGCCCAACCGGGAATGAGCGCCGGGGCCAACGCCCAGATAAGGGCCGTTCTGCCAATAGATCAGATTGTGGTCACAGGCCCGGTCCGGAAGCGACCAGTTAGATATCTCATAGTGGTGGTACCCGGCCTCCGCCAGTGACTCGCGGGCGTACTGGTACATGTCGGCGGCCAGGTCTGGGTCTGGCTCGGGAATCTTCCCTTCCTCCGCCCAGCGGTGCATAGGCGTGCCTTCTTCGATGGTCAGGGCATAAAGGGAGATGTGCTCCGGGGCCAGGTCGATCAGAGAGTCCAGTGTCTGTCGCCATTGGTCCATCGATTGGTTGGGCAGACCGTACATCAGGTCCAAGTTCACGTTGTCGAACCCGGCTTGGCGGGCGGTCTGGAATGCCGTTATCGCTTCGGAAGCCTGATGCCGCCGACCCAGCAGATTCAGCAGGTCGTTGTCTAGACTTTGCACCCCGATGCTCAGGCGATTGACACCCTGGCCCAGGATGCTGGCGCAGGCAGTTGCGTCCAAATCTCCGGGGTTGGCTTCGATCGTTATCTCAGCGCCGGAGTCCACCTGGAACGATGTTTGGATAGATGAGAGGAATTGCTCGATGTAGCCCGGGGGCAGGTAGGACGGGGTGCCGCCCCCGAAGAAGACTGACTTGACCGCAGTATGGGCCAAGGTCTCCCCCCAACATTTGATCTCCGCCATCAATGCCGGAAGAAAGGGGCCGATGAGGTCTTCGATGCCTTGGTAGGCGTTGAAGTCGCAGTAGGGACACTTGGTCTTGCAGAAAGGCACGTGGACGTAGAGACCCATGCCAGAGGCCGGAACGATCGGGGGGGCGTTACTCGTCGTCAATCAGCCTGCTTGTGCCATCGACCACTTTGTCGGGGTCTTTGTCTTCGGGCCGGTCCGACGGCGGGATTCGGTCCATGTGTTCATCCACGATGGCAGGTGGCGCCAACTTGGTCAGAAATAGCAATGCCAAGCCCATGATGATAAGATCGTCAAACCGTCCGATGCCGTATGGGACTCCCCAGTCTTTTATGAGGTCGAAGGGCAAGACGATGTAGATGACGGCTAGGGGAACCAGCGCCCGCAGAAAGATGGAAACACGCTTGTCGAAGGTCAGACGCCAAACCAAGCGCCCGAACTTGAAGATCCTGGGGCCTAGACGGGGGGCTAGGAAGAATAGAAGCGGAAATGCAAGTCTACTAAACATGGTGACACTCGAATTCGGTGAATCCTTCCTTGTAAATTATAGGCTAAGGTATGTTAACTTGGAACCATTGGATACTACGTTGAGAATGGCACATCCGGCTCTATAGCTTGTGCGTATAGTTAGTCGGCGCCAGTATGTGTAGATGGAGGGGTGAACATGCCCAAGGCAAAGCGTCCCCAGACCATTGGAGCTCTCCGCAAAAGCAATTACGAAGTTCTTCCCGTGCGCGAGGAAATGCGCAAGAACCTGATTGCTAAGATTCGAGCCGAGGAAATCGTCTTCCCAGGTATTGTCGGATTTGAAAATACCGTCATTCCCCAGATTGAAAATGCCATCCTGGCCGGGCAGGACATCATCCTGTTGGGCGAACGGGGCCAGGCCAAATCCCGCATCATTCGGAGCATGACCAACCTGTTGGATGAGGCAATACCCAAGATCGCCGAGTGCGAGATCAACGACGACCCCTACAAGCCCATCTGCCGAGTTTGCCGCGACAAAGTGGCGGAGTTGGGCGATAAGACGCCGCTGGAATGGATAACCCGGGAAGAACGTTACTCCGAAAAGCTGGCCACTCCCGATATCTCGATCGCCGA
This sequence comes from Chloroflexota bacterium, assembly GCA_027624135.1. Taxonomy (GTDB): domain Bacteria; phylum Chloroflexota; class Dehalococcoidia; order Lucifugimonadales; family UBA3495; genus UBA9611. The sequence continues at coordinate 8,585 of JAQBXL010000001.1, forward strand.
CCTCATCGGCGAGATTGACCCCATCAAAGTCGCCGAGGGTCACTATCTGTCCGACGAATTGGCGATCCACTACGGACTGGTGCCTCGCACCAACCGTGGCATCTTTTGCATCAACGAGTTGCCCGACTTGGCCGAGCGGATTCAGGTCGGGTTGTTCAACTTGATGGAAGAACGAGACGTGCAGATCAAGGGCTACCGCGTGCAGTTGCCCTTGGACGTTTTTGTAGTGTCAACGGCGAACCCCGAAGACTACACCAACCGAGGCCGCATCGTGACTCCGCTCAAGGACCGGTACGGCTCCCAGATACACACCCACTATCCCCTGAATCCCAAAGATGAGATCGTCATCATGGAACAGGAGCGAGCTAGATTTCCCGAAGAAGAAAAGATGGTTATCCCCGACTACATGAAGGAGATCGTAGCGGAGATCACCACCCAAGCCCGCCTGAGCAGCGAGATCAACCAACGCTCCGGAGTCAGCGTCCGGGTGTCCATCGCCAACTTCGAGACCATGCTTGGCAATGCCGTTCGCCGGGCCATCCGAAGCGGCGAAGAATGGACTTGCCCCAGAGTCAGCGATCTGTCTTTCATCGTCGCGTCGTTTGCTGGGAAGATCGAGCTTGAGACCTTCGAAGAAGGCCGCGAGTCGCGGGTGACCGACGATCTGACCCGGCGCGCTGTGTTGCGGATCTTCAGTGGTTACTTTGACGTAGATGAACTGGAGCCGGTGGTAACCGCTTTCGACATGGGGAACCGGGCCGAGACCGGCAGCGACCTGTCTGCCGCCGGATACCCGGACCTGGTCAAGAAGATCGACGGCCTGGCCCCGGCGGTCAAGAAACTGACCACGGACAACCGGCCCGAGGTCATCGCATCGGCGGTGGAATTCATCTTGGAAGGCTTACACCTGAGCCGAAAGCTGAACTGCGACCGCTCCGGCGAGGCCGCAGTCTACAGGCGGTAGTTCCCGGTCTGCCCAAGCGCATTTCCTAATTAAGAACCACCTGACGGTTCTGCCTTGTCTCCCTCGGCGTCACCAGCGTATAATTAGAACATTAGTTCCGTTAATGCTAATTATACCTGGCACCATAGGGAGGGCCCATGGCAGGCGCTGACGTACAAGAGATTCACTGCAAGACTCTGCTCAATAAGATTGATGTCCCCCGGTTCCCGTTCCGGTGGACACTGAATCCGTACCGGGGTTGCCGCCATGCCTGCACCTATTGCTATGCCCGGCCGACCCACGAGTTCTGGGGTTTGGACTCGGGCCGGGACTTTGAGACCAGGGTCTTCGCCAAGATAAACGCTCCCGAAGTGCTCCGGAAAGAACTGCAACGCCCCAGTTGGCGGCGGGAGTCGATCGCCATTGGCACCGCTTCAGACCCCTACGAACCGGCGGAAGCCGAATACGAGATAACCAGGCGCATCCTCCACGTGCTGCGCGATTTCCAGAACCCTGCGTCCATCACCACCAAGGGTGTCTTGGTGCGCCGCGACGCCGACATCTTGGCGGAACTGAGCCAGGTTGCCGATGTTCACGTCAACTTCAGCATCGGGACCATAAACGAGAAGGTGTGGCGCCTGATGGAGCCGGGGACTCCACGCCCGGAAGCTCGGCTGGAGACCATGCAGTTCTTGGTGGAGAGCGGCGTCTCCGCAGGGGTGATGATGGCCCCGTTGCTGCCCGGCATCACCGACGACGAAGCGAATATCCAAGCGGTGGTCGAAGCAGCCCACATTCACAAGGCTCAGTACCTGGGGGCCAATGTGTTGTTCTTGAAGCCGGGCTCAAAAGAGTGGTTCATGCCCATGCTGCGGGAAGCCTATCCCCACCTGACGCCCGGCTACAACCGCCTATACCGTAAGACCTACGCGCCGGGAGAGTACACCAAGAGCGTTCTAGATACCGTGGACCGGGTTCGGCGGCAATGGAACCTGCCAGACCGGGCAACGGTTCAAGCGAATATGCAGCAACGAGGCCAGTTGGCGTTGGCTTTCACTGCCTAGTTGCGGGTCTGGCGCCGGATCTAGTAGCGGGAGACGTTGATCTCAACGAGTTTGCCCGACACCATGAAGATCACGCGCTCGGCGATGTTGGTGGCACGGTCGGCGATACGTTCCAGGTCGTGGGCGACCCAGAGCAGGTAGGTTGCGCGCTGAATCGTTTCCGGGTCTTGGATCATGAACAACAGGAGTTCCCGGTAGACCTGGTCATAAAGATCGTCAACCTCGTCATCTGCTTGACAAACCGCGTTGGCTTTCATGATGTCCCGATGCAGCAGCGCGTCGATGCTGTCGTTCAGCATGGCAGTGGCCTTTTCGGCCATACGCGGGATATCGATCAGTGGCTTAAGGGTCGGTGCGTCGCCCATGGAAAGACTGATCTTGGAGATTCCCTCGGCGTAGTCACCCATCCGCTCTAGTTCCACCACTATGTGCAGTAGCGCTATGATGACCCGCAGGTCACCAGCCATGGGCTGTTGGGTGGCGATCAAGTCGACACAGCGGTCTTCGATCTCGAATCGTTTCTGATCGATATAGTCGTCATCATTGACGACCTCTTGAGAGGCGACCAAATCCCGGCGTTTCAGGGCGTCAACCGCGCGGTTGATGGACTTACCCACGATCTGGGCAAGGGTTTGCACTTCCAATTGAAGTTGATTTAATCGTAGGTCGAAATCTTCTCTGGGCATGGTGCTCCTCCGGTGCTGGAGGTTCTAACCTAAACCTTCTTCCAAAAAGGCTCTCGTTTTCGCTGTTCGTCCAGAAGGGACACATCCAGCAACTCTGGCTGCGAACCCGGCGGCGCCAATCTTGGCAAAGAGTATCCGATCAGTTCGAAAACCTCGGGATTAGTGTAATAACCATTATAGGTCTGAAGAACCAACTGGTCGAAGAACACGGGGTTGGCGGTTTCGACCGACCTCAATAGTTCATCTTTGGCGGTGTTGGAAAGGGCTTCAAACTCTCCGGCTGAACTCTGTCCGGCTGCCACCCCGATCTGCGCCAGTCCATCGTTAAAAATACGGGTCAATCCAGGCGTGGTGGCCGCGGCTTCTTCGATGGATGCGGCTATTCCCAGGTTTCCAGCGCCGGGCAGTTTGTCCTTAGCGGGAATGATGCGGTTGATCACAGCAGTCAGCAACGAGCGTTGACCCGGCGAAAAAACCTGCTTATTGTCGCTCATGTTGGGTTCCTAATGGGAACGGATGACACGCCGTTGATGCGGCAGAAAGGGCGCGTCAGGGTTTGACAAGGATACTCTCCCGGTTTGAGCATAGTCAATTTCAGGCGTCGCTTGCCCTGTTTAGATACGGTTGAAGGACTAGGGGCGCTGGAGTTAAGATGTACGCGTAAACGAGTTCGCATTAACCAGAAACGCCAGAAACGTATTAATTTCGATAATAGTCTACGGCCTACCCGGTTCTTCGCCTGGGAACGGCTTTTGACCGGATAATCAATGGTCCGATATAACCCTTTCTTTTGGTTGCTAAAGGCAGCAATCTATCTTGGCGAACGTTGGTTCCAGATGAACGGAGGCGTGATCCAGTCAGTCTCTGACGGTCGCCGCGACCAGCGATACTGGCTAGCAACCCGCTACTTCAGTTGGCGCAAGTTCTGGAACTTTATTCGAGTGGAACTTCAGCTCCGGTTCGCCCGGAGAATCATCTGGGGGTCCGCCTATGAATGGGAGATTGACACAACCAACATCTGCCAACTGAAATGCCCGCTCTGTCATACCGGCAAGGGGACCATCCACCGTGATCAGGGCGTGATGGACTTTGACCTCTTCAAGAGCACGGTCGACCAGATCAAGAACTCGTGCATGTGGCTTACGCTCTATAGCTGGGGCGAGCCCTTCTTGAACCGGCGCATCCACGAATATATCGAATACGCCCACAAGCAGAAGCTCGCGACAATCATAAGCTCGAATCTGAACAAGCCGCTTACCCCTGAGATCGCCGAGCAGGTAATCCGGTCGGGACTTGACGTCATGATCGTCTCCCTGGATGGGGTGAGTCAGGAAGTCTATGAGGTCTACCGTGTCGGTGGACATCTAGACCGGGTGCTCGCTAATCTGCGGCTTCTGGATGCGAAAAAACGGGAGTTGGGCTCGAAGACCCCTTATATCGAGTGGCAATTCATCGTCATGCGCCAGAATGAGCACCAGATCGAAGAGGCCCGAAGCTTGGCCGTAAGCCTGGGAGTTGACTCGCTGGTCCTCAAGAAAGTGGACTTTCCCCACGGCGAGAACGATCCTGATGAGGCCGAAAAGTGGCTGCCGCGTCAGCACCCCGAGTACCTGCGCGCCGATCCGTTCTACAAGCCCTATCAGGAGGACGGTGGGGTGTGCTGGAGATTGTGGCGTACCGCGGTGATCAACTGGGACGGCGGATTTGCGCCGTGCTGCTACCTTACGGACAAGACCCAGGATTTCGGCGACGTTGGTGTATCATCTGTAAAGTCTATCTGGAACGGAGAGGATTACACCGCCGCCCGGGGGTTGTTCAAGAAAGACTTCGTTCCCCAAAAATGGGTTGGGTGCCTGGACTGCAGCGTTTATTTGGGAAGCAGCGCCGCCCGCAGTCGTGGTCCGGTGTACCTCCACCCCGAACCGCTTCTGCTTCGGGTTAACGGATTTAAGTCAGCCAACAGCAATGGCGTGAAGCACGACGATGAAATCCCACAGATCGAAATGGCGTCCGTCTCGCCATTAAAACAAGAGGAATCCCTGGACGAGGCGAAATCAGAAGAGCCAGTTTAGCGTTAGACCGCAATGAAACTGGAAATCCAAGACATAATCTGTCAAAATTGTCTTATAGATTGTTCAGGATGTTGAACCTTCGACACCGCTTGAACATCCAATGTAAATGAATCACGTTTGGTACGTGGTGTTGATGAGCCACCGGATCTGAACGCTAGCAATCATCGTGAAAGAGCCTGACGATGGCCACTATTAGAAATACGCTGTCTGGATTACCCCAGTCCCGATTCATTTTCCCTTATGTAGGGGAGATAGGGCTCCTTGTGGGCAGCTATTTCGCCTATATGCATACCCGCGCCCTGGTCTTCTCAGATTTCCAAGGGACGGCTCTGGCCAACGCCGCACGGGTCATAGAGTTTGAAAAAAACTGGGGATTCTTCTGGGAACCGGGTTGGCAATCCTGGGCCATAAACAGCGCAAAGTCGTTGGTGATCTTCTTCAACTGGGCCTATATTGTCACTTTCTGGCCCATCATACTCACCAGCGCAGTGATTCTGTACTTCACCAACCGCAACCGGTACAAGTATTACCGGAACGTCGTCCTTCTCAGCTTCGTGATCGCGCTGTTGGGTTTCATGCTCTTCCCTCTGGCCCCGCCAAGGATGATCGCCGAGCACTTCGTAGACACGATCAAGGCATTCGGGCCTTCGGGATATGCCAGCCGTGAGTTTACCAATTACTACAATGCTTACGCCGCCATGCCCAGCCTGCACTTTAGCTGGACGGTGCTGTTCGGCATCATGTTCCTGCGGTCGCATAATAAACTGATCAAGGTCTTTGGTGTCATCTACCCGGCCATGACCCTATTCGCAATCACCATCACCGGTAATCACTACATCATGGATGCCGTCGGCGGCGGACTGCTGATTCTAGCCTCGTTCCTGACCATGGAACTGGGGTTCCGCCGACGTTTCTTCCTGCCGGTCATCCTATCCAAAGCACACAACGCGTTCAGGCGGACAGATACTAAACCGGTCGGCGGGGAGCCATTAACAGCCGATTGACCGGGTCTGGGAGTGAGGTTGCCGAGCGCTGGACTGTTGCGCCCACCTGTGAACCGTTTCTGACCCACCAAACCGACCTGTTGCCGCGGTGATTACCGCAGTCCGAAACAGGCGCGCCGCGATCAGCGAAATAGCCCTCTACATCGGCGCGTATCTTGTCTATCTGATCACCAATGGCCTGGTCTATTCTGACACTCTGTCCAAGGGACTATCCAACGGCGACAAGATTGTCTCCCTGCAAGAAAGAATCGGTTTTCTCTGGGAGCCAGGCTGGCAGTCCTGGGCTGTGGAGAACGTCAAAGCCCTGGTAATCATGATGAACTGGGTGTACATCGTCACCTACTGGCCGGTGATCATGGTGGTTGCGGCCATCTTGTTCATCAAGGATCGGCCTAGATACAATTTCTACCGCACGGTTCTATTTATCGATCTGGCCGGAGCGCTGCTGACCTTCATGCTCTTCCCGGTAGCCTCACCATTCGCCATTCCAAGCGTCGATCTTCTGAACACCATTCAGGAATTCGGACCCAAGTTCTACGGCAGTGAGGACATGGCCGCTCTCTACAACATCTCCGCTGCAATGCCAAGTTTGCATTTCAGTTGGACCGTGATCTTGGGAGTGCTGTTCTGGAACACATTCAGGGGCTGGATACGGGCGCTAGGCCTGCTTTACCCGGTCCTCACCTTCTTCGCCATCGTGCTTACCGGTAACCATTTCATTGTGGACGCTTTAGCCGGTGGAGCCTTGGCGGCCTTGGCTTTTGGCCTCGCGTGGTTGATCTGGATAAAGTTGAAGCTGACTGGTGAAAGACTCGCGCCGCAGGTTATTTGAACCCAATTACCATCGAATCCGGTCCTACTAGGTGTTCAACGTAGGTATCTTTGAATCCAATGTCGGTCATCCAGCCCTGGCAGTCCGCTCCGGTGTAGTCGAACCCGCCCCTTGTCTCGATCAACATGTTGAGGCTCATTAGCAGGCCGAACGCGTTTTTGGAGCGGTCATCGTCGATAAGTGTTTCATAAATTATTACCGCTCCCCCTGGGTTCAAGGCTTCGTAGGCCTTCTGCAACAACATCCGCTTGGTGTCCAGGTCCCAGTCGTGGAGGATGTGGCCCATTGTGATGACGTCGGTCTGGGGCATCGGGTCGTCAAAGAAACTTCCGGGCGCAAAAGACAACCGATCCGTGAGACCCATTTCCGTGACGTATGATTCAAAGATTTCTCTGGCCACTGGCAGGTCGTATCCAGAACCGGTTAGGTGTCCGTTGGCCAAGGCGATCTGAACCGCCAATCCCCCCTGAGCTGTTCCCACATCAACGAACGACTTATATCTGTCCCAAGGGAATTTGTTCGCGATTGTGATATTCGCCCCCATGCTGAGACTAGTCATGCTGTGTAAAAACACTTTTAGGGTCTCGGGGTTGCCGTAGATCGCATCGAACAGGTCGCCGCCAGTCTTTGCTTCATTCTGCGGCTCCCCGGTCTTTAACCCTTCTGTGAGATTGCCCCAGAACGGATAGAGACGGGAATTTGCCATCTCGAGCCATCCGCCAACGTAAGAAGTTTTATTTTTGTCGAGAAAGGCCTCTGTGTCCCTGGTGTTCCCATACTTGCCATCTTCACGATCAAGCATGCCCAAGGCCACCAAGGCGTCCAGGAAATCTCTAGCGCTCCTCCGGTGAAGGTCCAGGGTTCTGGACAGGGATTCCTCAGTTTGGGGGCCATTGGCCGCTAATTCGGTAAATAACCCCAATTCAGTGGCGGCTAGGAGGGTCTTGGCACCCCAAAAGGCAAAGCCAAGTTCCATGATTGGGCCGGGCGTCGGGTGGTCTGACATAAGATTTACCTCACTTCTCGTTGGTGTTGCTACGATCTTTTCCCCACTCGGGGTGCCGGAAGGTTGGCAGGTTGAACCGGTCGATGGGCCGCTCTGCGGCTATTAGTGGCTCAGAATCAGGTTCTTCGGCAACGGGTGGCCGGTACGCGCGTCCCAGCGTGCGGTTGGGGCTGAACGAACTCAGATTCTGGGCCAGCGATTCCAGGCTGTTCAGATTGTGCACCGGCAGAAAGTCGTCAACATAAGGCAGCGCCGCCTTCATCCCCTGGGTTAGAGGCTGGTAGGTGGGGGAGCCAAGCAGGGGGTTCAGCCAGATGAGCCGGTGGCAGCTGCGCTGCAACCTGGAAGTCTCCTGAGCCAACAATTCAGGGTCGCCCCGGTCCCAGCCGTCGGAGATTATCAAGACCACGGTCTGGCCCTTCAGCACCCGCCGCAGCCATTGGTAGTTGAAGGTCTTTATCGCCTCGCCTATGCGCGTGCCGCCAGCCCAATCGGGCACCGATCTTGAGACTTCATCGATCGATTGGTCGATGCTGCGGTATCTCAGGTTCCGGGTGATGCGGGTTAGACGGGTGGCAAACAGGAAGGCCTCCAGTTGTTGGTTGCCGCCCGCGCCTGCGATTGTGTGGATGAACTGTAGGAGCATCCGGGTGTAGCGCTCCATGGAACCACTCACGTCGCAGATGAGCACCAGTGAGCGAGGCTTGTCCTTGGGAGACCGGAAGGACAGATCTATAAATTCGCCGCCGTGTTTCAGGCTCCGCCGCATGGTTCGGCGCAGGTCAAGTTGCCCAGACTGGCCCGGAGCCAACCGCCGGGTGCGGCGCCGACCTAGGTCCCATTCCAAGTTGGCCATCATCAGCCGTGCTTCGGCCATCTCCAGGGAAGTGAACTCGGAGAAATCTTTTTGGCGGAACACTTCCACTGCGCTGTAGGTGCGGCTCAGGTCTACGTTCTGGACCGATTCATCGTTCGGGTCGCCTTCGATTGATCCGGCGCCCTCGGGTTCATCATCCCGGCCGGTCCCTATCTGGGGCTTGCGAAATCGTCGTTGCTCTCCCATGGAACGCAGGTCCATGGTGGTGGTGCGGTCGGAAGGTTTGCGCCAGAACACTTGGAATGCTTCATCGAAGATGGGCAGGTCCTGTTTGCGGTGGACCAATATGCTGCGGGCGGCCTGGAAGAATTCCCCGCGCCGTCCGATGGACACGTGTTCGGTGGCACGAACCAGATCCAGCATATTGCCCGATCCAACTTCCAGCCCCACGCGGCGTAGCATCTCGCCGAAGAGCGTCAGGCTATGGAGTATATGGCCATCTGGGCCGGCATCGTTGGGAATGATCGGAATCGGGCCTGGCATCTCTATCCGCGGCGGCGGCCTCCCCGGCGGGGTCCTCGGTTCTTGGAGCGCTCCAACATGGCCCGGACTGGCTCACCCTTCACGGACTCGATATCGTCCTGGTACTTGAGCATCAGGCCCAATGTATCATCGATCACCGAGGGGTCCAGTTCTGTTTGGTTCAACACCAAGAGAGCGGACAACCAGTCGAGGGTTTCCGAGATGCCGGGAATCTTGAATAGCTCGGTCTCCCGCATCTCCTGGATGAACGCGGTTACTTGCTCGGCCAGCTTCCTTGGGGCGTCCGGTATCCTTGCGGAGATTATCTGGAGCTCTTTCTGGTAGTCGGGGTAATCGACCCAGTGGTAGAGGCAGCGGCGCTTCAGTGCGTCATGTATCTCCCTAGTACGGTTGGAGGTGATGATGACGATGGGCGGGTGGACTGCCTTAAAAGTGCCCAACTCCGGGATGGTTATCTGGTAGTCACTAAGAAGCTCCAGTAGGAACCCCTCGAATTCCTCATCGGCACGGTCAAGCTCGTCGATCAGGAGCACCGGCGGTCGCTCCTGAGCTTCATCGATGGCCTGAAGGAGCGGCCGCTTGATCAGGAAATTCTCGCTGAAAAGGTCGGCGCTGGCAGAATCCCGGTCAACGTCGCCTGCCGCCTCCATGAGACGGATCTCCAGCACCTGACGGGCGTGGTTCCACTCGTAGACCGCCTGATTGACGTCCAAGCCCTCGTAACACTGCAAACGAATCAACTTGGTGCCCAGCCCAGCGGCTAAGGCACGGGCAATCTCAGTCTTGCCAACCCCGGCCTCCCCTTCCAGAAACAAGGGGCGTTGCAGTTTCATCGCCAGGAATATCGGAACAGCTAACGCCCGGTCGGTGATGTAGACCTGGTCGCGCAGCAGGTTCTGGACGTCTTCTATGGACTCTGGGGCTTTGTACTCAGCAGTGGTCAATATGGTCATCATCCCGAGAGAATAGCGGCCTAGTCAGACACGGAAATCATTGTATCCCAAAGCCGATTGGCGCACCACCGGGCTGTTCCTGTGCCGGGTTTACCTGTGCCGGGTTTAATCAAGAGGGGGAACGAATATGGACTGAAAGAACCGACGCACCAAATGGCCCAGCCGAGTCCAATGGTCGTTGAGCGCTGCCAACTCTTCTGGGGTCAGTTGATTGTACATCTTGCCGTAGATGGGAAAGGCCCAAACTGTGAATACCCAGAATTCAGGGACCGGTTCTGACCCCTTTATGCTAGCTATCTCGCCGTTAGCTCCCACAAGCTCCCAAGAAGCCAATATTCGGCCTTTATAGGCGATTGCCACCGCCTCGGCCCAGGAAGCGTTTCTATCTGCTCCGGTGAACGGCGCCATCAATTCCAGCAGCCGGTCCACGCGCTGCGAGTCGTCAATCTCCGGCCCGGCAAACCGGCGGGTATGGCGGCTTTCCCAGGCAGGACCCAACGCTGGAATCACGAGGCCGCCGTCCGAGGCGATGGCCAGCATTGAACCGGCCTTGGACCACTCGATGGCTTTCTCCTGGGCGATAGCCTCATGAGTCTCGCCATCTTCATCGGTAGATGCATCAACGCCAAGTTCGGCAGGGGTAACGGGGCTTAAGGGAAGACCTTGCAGCAGTGACCGGAACGCGTGCTGCTTGTCTACGTTTCCGGTTGCCAGCAGGATCGGCATGTCCTCGGGCATAGCCATTGTCGAAGCGGGCTAAAGGATCCGGGCAACGGCCCTGGTCGCTGCGCCGTCTCCGCCCTTGAGCTTCAGCGGCAGAGCCCAAAGCTCAAACTCCTTGCCCACCAACTGGTCCAGGTTGATCAAGTTCTCGATGAGGGGGATGTTCTGTCCAAGCAGTAGCCGGTGCACGGGGAAGTCCTTGATGGTGGACAGGGGAGTATCGGGATGTTTGTCGATTGGAAAGTCCACAGCCACTGCGTTGGCCCCGCAGTCGGCCAGAAACCCGGCGCCTTCGGTGCTGAGGTAAGGGCCGTGGCCATAGAAGCGCGGTCCACCGGACTCGGCCTCAGCCCAGCCAGTGAACAGAACCACTATCTTGCCCTTGACCGACTCAGGACTGGCCCCGGCATCTTCGAGTTCCGACATAGTTAACGGTTCTTGGCCTTTTGCCACAGAACGGAGGTCCAGCAGCAACGCAGGCCCTGCGTACTTTTCCAGAGGCATATTCTCGATGGTGGCCGCGCCGTCCACAAAGTGGTAGGGAGCGTCCACATGGGTGCCAATATGGGTGGGCAAACACAATTTCTGGTTGGAGCGTGCATGCGTGGCGTGAGTCTGAATAGCCGATGTGTCCACGCCCACCAATCCAGGCACAAGACTGATCCGGTCACTACCCAAAGTAAGGGTCAGGTCGATGAGTTCAGACATTACGTCACCCTTTGGATAATATGGAGCGCACGGAAAAGCCACCCTGGCTAGTCGCCGGCTGCTTGTTCCAGCAGGGCAGCCCTGACCGCCTGATTCGCCAACCGAGGCGTCGTTCGGGCTTCAGCAGGCAGAGCGCTCTCCCAGTCGGGGATCAGGACACGGGCGCCGGACTCCATGCTATAGATCACCAATACACCGGCAAAGCTGAAGAACATGGACATGACCAGGGCCGGATTGAACGAGCCGGTGGCGTAGATCGCCAGCCCGCCCAATACTGTGGCAGTGGCATGCCCTGAGAGAGCACCCATCATCTCAAATCCGTAGAGAGTCGCGAGGGGCCCAGCGCCGAAGTACTGACGGTTGACCACCAGGTAGGCTGACATCTCGCCCCCGAATCCCAAACCGAACAGAGCAGCGAACAGGTAGAAGGCCCAGGCGTCTTGCGCCCAGAACAATACAAGAACCGTTATCCCCTGCACAAATAATGCCGTCATCATGATGGGCTTAGCGCCCATTCGTTCGGCTAAGATCGGCGCCATGAATCGGCCGAGAATGCTGAAGACCGAGATCAGCGCCAGGATGAACGAGGCTGCGCCCAGGCTGACCCCCTGTTCGATGGCTAATGGGATGGAATAGATCAAAACTATGCCGTGTCCGGCGCATCCCAGCCCATGAATGGTCGGCAGGTTCCAAAAAGCCCTGGTCCGGCGCATGGCCTTGTTGAAGACTTTGAGTCGCAGCCGTTCGATCTCTTTGCTCCGAATCACCTCTGGCGGGTCATCCGTTCGCGCACCGAACGCTGTAGCCCCGGCATCAGCTGGTTTGGACCGGTAAAAGAGCGTCAAAAAGACCAGGGTTCCGCCGCCGGCCAGACCGATGATCGTGAAGGTGGACTGCCAACCCACCGCTTCTAAAAGACCGGCAATGGAAGGCGCAACCGCCGCCGCTCCGATCCCGCCCGACGCCCATAGTAACCCTGTGGCCAGGCCCAACCGCTGCTTAAACCAACCATTGACCGAAGCCAACAGGGGCACCATCGCCAGAGATTGGGTTATGGACAGCAGCACGCCGAAGTAGAGGAAGAACTGCCACAGATGGGTAACGGTACCAATCAGGATCATGGCGGCCGCGTATAGTACTCCGCAAGCCAACATCAAGGGGCGGGCGCCGTAGCGATCGCCAAGCATTCCGGTGATCGGGGCTACCAATGCTCCGCAAAGGTAGTAGGTGGCTAACGCCGCGCCGATGAGGCCCATGTTCCAGCCGAAACCACCGTCAGGGTCGTTTAGCGGCGCGACCATAATTCCGGCCGCCATGCTGATCGATTGGCCTACTATCTGGGCAATGGCGAGAATCGCTAAAATGACCCACGCTCTATGAAATCCTTTTGGCGCGCGAATGGTACCCGGGGTCTCATTTGTGGTGGAAGCCATCTATCTACCTTATCGAGTAAAACCCGCGTCCGAGACGGACTCGGGATCTCAAGAGAAATCGGACAAATCATTCGTCCGATCCTCATTCATACTATAATTGTCTTTTAGAAGTTCCGAATCTCCCGCTAATGCAATGGGCAGGCGCTCAAGAACGCCTGGCCCCACCAAGTGTCGCTAGCCAAGCTCTGCTCGTCCAGGCGGGCGATTTGAAATGACTCTCCATTACCAGTTTGTTGGTTGTTCTGGAGGTTGCTGCCACTGATGCTCGGCGTAGTGCCGGGCAGACCAAATGCCAATGTGCGCTGATTACCGACATCGGCCGACACAGCCCAAGCCCCAAAGAATATTATCAAGGCAAAGACCACGACAAGCACGCCAACGAACATCAGCGGCACTGGCAAACGTCTTGAAGCGATCAATCTTGCACCCTTAGTTGCTTTAGTTGCTTTCCCAGATGCATCTGGGTTTAGGCCTGGACCTCAACGTCGAATGGGAAGACCATGTTATTGCCGTAGCCCCGGCCGTCCCAGGGGTTGGGAAACTCCATCGGCTGGGTAGTTCCATCTGAGTTGGTGGCGCGGCTCATGATGGTGTATTTCCCTTCTGCGGGCGGGTTCCAGTGGTGCTCCCACCGGTTCCAGGAGTAACCGATGCGCGGATGCAGTGTGTCCACCGGACTCCAGGTCTTTCCGCCGTCGGTGCTGATTTCGACTTTCTCGATATTCTGTTCACCGGACCAAGCCGCTCCGGCCAGTGTGTACCCGCTGGCGGGGATGAACTCACCGGGGACCGGGTTTGTGATGATGGATTTGACCTGCAATTTATCGTAATAACGGTACGGCGTCGGGTTTCCGGGCTCGTTCATGGTCATGTACCGATCGGTCATGTAGAACCCTTCGAACTTGTGATCCAGCAAGTGGATGCCCACCAGCCATTTGACCGAGTTCATGCCATACCAGCCCGAGACCAAAAGACGCAGGGGATAACCGTGGTCCTTAGGCAGAGGCTCGCCGTTCATCTCATAGGCCAAGATCGTGTCTTCGTGGAGCGCCTTGGCCATGGGCAAGCTGCGCTCGTAAGTAACTTCGGCCGGGTCGCCCACGACTTCATCCGGACCGTGGTCGGCGCCCTCAAACATCACTTCGACCGCCGAGTCCTTGACTCCAGCAAGTTCCAAAACGTCCTTCAGCGAGACTCCGGCCCACTCGGCGTTGCCCATGATGCCGTGGCCCTTGATCTGCTCCATGACCGAACTGATGCGGAGGGCCTTGGTGTAATACTCGGGCACTGGGCTGTTGCCGCAGCACTCAAATGTTACCTGGAAACGCTTCTGAGGCAATTTCTTCAGGTCTTCGAACGACAGAGAGATGGTCCGCTCCACTTCGCCATCAATCTTCAATTCGAAGGTGTTGATATCGATCTGGGGGCTGTCCTTCCAGTGATTCCGGATGTAGAACAGGTCGTTGGGAACGATGTTATCTTGCAATCCCTGCGGGGGCACAGCCCAGGTACGAAGACCCGCGTTCGTGGGTATGATCTGTGGTTCCGCTTTGGTGCCGATCTGTGGCAGGGCCATTCTGAATCCTCCTCAAGACGTTCCGGCGATTTGCCGGGTAATTTTTCAACGAATCTTTTTCGACTATTCCAGGTGGTCAGTCTCTAGGTCCGCCGACGGATATGTGATTAGCAGCAGCGCCGGGGTCCAGAGATGATGTATCAACTTGTGGGGCACGCCCGGCGGGGCGATCAAAGTGGTGCCCGGCCGGACTGTCCGAACTTCGTCACCCAATATGACCTGGATGGCACCGGACAGAACCTGGATGGAAACGTCAACCGGATGGGTGTGCATGCGCCCTTCCCAGCCTGGTGAAATCTCCACTTCCTTCACGGTCAATGATACCGCACCTTGGTCTTTAGATACCAGATAGCGCTCGCGCACCCGCTCCATGACCGGCGCCAAGCGGACGTCTGAATGATCGATTATCGGCATTGGTTATCTCCTGGTTTCATATGACAGGATTCCGCGAACTGAGTTGATCTGGCTACTCAACAGTTACCGGGTACCCTTTGATTCAATATGACACTCGGCTATTCGACGGTTACCGGGTACCCGACTATGGCGCTGAAATTCTTGCGCATGTTGTTGTAACGTGGCTCCCTGGACTGGACTCGGCCCACGTCATCGGTTGCCCGAGACATGATGTTATAGTTCCCCGGCTTGGCCGCATCCCACTGATAGGACCAGCGGACCCACATGAACTGGTCGTGTCTGGGCGCTTCGATGTGGGCAGAATTCCAGGTGTCGCCGCCGTCAGTGCTGACATCGACCTCTGAGATGGCCCCAGCGCCACTCCAGGCGTAACCCCGGATCATGTGAACACCCTTGGTCATCTTCTCGGTGTCATCGTTGGGCTGGGTCACGATCGCCTTGACACCGATGGTGGTGATCAGTTCTTTGTTTGGGTCGTCAACCGAGTTGCCGTAGTAGTAGAACTCGTACTGATACCAGCAGGGGGGATTGTGGTCCAAGACCTCTAGATCAGTGATCCACTTTACGGACCAGTTTCCAGACCAGCCAGGCACCAGCAGACGAACGGGCGCGCCATGCAGGTGCTCCAGGAGTTGCCCGTTCTGCGCATAGGCCAGGATCGTGTCTGGATGGAGGGCCTTCTGGATCGGCAGGCCCTTGTCGTAGTAGAAGGGCTTGGTGCCTTCGGCGGCTGTGGCAGGGACTCCATCGTCATTGCCAACGGCCCGCACGTAAAGAGATTTATCGTCTAAGCCGACAGCATGTAAGACAGCGGCCAGAGGGACTCCGGTCCATTCGCTGGCGCTGAGGATCATGCATTCTTGAGTGCGGGAAGGCTTGGGGCCTTCTTCCTTGAAATACTCGAAGAAGGTGGCATCGCTGCCGGAGCATTCCATGACCGTGCGGACACTGCGTCCGGGGAAGCGGCGGAGTTGGTCGAAGTTCAGCGTGAGTTCGTTCTTAACCTGGCCGTAGACCTTCAACCCCCATTTGTCCGTCGGCACTACCGGGGGGACTGCAAAGTGCTGGACGGTGTAATGCAGGTCAGTGGGAGTGATCAGGCCCTCTAGGTCCATCACAGGTGTGCGGATGCGGACCGTGCGGCCCTCGTCATCCATGAGCGTAACCGGGTTCAAGTCTTTCGTGGGCCAGCCATGCCAATTACCCGTCTTGTTGGCGTTGGCGGGGTCCGAGCCTATCGCCTCGTCCATTCTCAGAAAGTCGGGGATCACGCTGTCTTGTCGCGTCGTTGCCATCGAGTCCCTCCTATTTTCCTTCAGTCTTGAGTTGTTGGGCTTGAATCTTAGGCGCTAATATTAACCGGTAGCGTATTTCGCACCCAGGTCGGTTTCCCACCTAAGATAATTCATCATTTCGGCGTAGCTGCGGTCTACTCCCAGATAGTTGATGTCTGAAGGAGGCCGCACGATTCCAGTCAGCCCTTCCTCTACAGGCAAGCCAGCCTGTTTCCAAGCAGCCATGCCGCCGTCAAGGGCCGCGACATTGGTGTAGCCCATTCCTTGCAGGGTGGCAGATGCCAATATGGCGCCGCCGCCCCGGCCACAGGTTACGACGATGGCAGCACTCTTAGAAGGAACTGCAGCTTCAATCTCAAGCTCCAACCAACTTCGGGAGATCCACTTTGCGCCTGGGGTGTGGCCCTGGGAGAAGTCCTGGCTCGTGTCCACGAAAAGGACTAGGTCAGGCTTGCTGGAGTTCAAGTCTTGAGGTGAAACCTTCTTAACCGAAGCCTCAGCCTCCGCCATCCCGGGTATGGCCAGATCCGGGAATGTAATCTCTGGCATTTGACCGGAGGCCTGCCAGGCAGGAACTCCACCATCCACAGCAAAGACATTTTCGTGACCCATCTGCCGGTACAAGGAGGCAGTGATCGTAGCCCTGGCTTTACCGTCGCAGCAGAAAACGTAGGTGGCATTCTTCACCACAGCCACATCGTCGGAGCGTTGCACTGCCTGGCCGCCAGGGAAAGAACGGAAACCGGGGATATGCATCGCATTGAATTCTTCTACGGTGCGCACATCGATCAGGTAGACCGATTCTTGGTCCCGTTTGGCCATCACTTTCTGCAATTCAGGCACGTCTAGATACCGGACGCCGTCCTCTGTGGCCAAGCGTGCGGCGTATTCCTCGGCTGCAGAACGTCCCTCTTCAGAGATCTGGGGAAGCGTGAGCCGGTCGCCGCCGAACTCCAGTTCATATCCGGCCAACAACCACCCTGAGGTGCCGTTCTTGAGACCCACGGCCTTGACGCCCATGCGTTGGAGAACCCGCGTTCCCATGATGCTGCGAGTGCGTCCGGCGCAGTTGATGACGACCGTGGTGTCGTCGTCCAACTCTTTGGTGATGTCGGTGATTCTGAGGGCAAGTTCACCGCCGGGCATGCTGCGCCCGCCAGGGATGCACATGCGCTGGTATTCCTCTGGGGTACGGGTATCCAGGATGACGAGCTTTTCGCCGTTCTCGATCCGCTGGTGCAGGTCGTCGGCCGTGATCTCAGGTACGTGGTGGACCACCTCCTGCATCTCTCCGAACTCCTTGCTGGGCACGTTTACACCCCATTCGGTAGGCAGATCGTTGCTGGCCCAGCGGTTGGTCCCGCCCTGCAACACAGAAACGTTGGTGTAGCCCAGATTCTTCAGGGTCTCTCCCGCCAATGCGGCGCGGCGTCCGTCGTCGTCGCAAACGACCACCTGGGTTCCTTTGAACGGAACTGATTCTTCGATGATGAACTCGATCCGGCGGCGCGGGATGAGGGCGGCGCCCGGTATATGGGTGGCGTTGTACTCGCCCGACTCCCGAACATCGATCAAAGCGAAGGGAGACTTCCCATCGAGCAGGTTCTTCAAGTCCTGGGTTGAAATGGTCTTGGCCATCGATCTTTTCTCCTCAGCCTCGGCTATGTGTCCGGCTCCGATCCACGGGTATCGGCGAGCCTACTCTAACAGTTGTCCCACTTGGTTGTGCGGAAATTTGTGATCTTTCCAGTCTCCAAGTTATAGCTGCTGCGTTGCAAGCCTCGAAGGTCGGAACCGTACACATGAATCTCCACAGTTGGCCGGTCAGTGTGGTTGTCCATCTGATGAATCTCGTCCGTATCGGGGACCAGCAAAGTGATCTCGCCGGGCTTGAAGCTCGCGGCCCGGTCTTTCTCCAGCTTGGCGTAGCCATCCACGTCTCGGTCATCAACTCGGCGGTATCTGGTTTCTGTGAGGGTATTGTCCAAGATGCCGATCATGCCCCAGGTCCGGTGGTCATGGGGGCCAAGGTGCTCACCAGCGCCCCAAACTACTGCGGTGACTTGAAGGCCGCTCTCGCCCTGATAGAGCAGACGTGATGCGTGATCGGGGCGGGGGCCAACGCCCAGCGGAACTCGGAATTCCATGGGAATAGAGTCGGGATTGCTGACCAACCGCTCAAGCCAATCTGAGCCTTGGTCGAAGATCTTCTGGTTGTCGGGTTGGCTCTTGAGCAGTGACTCCATATCCTGGGTGAAATCTTCCAAGGAATACTTGACTGTGGTCATCATGCTCCTTAATTGGAGGGCGAAACCGGCGGTCTAATCACTTTGCGTCGAGACGCCCTGCGGAACTCGATACTATGACAGCAAGATTATGATTGCCCGGTGAAGTCAACGTCAACCGTGCGCCTTTTATGCGGAGTATCAAGAAAATGATAGTATGGAACTACTAAGGGCCAAAAGCAGGGGTGGTCCTTAGTGCCCAGTGATTTCGAAGCAATCCCGAGATCGACCCTAGTAGGCTGAGGTGTCCATTGGATATCCGTGAACTGATCAGTTTTTACCATACTGCCCGCCTGAGCAGCGTGTCCCAGGCGGCGCGTTTCCTAGAATTGGGACAACCAACTGTGACCGCCCACTTGCAGCGGTTGGAGTTGGACGTTGGCTCGGACCTGTTTGACCGCAACAGGCGCCCAATCAAGCTCACAGCTCAGGGCAGCAAGCTGTTCGAGTTGGCCCGGCCCTTGGTGTCGTCCATGGAGCGCGGCCTTGAGTCTCTGAACAACCAGATGACCGACCCAGACCAACAGGGTTCATTCAGCATCGGATCGTACCCCGACCTCGCCTTGCACTATCTGCCTCCAGTACTCCAAGGATACCGGTCTCGTTATCCCGAAGCCGCCATCAAAGTGCTGACCAACCCATACCAGGTACTGATGCGATCGCTTGAAGCTGGTGATGTGGACATGGCCGTGGTCCATACTCCCGAAGAGCAAGTTAAGGACGTCTCATTCGTGCATCTCTTTGACGCCCCGTTCAATCTCTTGGCGCCAATCGGCCATCCGATTCTTGATAGTCCGAGTCTGAGTCTTGAGACAATCGCTGAATGGCCGTTGATACTTCTAAGCCAGCATAGTTACACCCGCCGTAGATTTGAATTGGCAATGAGCGAGAGGGGATTGCAGTGCCAGGTGGGGTTGGAGATGGACAACAGCGAGTTGGTGAGGAAGTACGTAGAGATTGGCATGGGCATCGCCGTGACGACCACCGACTTCTCCGGGCCGAACCACCAGGATAGTTCAAGATTAAGGGTTCTGGACCTCAGTCATCTTCTCCCGCCGGTTCAGATCGGCCTAGCCGTCAAAACAAGGCGTGACCTGTCTGCTGCCGCTTGGGAATTTATCGCTGACCTGAAAGCCGCAGCCGTGGGCGCCGAGCCACTGCCCACCCGGCTCAGCCGCGTTGGCAATCCCTGATTGCGTCGTCGCATACTCAGAGTGATAAGATTGGCCGGTGGCGCACCGCACCAGAATCAGCCCTATTAAATGAGGTCTATTTGGAAGACCATAAATTCGTGGACCAGATTCGGGACAAGATTGAACGCATGACCGGACGCGAGGTTGAACTCCGCGTTGACCAAGACGATGCCGGCCAGATCGGCGTCGAATTGGGCGGCGATATCCCAGTAGTCATCCTGGGCAACCACATCATGCAGTATTCCGGCTTCGCCCGAATGGGCATCGAATACGCCGTAGCCTGCATCCGCGAAGAACGAGCTATCGACCCCGTCGAGTTCCACGTCCTTCTGGCCCGCAATTAGGTCTTCGTGAGCCAGTCGTGAATCAAGAAGAGGAAGAGCAAGGACCATCGATTCCGAGACCGTGGTACTACCGGTCGGAATACATGCTCCCCATGCTGGTCTTTTGGCCATCCGGTGCCATCTTGGTCCTGCGCTCTCCCTGGAACAACAACACCATGCTTGGGGGATTGGCCTGGGCGGTGATGATCATCGGCGCGGTGATGGCCTTAAGATGGATCCAGGCGGGATCGTACCAGCCGCTCGCGACATTCTACGTCCCGGGAATCCTGCTAACCCTAGTCACACAGGTGCAATGGGCGGCGTACCGCAAACTAATGGAAACGGATGATCCGGGCGCCGAGTCCGAATTAGCCGAGTTAGATGACGACGAGTCCCAGGACAGGCCTCCACGTCCTTCTGCCCGCAGACGGCGAAAAAATCCGCGGACGGGCCGTTCTAAAGGCTGACCACTGCCCGGGCTTTAGCCACGATCTCACCGTCGTGAGATTCCACGGCGACCTGGCACTCCACCATCCTCTTCTCCCCCAGGTCTGATTTGCCAACCACCTGGCCACAGACGCTCACCGTGTCCCCTGGGAGGAAATCAATCAAGATCTCCGTTTCGATCGATGTGCCTTCATTGTGCACGTTGTCCGGCGGAAAGGCCTTCAGCAGTAACTCTTTCACGTAGCCAGTCAACTTCTCGGTGCTGACTGGGTCCTCTCTGGGAGCTTCGACTCCTTCTCGCGTGGGAAGGCGAAACTCGAACTTAACCAGGATCGGCAGATCGTCGCCTGCCGAGATGTTGTCAAATTCGACCGTCTGGGCCCAAAGGGTGGCCATCTGGATTTACTCCCGGATAATCATCAAGCCTGGGCAGTCCAACCGCGCAGGCTTCGCTAAAGCCTATGATACACTTTTGACGGAGCCTGTAATTGAGCCTGAGATCGAGCCTAGACAAGGCCGTGTTGGCGATACTGGGGAGGAAGATATCCATGGGGGAAAACGAAGAGCCGTTCCGAAGAGGGATGGTGATTATGGCCCATCCGGACGATGCCGAGTGGAGCTGTTCCGGAACCGTGGCCAAGTGGTGCGCAGATGGCTGGGAAGTTGTCTACCTGCTTTGCACCGACGGCAGCAAAGGTAGTTCAGACCCTGAAATAACCAGCGAAATGCTGATAAAGATAAGAGAGAAAGAGCAGAGGGACGCCGGAAAAGTGCTGGGGTTGAAGGATGTGGTTTTCCTCGGTTACCCCGATGCGTATCTGGAACCCACGCTAGACCTCCGACGGGACATCGCGCGGGAGATTCGGCGCTACAAGCCGGACGTGGTCATCGTTGGCAGCCCGTCCCGGGATACAAACTCGGGCCATTACCTGGGACACCCAGACCATTTCGCGGCGGGAGAAGCTGCATTATCGGCAGTTTTCCCCACCGCCCGCGACCGATTGACATTCCCCGAGTTGCTCGACGAGGGGTTCGAGCCCCATAAAGTCCGAGAAGTCTGGGTGGCGGGCGGCGGCGATAATTCGGATCAGTTTGTTGACGTGGAAGACCATATGGACACGGCGGTCAAGGCGCTGAAGGCCCATGTCTCCCAGGTTGACCAGGAGCATGCCGGAGAATGGTTCCGCCAAGGCCGGATCAACACCGGCAAGAAAGTGGGCATGGCCTACGCCGAGGGATTCAAGCGCATCTCATTGGGATAGATGGGGCTACCGGTCGGTTGTCCGCATTAAGAGAGTGTAGGGTCTCGTAATGAAACCCCGCACTCTCTCCGCCCGGCCGAAGGGGCCTAGCGAGGTTTGTGGGCTACTACTTTGTATCCGGCGGTGTTGGTCGGGGGCCGCTCTGGATGTTTATCCATGTAGTCCACCGCTTCGCTGGTGAACTTGATATTGATGAACCCGGCGCGGACCAGACGGTCGCGGTACACATCCACGTATTCCGCGCCCGCCGTGCAGGAGACCCAGTCCTCGGGTGAAGACACGCTGGGGCCTTGGGGCGTGAGCGCCATCACATCTGAAAGGTGTATGCGGCCGCCGGGCGAAAGCACCCGGAAGCTCTCCGTGAATACTGCGTCCTTGTCCGGGGACAAACACACCACGCAGTTGGAGATGATCACATCGACACTGGTGTCGGGTATGGGCATCTTCTCCATCTCGCCTTGCACGAACTCCACGTTCTCGATGCCCAGCTTGGCCTTATTGGCGCGAGCCAGTTCCAGCATGGCCGGAGTCATATCCAAGCCGGTTACATGTCCGGTGTCGCCAACCTGTTGGGAGGCCAGAAAGCAGTCTATGCCTCCACCTGAACCCAGGTCCAAGACCCGTTCTCCAGGCTGCAAGCCCGCCAATGCCGTGGGGTTGCCACAGCCAGCGGAGGCGGCGATGGACTCCATGGGCAGGCCAGCCAGTTGGCCCTCGTTATAAAGGAGCATGGCGTGGTCCAAATCTTCAACACCGCAACAGGCGCCGTCGGTAGAACAGCCACACCCGTCCGATTCATTTTCGACGGGCGTCAGGTTTATGACCCGCTCTGCCCTGGCGCCGTACCGCTCCTTGACTAACTCTTTTATCTTTTCTTGATCAGTGGCCATTTCCTTTTCCTCCAATTATGTATCTGATCGCCGGTTCCTCGCCGATTCCTCGATGCTTCCGGTTGCCGGATATCTACTTGCTTTTGGGCAGCGCTTGTTCGATGCAGTCTTCGACGGTGGGAAGCATCCGCTGCCAGACTCGGGCGGCGGCGCGAAATGCTTCTTCGCCTGATTCTGTCAGCCAGCACACGCGGCGTTGACGTCCCTGATGCTCCTCCATGCGGCAGTCCACATAACCGCCATCTTGCAGTTCTTTCATGGTGGAGTAGACCATCGCCTCGGTGGGTTCGCAGCAGCCTTGGCACGCTTCTTTGATCGCCTGGTTGATTCCGTATCCGTGGACCGGACCCTTGGCCAGTTGGGCCAGGAGTAGGAACCGGCATAGACTGCGCTTCACCAGGTTCTCCCAGTATGCTTCGGTCTGCATGGCCGTGGACTTGGTTTCCAGTTTGGCGGTTTCTAGCTTGATGGAGGTCATTGTGCTGTCGTTTGCCTCTAGTGGTTTCTCGAGATCTTGCCGGCGACTTAAGTACTAAACCAGGAATACTAATCCCACTTGAATACTATAGCTTGTTAAGTATAGTAGGCTGTCCAGCCCGCCTTGTCAACACTTTCCTTCGCACCGGCAAATCTGAAGCTAGATTGTGTTAAAATCAGGCCGCCCGGTAATCAGGAAGGCCTTTCAGGAACGATTGACATGAAGATCACCAAGTCCCAGATACAGATGCAGCACGCTCCAGCCGACGAAGCGCTGGTGGACGTCCAACCCAAGTCGGGTGGCATGCGGGCCTTCATCACGGTCAAGATGATGACCGATGAAGGTATCGAAGGTATCGGCCTGACCTTCGCTCCGGGTTTGGGCCTGAGCCCACTGGCCCCCGCGTTAAAGTCTACAGTGGACGCGCTCTGCGCCCTTATCGAAGGCGAAGACCCGATGGATATCGAGGCGGTGATGCATGGGTTGCGTCAGAAGACCGGCGGCTCCGGCCCCGGAGGGCTACTAACCCTGGCGATGGCCGCGGTAGACATGGCTCTGTGGGATATCAAAGGCAAGGCGCTCAACCAGTCGGTGTGCTCTCTATTGGGCGGCTTCCGCAAGCGGGTGCCGACCTACGCCAGCGGGGCTTTGATGCGCCCCATGAATCTGGAACAGTTGGCCGAGATCGGCCCGGCGCTGGTGGAGAAAGGGTTCCGGCAGATGAAATCGCAGATGGGCGCCGAGGACACACCGGCCAAAGAGGTCATGCGCATGCGGACCCTGCGGGAGGCCGTGGGCGAAGACATCGACATAATGTGCGACATCAACCAGCTTTGGGACGTTAACCAGGCCACCACCATCGGCAAGCGAGTGGAGGAGTACAACCTTTTCTGGCTGGAAGACGTGGTGGCCCACGACGACTACCAGGGTATGGCCCGGGTGGCGGACGCCCTGACCACTCCCATTGCGGCAGGCGAGTACGTCTACGGCATCAACCCTTTCCGGCAGCTCATCGAGAACCGGTCGATAGACATCGTGATGATCGACCTGCTGCGGGTCGGCGGCATCACAGAATGGCGAAAAGTCGCCGGCATGGCCGAGGCGTTCAACCTACCGGTGGTCAGCCACCTGGTGCCGGAGATTCACATCCAACTGATGGGCGCGATCCCCAACGGCCTGACCGTGGAGTACATGCCCTGGACCCTGAAGCTGTTCGAGGAAACGCCCAAATTCGTCGACGGCTGCCTGGAAGTGCCGGACAAACCGGGACTGGGCCTGGCCTTTAGCGAAGACGCTCTGAAACAGTACGCGGTCTCAATCTGAAAGCGATAAACTCACAGAGGTGAATACCATGGTCTCACAGATACGCACATACACGATCAACAAGGGCATGATGGACTCTTGGTTGGAGCTTTTCGACAAGGAGATTCGGCCCGTCCACGAAAGCCTGGGGATCCCCATAGTGGCCACATGGGTCAACGCCGACCGTACCGACTTTATCTGGGTGCGAAGTTTTGATAGCATCGAAGACATTCCGGCCATGGAGAAGGCCTACTTCGCTTCACCGGGTCGCAAGGCCCTCGGCGACAAACCCACCAGCCACATCGCCAGGATGGACGTTCGGGTGATTGAAGAAGTTCTGGGCGGCGTAGCTGTCAGTTAACAGCAATCCAAATTAGTTCGAGGCAAACGAGGAGAGAATCATGGACCAGATGCGTAGCTACACGATCAACAAAGGAATGATGGACTCATGGGTGAAACTGTTCGAGACCGGGATCAAGCCGGCCCACGCAGCAATGGGCATCCCAGTCGTGGCCACCTGGGTCAACGCCGACCGAAACCAGTTCATCTGGGTCCGCCGGTTCAATAACGAGAACGACATTCCCGCCCAAGAACTGGCGTTCCGCAATTCGCCGGGCTTCCAGGGGCTTGGCAGCAAGCCGGGTGAGCACATTGCCAAGATGGATGTTCAGAGCTTGGAGCAAGGCGCCTTCGCCGCTTAACAGCCAATCATTTTTTGAAGTCAGCGGCCAGCATCGCGATTTGCTGGCCGCTGACCGCCGCTGCCTTACGCCGCTTCTTTACGCATGAGGACGTGGACTATGTCCGCTTCCAGGAAGGTTTCCCCGCGCTCGACGTAGCCGTGAGCAGCGTAGAAATCCTTGACGTATACCTGTGCGTTGAGCACGTAAGTGTCAACGCCCTGAGTTTTCGCTTCGTCTTCCAGGAACTGGAGTATTCGGCCTCCGATCCCCTTGCGCCGCCATTCGGTGTCCACTGCCATGCGGCCGATTCGGGCTGCGCTGTCCTCGTCGCCGTAGAACACCCTGCCGGTGGCGACCACCTGCCTTAGCCCCTGTTCTTGATTTTCGATTACGGCAATGGCGTGGGTGGCGGTGAAGTCGAACTCGTCCAGTTCCTCTTCGGCGGGCACCTGCTGCTCGCCGACGAACACTCGAAAGCGCACATCCATGGCCGCTTCCATCTCCTCCTCGGTTTCCACCAGCTTGATGGTTAGTTCTTCCACGTTTTCCTCTCTATTCTGTGCCTGCCTCCGTTTCCCGTCGCCCCTCCAGGGTTACCGTCATTCCAGCGAAAGCTGGAATCCAGTGGTCGGTACGCATTCTGTATTTCGGTTTGGACGCGGCCTTCCTGGGTTCCGGCCTTCGCCGGAATGACGAAGAGAGCCTGGTCCACTGCCGTTGGGAGATACGGCGAGAAAGTACGGAAAGCTGCCCGGTCCCATCCCCATAATAAAACAAAGCCCCTTAGATAAGGTTACCGTCATTCCAGCGAAAACTGGAATCCAGTGGTCGGTGCGCATTCTGTATTTCGGTTTCGGCGCGGCCTTCCTGGGTTTCGGCCTTCGCCGGAATGACGAAGAGAGCCTGGTCCACTGCCGTTGGGAAATACGGCGAGGAAGTATGGAAAGCTGCCAGGTCCCATCCCCATAATAAAACAAAGCCCCCTGGATAAGGAGGCTTTGTCCGTAGAGCCATAGTAGAGAATCCGAAAGCCCGGCTGAGCCGACCGGCTAGTAGACTATTACGCCTCGGCCTACCTCGCCCTTGTCCATATCTGCGTAGGCTTCGTTGATCTGGTCCAGCGAATACTGGCGAACCACCAGGTCGTCCAGGTTCAGCTTGCCGGCCAGGTACATGTCCACCAGCTTCGGCATCTCGACGCTGGAGTGGGTCGATCCATAGTAGGTTCCGCGCATGGTCTTTTCATTCCGGACCATGTCCACAGCGTTGATCGCGGCCTCCGATCCCACCGGGGCGATGCCAACGATGGTCACGACGCCACTCTTGCCGGCCATGTCGTAGGCGGCCTTCACCGTGTCGGCCGAGCCGAAGACCTCGAAGGTGAAGTCTGCGCCCTTGCCGCCAGTTAGCGCTCTAACCTGGGCGACCGGGTCAGTGTCCGATGCGTTCACGGTGTGGGTGGCGCCGAACTTCAAGGCGAATTCTAGCTGACTCTCGCGGATGTCCACGGCGATGATCTTGCTGGCGTTGACCAGGGCCGCGCCCATGATCACGTTCAAGCCGACGCCGCCGCAGCCGATGACGGCCACGGTGCTGCCGGGCGTCACGTGGGCGCTTTCGGTGACCGCGCCGACCCCGGTGGGCACGCAGCAGCCGATGAGGGCGGCTTTGTCCATGCCGATGGGAGTGCTGATGGGCACGCAGCCGGTCTCGGGGACGACGGCGTACTCGGCGAAGCAGGCGGTCTTGCCCATATGGTGGATGCGCAGGTCACCCTTGTGGAGGCGGGTGGTGCCGTCATACATGAAGGGGCCGGTGGCGGCGTGGTTGTCGCAGAGGTGCGACTTGCCGGTGATGCAACTCTTGCAGCGCCCACATGCAGGCACGAACGAAAGGATGACCTGTTGTCCGGGTCGGACCGACGTTACGCCGGGGCCGACCTTCTCGACGGTGCCTGCGCCTTCGTGTCCTAGGACGACGGGAAGGGCGATGGGGGCGTCGCCGTGCATGAAGTGGCGGTCGCTGCGGCAGATGCCGGCTGCGCCGACCTTCACGAGGACTTCCCAAGCTTTGGGATCGTCCAGCTCTAGGTCTTCGATGACCAACGGGGTCCTGGGTTCATACAATACGGCGGCTTTAACCATCGGAAAGCGCCTCCTTCAGCGTCTAAGAATTCTAGTCTCAAGAGCGTGGGTATCATCGCGGAAGGGCGGGGGGTGTGTCAAATGGGGGGTGGGTAAAATTGCTTCCCTGACGCACCTATGGGGTAGATAACCAATTCCCACGGTAATTATACGAATTAGTCAGACGACCTTTCGGTCTGATAAATCGCGCGAATGGACGTGGGACGGTGGCATCGAGCAATTCAAGTGCTTTCCAGCGATTTAGAAGCGTTCGAAGCTGGTTAACCGTATTCTCTTCGCCCGTAGTTAGGAAGACAATGCCAACTTTATAGGCAAGAATTGCCTGTTATTCACGAGGGACAGTAAGCATTTTCTTGTTGTGACTGAAAACAAGCCAACCATTCCTGCCCGCCACCTCGAGCCACTCAACGTCGGACTTTCCACCCAGACCAAGTTTGTAAAGACCGAGCGCGTTGAGTCCTACGTCACTCAGTGCGTGGGGGATGCCTGCTCCAACATCCTCATCGCACAGTAGAATCAAGCAGCGATGCGCTCCGCGTACCGCACGGCTTCTTCGATCACAGCAGGTTCTAATTCAAAGTCGTTGGCGATAAATTCCATTCGCTGACCAGATTTGAATCGCTTGTGAATTACCTGAATAGTGACGCCTCTGCCTACAATCGTCGGCACTCCTGAACTGATCCGTGGATCAACTACGATGGGCAAAGATTTCCCTGCGGGATACCATTGAGCGGCCAAACCCAGTTCGTACTGTATTTGATTCATGACTCCCGCTATGAGTCCAGGCATCGTCCATTGCGTCGGCTCGTCCATAGACTGAAAACTTTGATCTGGCGCATCTTCATGCATTCGCCGCACAATGTGGCCACCGATGGCCTCAAGGTTTTGTTGGGCAAAGGGATATTCCAAACCGAACATTGCACGAGCGTTAGAATGAGCCCTTTGTACGCGCTCATAAGAGATACGCTCTGCTTTCCGGAAGTTGGCTGCGACGATAATCTCGATGAGCTGAAGGAACGACACCATCGGCATTTGTGGCTCAGTAAACAGTGGACGCTGACGATCCCTGCCTAATAGCCAATTTCGTACAGTGCTGACGGAAACATGCGCAAGATGTGCGGCTTCCGCAAACGTATACAAGGGGCCTGTCCGCCAGTCGTTAATTTGGTTCTCGAAAGGTCTTACTAGAGTCATGAAACCTGACCTCCACCGTACTAGAATCTAGACGTACTTATTCTGATTCTGGATGGAGCCAAAAGCCGTGAATAAGCGATACTAATGTCGCTAAATGCGCGAAGATTTGGTGTCAAAAAGCACCAGGATACTAGCATATCCTCGCGTCCTCTGTCCTTCGAGGATGCTTCCGAGACTTTGGCGGATTGACCGAAGGGCGATGACACCCAACCCGATATGGCCGCCAATGCGACCATACGCCCCTTAGGTCTGCCTCCAAAACGCCGAAACCCTCTCAGCATCGAAAATTTTCCGACGATTGAACCAAAGCTCCAATTCGTCAAGAGAGCGGGGAAGACGGTAACCACCCGGATGGTGGAACCTCCCTAATTTCTCTGTCTCTAGAATACGCCAATTCACTAACTAACGTCTGCGTTCGAACGTCACCGCCGACGATATTAACGTTGCCGCCGAGGGCGAGGTCGTAGTCTCATGCCAACCGCAATTTCTCCAACGGGGCGAAGCCGAGAAACCGCGTTTTCTAACCCACGTCACCCTCGAACTCATCGGCTATTTGGGCGTCGGCAGCGATTACGTCGCAAGCAGTGACGACTCCCTCACAGAGATAAGTATGGCACGCAAATAGAGCAGGCCCAGTTTCACGGTTCTGCAAACTTACTCCTTCCCCAAATCCGCAGCGTCTAACACCTGGAAGCCGATGGTTACTTTTACTTGGTACCAGGCTACGCCGCCGTCTTTGATGTTGCCGCGTATCTCTTTGACCTCGAACCAGTCCAGGTTGCGGATGGTCTCGTTGGCCTTGGCAATGGCGCCTTCGATGGCTTGCTGCACCCCCTGGGATGATGATCCGACGAGTTCTATAACCTTATAGGTGTGCTCAGTGGTCATGGTGATCCTCCTACAGTCGATTCCCAGTACCTGTGGAAAGCCTGGCCCGGCGCAAGGGTCTGGCGCAAGGGTAGTGTATCTAAGCAACCACTCCGAAGAAAAGGGGCCGGTTCAACATAGACTACGCCGCCGCCACCGGTAACCGTAGAGTCCCTTGGCACTTTCCTGCGGGACCATTCGGCATCTGCCCTTGCCGGACAGCTTACCCCGCCCGCAATACCTCTTCCGTACAGACCCGCGTCACCCAGCCGGACATCCAGGCTGAGTGACGGCCTCCTCCGCCGGCTACTATCACCACTATGTCGTCGGGGGAGGCGCAGATGGGCACCAGGGTGTCGGGGTTGGTCTGGTCGATCCAGTTGGGCCAGACTCGGTTGCCGTAGTGGGCCAGGTCTTTCAGTTGGTGGATGGGCATGCGGGCGTTGGCGTAGATGTACTCTCGGACGTCGGCCTTCGACAGGCCGGACTTGGCAACCTCGGCGGCGTGCTCCGGGCAGAGCACCAGCACGATCTGGGACCGGGTGCCCAGGTGGTAGTAACCAGGGATGCCGATGCCCCGCATGTTGCCCGTGATGGTGCGTAGGACCTCGATGCCGGTGCCTACGGTGCTCTCCATGACGTTGTAGACGCCCAGGATGGCGGCGATGGTCACCGTGCTGGCCGCTGCATCGTAACCCAGCTCGACATGCCGAGGCTCCCAGGGGCTAAGGCCCTCGTTCTCGCTGAAACAGAAGCTGTACCGGAAGGGCGAGGACAGCGTGGCCTTGTCCATGTCGCCGGGAATCAGTCCGCCCAGGTTCCGGATGGCCAGCCGCAGCGCCCGTCCGATGGCGGCGTTGGCCCGGAAGCCCGGCCCGAAGCAGGCCGCGTCGCCGTTGATGTTCAGTTCCTTGGCGATGGGTCCGTTGACGATCAGCACCTGGCCTGCGCCGCCAGTGGTGACCGCGTTGCCCGCCAGGTTGAACTCGTCCCGTAGCGCCGCCTTCATGGCCGCTATCACCACGGGGAAATGCTCGGGCAGACACCCAGCCATCACTGCGTTCACCGCCAGCTTCTCCAAAGTCACGATGGAGTTGCCGGGCTGGATGCGGCCCAGGGAGTCCTGCGGTTCGCCACCGTAGCCGGAGAGCATCTCGCGAACCAAGGGTTCGGTGGGCGCAACCACGGGGAGGCCGTCGGTCCAGCCTTGCTCCCAGCAGTAGTCCTGGATGGCGCGGGCAGAGTCTGGGATCTGGACGCGGCTGGACTGGAGGGAACCGGAGGCATCGGGCATTATCTGAGATTACCCCCGTTTGATTAACTTATCTTCTCGAGGGGCGCGAAGCTTAGCAGCAACCTCTTCTGGCCCACGCCGCCCTCGAACTCGATGGTTACTTCGGTGTCGGCGGCTGTTACGTCGCAGGCGGTGACCACTCCCTCGCCGAATGACGCGTGGCGGACCGAGTCGCCCACCTGCAACTTGGGGCGCGACGCCGTGGGTTGGTTCCGATTGATTATCGGAGTGGGGGCCTGCCAGTCGGACCAAGAAGAACGTCGGGCAGAACGTTGCGAAGAAAGTTGGGAAGCCGAGTTGTCGTCTGAGCGGCGATTGGCGCGTTCACCGATGCCGCTGTTGGCCGAGCCGCTGCCCGAAGCGATCAGTTCGGTTGGGATGTCGCGAAGGAACCGGGAGGCTGGTCCGGCCTGGGTGTTGCCCATCAGCGACCGGCGGAAGGCGCGGGTCAGGTACAAACGTTTCTCCGCCCTGGTCATACCCACGTAGCACAGCCGCCGCTCCTCTTCAAGCTGGTCCTCGGAATCCATCGACCGGCTGTGGGGCAGCAGGCCCTCTTCCATACCCACCATGAAAACCACCGGGAACTCCAGTCCCTTGGCCTGGTGCAACGTGATCAGAGTTATCGAGTCGTCGTCATCTTCGTAGTTGTCCACGTCGGCGACCAACGACAGCCGTTCCAGCAGAGTGGCCAGGCCGTCGGGCGGCGTTTCCGCGTTGAACTCCTGGGCCGTGTTGCGCAGTTCCAGGATATTCTCCAACCGCTCCTGGGGCTGGTCATCGCTGCCCTGGATGAAGCTGCGGAAGCCGGTTTCCTCGAGCACGAGGTCAACCAGGTCCACCACCGGCGCCTGTTTGCTCAGTTCAATCAGCTTCTCCATCGTCACGGCGAAGTCAGCGATGGACGTGGCGGCGCGGGCGGTGATGGAGACCGGGCAAGGCTCACCGGCCAGTCGCGCTGCGGCAATGTCTTGCATGGCGGCGAACATTCCCTGGTTTTGCCGCTGGGCATGGTCGGCTAGTTGCTGCATGGACTTGGCCCCGATGCCCCGGGGCGGCACGTTAATCACCCGGCCCAGGTTCACATCGTCGTTGGGGTTGTAGACCATGTGCAGGTAGGCCATCAGGTCCTTGACCTCGCGCCGCTTGTAGAAGCGGATGCCGCCTACCAGCCGGTACTTGGTCCCCCGGTGCAGGCAGGCTTCCTCCAGCGCGCGCGACTGGGCGTTGACCCGGTACATGATGGCGCAGTCGCCGGCCTTGAATCCCTGTTCCCGGACCAGGCGGCTGGCCTCGCCGATAACGAAGTTGGCTTCGTCGCCCTCGTCATAAGCCTCGCGAACCTCGATCAACTCGCCCTTGGAGTTGTCGGTGAACAGGTCCTTCTGGATGCGCTGGCCGTTGATCGAGATCAGGCTCTTGGCGGCGTCCAGTATCGTCGCGGTGGACCGGTAGTTCTGGTCCAGAGTGATGGTCTTGGACGCGGGGTAATCTCTCTGGAAGCTGAGGATATTGCGGATGTCAGCGGCGCGCCAGGAATAGATCGACTGGTCGGGGTCGCCCACCACACAGATGTTCTGGTGGCTCTCGCCCAACAGCCGAGCGAGACTGTACTGGGCCACGTTGGTGTCCTGGAACTCGTCCACCATGATGTACTGGTAACGATCCTGGTATTTCTTCTGGATCTCGGGGAACCCCTTAAGCAGTTGCACCGACTTCATCAGCAGGTCGTCGAAATCCACGGCGTTGTTGCGTGTCAGCAGTTCTTCGTAGTGATGGTAGACCCTGGCGCAGCACTCCTCAAAATAACTGTCGGCGTTCTTGGCAAACGTCTGCGAGTCCCACATCTGGCTCTTGGCCTTGGAGATCGTGCTCAGCACGGCGCGGGGCGGGTTACGCTTGGGGTCCAAGTCTGCGATTTCCATGGACTGCTTGATCAAACTTGCCTGGTCGTCTGCGTCGTAGATCGAGTAATTGGAGGCCAGCCCCAGATGTTCGCCGTCCCAGCGCAGCAGCTTGGCGCAGAAGGCGTGGAAAGTGCCCACGGTCAGTGAGTCGCTGCGAGAGCCCACCAGCCGGTCCAACCGTTCGCGCATCTCTCTGGCGGCCTTGTTGGTGAAGGTCATGGCCAGGATGTTGTAGGGGCTGATGCCGTACTCGCGGACTAGGTAGGCGATGCGGTGGGTGATGACCCGGGTTTTGCCGCTGCCCGGTCCGGCGACGATGAGCAGAGGGCCATCGACGGTCTCGACGGCTTCCTTCTGCGCGGGATTAAGTCCTTCCAGTAGTGAGGTGCCTGTAGTCATGAGCCGATTATAGCATGACATAAGGCTGAACTAGCCTCAAAAACAGGCTATTTCAGGGCAGCGGTGATCTCTTCTAGGTTGGAGATGGTACAGCGGAAGGGCAAGGCAGTGGCTAGGTATGCGTGGTGGGCTTCCTGGTTCACCGAGGCGCAGCAGCCGCCAACCGCGACGGGGTCATAACCAAGGTCGCAGGCCTGCCGGGCAGTGCCTTCAACCACGAAGCGCGATCATACCTGACCTCTGGTGGGCCATCGACCCTGGGTTGCAGCCTTTTAGACGCTATTAGAGCTCCAAATAGCCGGACATTGAAGGTGGTGATATAATTTCCTTCGCTTGGACCTCAGTGGTCCCAGCGAGCCTGTGCGATCGTCATTGAGTGAAGGTGATTGTCCCCGCGATGTTGCCTGTAATCACTCTCCGGCGCTCCCAGTCTTGCGTTCCCTTGCGTTCCCTTGCGTTCCCTTGCGTTCCTTGGTAAACAAACTCGGGTAAACAAACTTGTGACATCCCATTGGCCGCCTCTGATCGGGTGACTTTTAGGCGGCCAGCAGATAGGACGAAAGAACCGATGCAACGAATGACTCCCCAGAACCTGCGGACCCCGGGACCCACCCCGATTCCCGGCAACATCGTCGAGGCCATGACCAACCCGATGATCAATCACCGGGGGCCGGAGTTCCATGATCTGATCACCAAGACCACCGGGCAATTGAAGCAGGTGTTCATGACCAAGAACGACCTCTTCATCCTGACAGCGTCAGGCACCGGGTCTCTCGAGGCTTCAATCGTTAATACTCTGTCGCCCGGAGATCGGGTCATCGCCGCCACCGCGGGAGCGTTCGGCGACCGGTTCGTGGACATGGTCGAGGCCTACGGAGCAGATGTAAAGCGAATTGATTTCGAGTGGGGCGGTCCCATCGACCCCGACGACATCCGTAAAGCGTTGCAGGCTGAACCGAACATCAAAGCGGTGCTGGTCACCCACAACGAAACATCCACGGGTGTGACCCACCCGTTGGAAGAGATCGCCAAGGTTGTGAAAGGCGAGTTCGACAAGTTGCTGCTGGTTGACGCTGTGTCCAGCTTGGGCTGCATCCCTTTGCCGGTTGACGCCTGGGACTGCGACATGGTGGGCACCGCCTCTCAAAAAGGGTTCATGATTCCGCCGGGACTGTCTTTCATCAGCGTCAGCGAACGCGGCTGGGAAGCCCAGCAGACGGCCAAGATGCCCCGGTTTTACTTCGATCTGTCCATGGCCAAACACTATCTGGAGACCGGACAGACTCCGTTCACACCCAACCTGTCGGCCATGTACGGGCTCAGTCTGGCGTTGGACATTCTTCTCGAAGAAGGGATGGAGAACGTGTTCGGGCGCCACGCCACCATCGCCAAGTTCACTCGTGACGGCGCTCGAGCGCTTGGTCTGGAGCTGCTGGTTGGAGACGAGGCATACGCATCGAACACGGTGACCGCCATCAAGATGCCCGTAGGCGTCGACCAAAAGACCTTTATGGGCAAGATGCGAACCGAGCACAACGTGGTGCTGGCGGGCGGACAGGGGAGGATGAGCGCCGACATCTTCCGGATCGGCCACCTAGGCGCAGTCGAAAAATCGGACATCACCGAGGTCATGGACGCGCTGGCCAAAGTGCTGCCCGAAGTGGGTTTTAATCCGTAGGAATGCCATAGGAATAACCCCGTCCCGATGGGATAATCGAACTAACGAATGGTGTCCGCCGGAGTGATTCCGTCGTGTTCTCGCCGTTGCTTCGGCGTTATTTTTCCGGGCCTTTTTCCGGAGGTGCCCAAGATGGCGATCTCTCAACTCGAACAGGCTATGGCGACGCTTCGGCTAGGCCTGGCCGAGATGCGCAACAAAGAAGAGCTACTGGACGCCCAGATATACCAGTTCCAGACCCAACTTCGCCGGTTACCCCGTCAGGTCGTCTACGGACAAACGTCACTGGACGCGTCGCTGGCCGCAATGGGTGAAATCGAGGAACGGCTCGAAGACGCCGTTGCCAACCGGCGAAGGCTGTTGGAGATCATCAAGACGGCCTCCCAAGAGCTGGAAGCCCTGCAACTACTGAAGCTTGTTGACGATGCCCGCTCTCAGCTGGCAACCCTCAAAAGAACCACCCCCACAGATGAGGAAGAAGCCCAACTGGAGACCCGGCGGCTGGAAGAGTTCATCGCCGCCAGCAGCCGTCAGGCCGAGCAAGCAATCACCGACCGCTTTCGTGAAAGGACAGGCGATCGAAGCAACGTGGATCGGCCGGACGGTTAAACCCTGCTAAATCTCCCCATCTATCCGGTTGATTACTAAACCAGTTGGCAGCTTGGGGAAGAAGAAAGTGGACTTGCGTGGTAGGCGCTGTCCGCCGCCCACAATGCTCTCGAAGGCGTCCAGCGGGAAAGGCTTGAGCAGGAAGGCCATCTGCAATCCGCCATCCGTGGCCCGCGCGACCGCCTCTACGTGGTCGTGGATGAAACCCAAGTGATTCAGAGTCGCGTCTCCCAGTTCGGGCCGCAACACCTGCTCCTCTAACACCCACGCCTCGGATGCCGATAGCGCTCCCCAATCCGGGCCAACGGCCGAGTCTTTCAGTGTCAGTAGCTTAGCGCCACCACTGTCCACAGACGCAAGCAACCTCCGATCCGCTCCCAGCCGAGTCACCTGTTCTACCAGAGCATCCGCGTCCCCTGAGACTGGCTCCGAATCGAACAACTCTTCCAGCTTGGCTTTGATGTTGGCTAATTTGTCTTCCGGAACGCCATTCAGTGTCCGGTGATAGCCAAGCACCACCAGACCGGGATCGTCGAAGGCGATCAACGTCATCATCACAAAGTTGTGAGCCAGGTTAGCCGCCTTGGCTCCGGAGTCTTCGGCGTGGCGGTCCAACTGGTATTGCCTGGCCGCTTCGTAGCGGTGGTGCCCGTCGGCTAGGTAGATGGGGCGGCCGGTGAAAAATTCGTTTATCCGACTCTGCACAGCCGAATCCGATATGCGCCATAAGGCTGTAGCGCTTCCAGAATCATCTTTAGCGTCTATCTCGGGCGACGCGCTCATCACCTGCTTGAATATCCTGTCCAACACACCTTCCGCGTCTCGGTACAGAGACATGATGGGACTGATGTTGGCCGACAGCGACTCCATCAACAGGACCCGGTCCCGGATGGCCGGAGCCTCCGTGAACTCGTGGGGTAGCACCTGCCGTGTTTGATAATCCTCCAGACCCACCGAGGCGATTAGTCCCAGACGCACCATGTTCTTGCCACCCAGTTCGAAGCTGTGCCTCATCAGGTAGTAACACGGCTCCTGGTCCTGCCGCAGCACCTCTTCCTTCATCCAGCGGTCGAACAAACCAGAAGTAGCGGCATATTGTTCTTTGACAGAGACGTTCCAGTCCAGTCCTTCGCCAGCCTCCAGGTGGATTATGTTGTATTGGTTCTGGCGTTTTAGGGCTTCTTGATTCTCCGCGGTGATCATGTCGTAAGGAGGACATAGCACCGATGCTATGTCGCCCACCGCGTCCGGGTTGTACCGCCACCCTCTGAAGGGACTGACCACTGTCATTGTTGTGCACCTGCTCGAAACAATTACGTCTGATTCTCAAGCACGATTATAGGTGAACCCCCAAGGCCAGTCCACGGGCGGATGGGAGGCCGTGCCCGGTGTTGTCGGCCCGTGTTGGGCGCTATTAGCTTATGATATACTCGTGGTCGCTCAGGCACGAGTACGTAAGAGACATCACACCAACAGGAAGGTAGCCCATGGCCGGCCCAATCACCCATGTAGACGGCGGCACCATCACCAACGCCAAAGGCTTTAGCGCCGGAGGCACCTACGTGGGCATCAAGACCTACTCAGAAGACAAGATGGACATGGGAATTCTCCTGTCCGAGACGCCATGCGCCGTCGCCGGAGTGTTCACCAAAAGCAGCTTGGTTTCACCGTCGGTGACTGTGAACCGAGAAACTATAGCTGCGGGCGGGTCAGTTAGGGGCTTGGTGGTTAATTCGGGCATCGCCAACGCCGGAGTCGGCGAGCAGGGCTACATCGACGCCAAGGAGATGGGCGCGGTAGCCGCCGCTCGACTGGGCGTGAAGCCTGAAGAGGTATTGGTTTTCAGCACCGGCGTTATCGGCGTGGAACTGCCCATGTCGCTCATCAAGCAGGGCGTTGATCAAATTCAGCTTTCAGAGAGCGGTGGCAACAAATTGGCCCGGGCCATGATGACCACCGACACTCGAACCAAAGAAGCCGCCGTCACCGTCAACGTAGGCGGAGGCGCTATAAATATCTGCGGCGTGGCCAAGGGCTCGGGGATGATTCACCCGAACATGGCGACCATGCTCTGCTTCGTGGCAACCGACGCTGCGGTGACTCAGAATTTCCTGCGGAGCATCCTGCCTGACATAGCCGACGCCACCCTGAATATGTTGACTATCGACGGCGATACCAGCACCAACGACAGCCTGGTGGTATTGGCCAACGCCTCCGCTGGCAATAATCCCATCGCCAATGGGAGCGCCGACGCCGAAATTTTCAAAGAAGCCTTGACCGAAGTCCTGATCCAGTTGACCCGTCAGTTGGCCCAAGACGGAGAAGGCGCTTCCCGACTATTGGTGGCCAAGGTCAGTGGCGCCAGAAACACCAGCGACGCTCGGCTGGCGGCCAAAACCATCGCGTCGTCCCTGTTGGTCAAGTCGGCGTTGTACGGGGCCGACCCCAATTGGGGCCGCTTGATAATGGCGCTGGGCCGAAGCGGAGCCGAGACTATCGAGTCTAAGATCAATCTGTACATCAACGGCGTTTGCATCATGGAATCCGGCAAGCCGGTGCCGTTCCACCGGGACGCCGTGGTCGCGCTGATGCGCACCGATGAAGTTACATTTGGGGTTAACTTGAACCTCTCGGACGGCCAGGCCACCGCTTGGGGCTGTGACCTTACCGAAGAGTACGTGGTCATCAACAGTGCCTACACTACCTAGCCTTGCCGCTCTCTCAGCTACCCGTAGGCAGCGTCCGCTTCCCGAGTAAATCATTGGGAGTGGAACGGCGTACCCAACGGCAGTCCGATCGCACATCGATCGCACATCCAGGCAGCTTTCATGGTCCTCAACGGAGCCCATCTCCTGGGTTCTCCACTGGGGGGTCTCCACCGGCAGCCGAATCCACTTCCCAAAACCCTAATCTTGGTTTGAGTTTTATCATTTGGAGGAAAGTGTGCCGGGCCAGCCGGAACGTCCACCTAGACGCCCAATCGTCGTAAAGATCGGTGGCAGCACCCTGGGAAGTCACGATACCAGCCTACGGGATCTGGTACAGCTGCAGGAAGAAGGGCAGGAAGTGGTGGTGGTCCACGGCGGCGGAAACGTGATCTCCCAATGGATGCAGCGTCAAGGTTTGGCGCCCCGATTCGTGGGCGGCCTGCGGGTAACCGACGCGCCCAGTCTAGATATAGTGGTGGCCGTCCTCACCGGGCTGATCAACAAGGAACTGGTCTCTCAGATTTACGAGTTGGGCGGACGGGCCATCGGGCTAAGCGGCATCGACGGCTGCATGGTCGAAGCCAAGATTGGAAATCCGGAATTGGGATTTGTGGGCGAAGTGACCCACATCAATAGCGAACCGATCAGCGCCCTGTTGTACAATGGGTACATACCAATAATCGCCCCCCTTGGCGTTCATATTCGCGACGGCTCTGAAAACGCCGGCAGTCCGCTTAACATAAATGGCGACACCGTTGCTGGAGAACTGGCCTACGCCATGGAGGCTGAGCAGTTGATCTTTCTCACCGATGTTGCGGGCGTCATGGACGGCGGTGGCCGCGTCATGCGGCGGCTGGACCGGCGGCGGGCCAACATACTCTTCAATTCAGGCGTGATTCAAGGGGGCATGATTCCCAAGTTGTCCGCCTGTCTGCGAGCACTTGAGCGATCTCCAGTGACCAACATCATCGATGGGCGGCAGCCCAACGCGCTGCTGGAATGCGTCCGGGGCAATTCGTCCGGCACTACCATCGTCGGGGGCTCGGGTGTCGGGGGCCGGGAAAACCCGCGCAGACCTTGATTCAGGGCCAGTGCATTCAACCCTTGACTACTCTATGAATAATCTATGAGCTATGAGCTAACAAAGGACGACGACCAGCCGGAAGGCCCCGCCCTACCGGGAATTTCCGCTATCAACCTGCGGCGGATCCGCAACGGTTGCATCATCGCCGTCAGCCTTCTGTTCGCCTTTCTGATCTTGTGGTGGCTGCGGACGATTTACACCGATTGGCTGTGGTTCGGTGAGTTGGGTCATCGGGATACCTTCACCAAGATTCTAGTCATGAAGCTCTGGCTGTTCGTTGGCGGAACGACTGTGACCGCGGCCGCTCTGCTCGTCAACTTCTACCTTACCTACCGGTTCTCCAAGGGGCCTTCCACCCTTCCCGTGACCGATGATTCGATGCGGCTGCTGCGCGGGCTCTTGATCGCGGCGACCGTCATCACCGTTCTGACCGCTGCGCCCCTCTTCGGATCAGCAGCATCGGGCCGTTGGGAGATCTTCCTCCTGTTCTTGAATAAGGTTTCTTTCGGTATCTCCGACGCCGAATTCGGGCGGGACATTTCCTTCTTCGTGGTCACCCTACGCATGCTCCAGTTCATACAGGGGTGGGTCATGGGGATCCTGATCACCTGTGTTGTGATGTCGCTGTTGCTGTATGCAAGCATCTACGGACTAAGGGGACTGAATTTCATACTTGCGCCACGGATGCTGAAGCACATGTCGATCCTGGGCGGTCTCTTGATGCTGAGCATCGCTGCCGGACACATGCTGGGCATCTACGGACTGGTCATGTCAACCGGAGGACTCGTCGCCGGAGCCGGGTACGCTGACATCCACGCCCGAGTGCCGGTGCTCTGGCTGATGACTGGCATCGCAACCTTGGCCGCAGGCGCTTTCTTCATCAGCAACTACTTCGGCGGTTTCAGGCTGATGGTGGGCTCGTTCAGCCTTTGGGTCATACTGGCGCTGGTGGCCAATCTAGCGTTCCCCGCCCTGTTCCAACGCTTCCAGGTAGCGCCCAACGAATTCGAACAGGAAGAAGTCTACATCTCCCGAAACATCGAGGCTACCCGGGCCGCCTACCAACTGGACCAGGTGGAGCAGATCGCGCTCCCAGGCGTGGCCAACCTGGACGCGAAGGTGGTGGCCGATAATCTGCCTGTCATCGAAAATATCCGGCTGTGGGACGTGGAGCCGCTACTAGACGCCTACAACCAGATCCAATTCATGGAGCTTTATTACAACTTCGTCAACATGGACTCAGACCGCTACATGGTTGATGGGCAGCTGCGGCAGGTTCTTCTTGCCGCCCGCGAGTTGGACCCAGACAACCTGCCCACCGACGCCAGCAACTGGGTGAACCGCAGGCTCCAATACACTCATGGGTACGGCCTCGCCATGAGTCCGGCCACTGGCTTCACCCCCGAAGAGGGACGCCCTGAGTTCTTCATCCAAGACATACCCATCCGCAGCGAATTCCCTATCCAACAGCCTGAGTTGTATTACGGGGAATCACCAGCTCCATTCGCCGTGGTCAACAGTTCCGCCCCAGAGATCGACCCGTCTGGCAGCGAGCACCACTATGACGGGGAAGGAGGGGTAGCTCTCGGTTCAACGTTCCGGAGACTGGCGTACGCCTGGCAGTTTGCCGACATAAACATATTGCTCAGCGACCAGATCAGGTCCGACTCACGGATACAATACCGGCGGCAGGTGAGCCAGCGGTTGCGTACGCTAGCGCCATTCTTGACCATGGACGACGATCCTTATCCGGTTGTCGACGAAGCAGGCAAACTGTGGTGGTTCCAGGACGCCTTCACCACTACCGACCGTTATCCATATTCAACTCCCTCGGCCAATGGCTTCAACTACATACGGAACAGTGTGAAAGCGGTGGTGGACGCCTATACGGGTGAGGTATCCATCTATGTCATAGATCCCAACGACCCGCTACTGAAGATGTACCGCAGCGCCTTCCCCGGTCTGTTCCTGGAATTCGCCCAGATGTCCGCCGATCTCCAGGCCCATATCCGCTATCCCAACGGCTTGTTCTCAGCCCAGGCAGACATGTACCTGCGATATCACGTCACCGATACCCAGGTTTTCTTCAACCAGGCAGACCAATGGGGCATACCCCAGGACAACCGCTTTGGCAATCGGGGAGTCGAGGTCCATCCCTCATACCTGATCTTGCAGATGCCCGGCGGCGACAGTGCAGAGTTTGTGTTAATGTTGCCCTTCAGCCCCGCCGGAGAGAAGAAAAACCTGGTTGGTTGGCTAACGGCTCGAAACGACGGGGCCAACTACGGCAGGCTCAACGCTTTCACGGTGCCCAGGGACCTCCAGGTCCACGGGCCCAGTCAGGTGGAGGCACGGATCGAGAATGACCCTGCCATATCTCAGCAATTCACCCTGTGGGGAGGGGAAGGAACCGGCTCACGGATCGTCCGGGGGCAATTACTGGTCATACCGGTGGGCGATGCGATAATTTATGTTGAGCCTTTGTACCTCCAGTCGGAGTCTTTGGCGTTCCCGGAGCTAAAGAAGGTGATTCTGGCCGACGGCAGCAATGTCGTCATAGCAGATAGCGTCCGCGAAGGCTTGAACTTGCTTCTGGAGGGTGGGGCGACCCCTGACGTGACGGAACCCGGCGGTGGGGAGGGCCAGACAACTCCGAGTTTGGAAGAACTGCAAAAACTTGAAGACGCGGTTGCCGGGCTTGATGAAGTCTTGAAGGAACTTCAAGAAGCTTTGAAAAACCTACGAGAATCAGTGGAAGGAGACCCGCAATGACCAAGAGCAGCGATTGGATCGACGTAGAGAAGAAGTATTACGCCCAGACGGTGCGCCGCCAACCGGTGGTGCTGGTCAAGGGCGAAGGCACCCGTGCCTGGGACGCCGACGGCAAAGAGTATCTAGACTTCGTGGCCGGCTGGGCCGTGAATCAGCTGGGCCATTGCCACCCCGCCGTGACCAAGGCGATCGCCGATCAAGCTGCGACTTTGGTACAGGTCTCCAACCAATTCTATAGCGTGCCCCAACTGCAATTGGCTGAGATTCTCATTGAGAACAGCGCACTGGACCGGGTTTTCTTTGGCAACAGCGGGGCCGAGGCCAATGAAGGCGCCATGAAACTGGCGCGCCGCTACGGCAAGCTCAACCGCGACGGCGCTTTCGAGATCATCACCGCGCTGAATTCGTTCCACGGCCGCACGATGGGGACATTGGCGGCAACCGGTCAACCCCACTACCAGGAAAACTTCACTCCCCTGCTGCCCGGTTTCGTCCACGTCGACTACAACGATGTCGAAGCCATCATGGAAGCCACCAACGACAAGACGGCGGCAGTCATGATTGAACCGATCCAGGGAGAGGCCGGAGTGGTCATCCCCGCCCCTGACTACCTGCAGCGCGTCAGGGATTGGTGCGACAAACAGGGCATCCTGTTGATTCTGGACGAGGTGCAGACCGGCATGGGCCGGTTGGGCAGTCTGTTCGGATACCAGGAATACGGGATCGAGCCCGACGTAATGACCCTGGCCAAGGGATTGGGCTACGGCGTGCCCATCGGCGCGTTCCTGTCCAAAGAACATTGCATGGCCTTGGTGCCCGGCGATCACGGTTCGACCTTCGGCGGCAACATGCTCACGACCGCCGCCGCTTACGCCGGAACCAAATTCCTCATCGAAAACGACATCCCGGCCAAGACGAAGGAGATGGAGCCGTACCTGCTGGGCCGGCTGAACGACCTGAAGGGACGATTCTCTTTCATCTCCGAGGTTCGCGGCAAGGGCCTGCTGGCCGCCATGGATTTCGAGAACGAGATATCTGGCCAGGTGCTGACCGCGGCCAATGAGGCTGGAATCCTGCTGAACGCACCCAGGCCCACGACAATCCGCTTCATGCCGCCTCTGACCATCACCAAGGAAGAGATCGACGAGGGATTGGAGCGCCTGGGCAACGCCCTGGCAACGATCTAATAGAGAACACCGTCGGTGAACTGGATTGAAGTTAGACTAACGAGTACGATTTCACCCCCACTCTAACTCTCCCCCTTGATGGGGAGAGGACAAGTCCCTTCCTCCGTCCGGGGGAAGGTTAGGATGGGGGCTAGCGGTATCCGGGGAGCAACGTAACTAAACAATGGCAAAACCAAAGATAGTGCTGGCCTACAGCGGGGGACTGGACACCACCGTGGCGGTGCCCTGGCTGCAGGAGAAGTACGACGCAGACATAATCACCCTGACCATCGACCTGGGCATGGTGGACCTGGAGTCCATCCGCCAGAGGGCGCTCAGCATCGGCGCTTTGGAAGCCCTGACCGTCGATGGCAAGGACACCCTGGTCAACGAGTTCCTATTCCCATCGTTGCAGGCAGGAACGATCTACGAAGGGCAGTATCCGCTGGCAACAGCCTTGGGTCGCCCACTGATCGCCCGTTACCTAGTCGAAGCAGCGCGGGAACACGCCGCCTATGCCATCGCCCACGGCTGCACCGGCAAGGGCAACGACCAGGTCAGGTTGGAGGTTGGCATCGCCGCCTTGGGACCGAACATCGATGTCATCGCGCCGATACGCGACTGGGGCATGAGCCGCGACGACGAGATCGAATACGGCCTGGCTCGAAACCTGCCCATCAACGCCAACCGCAGCCGGTTCTCCACAGACGAGAACCTGTGGGGCCGCAGCGTGGAAGCCGGAGAACTGGAAGACCCCTGGCTGGAGCCCCCAGAGGACGCCTACGATTGGACCAGTTCATGGTCTGACACGCCTGACAAACCGTCTTACGTCGAGATTCATTTCGAATGTGGCGTGCCCAAGGCGGTGGATGGCGAATCCATGACCGGCATCGACTTGATAAACCACCTGAACACCCTGGCGGGAAGAAACGGCGTCGGGCGCATCGACCACGTGGAGAACCGGCTGGTGGGCATCAAGTCGCGAGAGATATACGAATGCCCCGCGGCCACGTTGCTGCACACGGCCCACAGTTCCTTGGAAGCCATGACGCTAACCAAGGATCAAGCGCGCACCAAGGCCCGCATCGCCCAGGAATACGCCGATGTCATCTACAACGGTCTCTGGTTCACCGCCCACCGGAAGGACCTGGACGCGTACGTGCAAAGCACCCAGCGGTTCGTAACCGGCGACGTCCGAGTACGGATGCACAAAGGGACCTGCACCGTAGTTGGGCGTCAAGCGCCCAAGGCTCTATACAACTACGGCTTGGCGACCTACGACCGAACGGACGAGTTCGACCACAGTTCGGCCGAAGGGTTTATCAAAATATATGGACTTTCCGTGCGCACCGAGAACCAGGTCCAGTCGGACTGAGCGGCAGGGCCAGAGTCTGGGTAAAACTGACGCGAACATCTCACCCCCACTCTAACTCTCCTCCTTCCGCGGAAGGAGAAGGAGGAGAGGACCTAGCCTTCCCCCTCAAGGGGGAAGGCTAGGTCCGACTTTGTCGAGACTCTCGACAAAGTCGGAGATGGGGGGCATTGCCTGGAGTAACGATGCCTGGAGATTCCATGAAAGTAGCTGCCCGAATGAACGGCCTGGGCACCGAGTCGGCGTTTGAGGTGCTGGCCAAGGCCCGCGCTTTGGAGGCTCAGGGAAGGGAGATAATCCACCTGGAGATCGGAGAGCCCGACTTCGACACCCCCAGGCATATCGTTGAAGCGGGCATGCAGGCCATCAACGACGGTTTCACCCACTATGGCCCCACTGCGGGCCTGCCCGAACTCCGCGAAGCCATCGCCAACAATAGCCGCGAGGTGCGGGGCACGAACACCGATCCAGCCCACGTGGTAGTGACTCCCGGCGCCAAACCAATCATGTTCTACGTGCTGCTGGCCCTGGCCGAACCAGGTGTCGAGGTCATCTATCCCAACCCAGGGTTCCCCATCTACGAGTCCATGATCAAGTTCTCGGGAGCCACACCGG
Organism: Chloroflexota bacterium; assembly: GCA_027624135.1. Taxonomy (GTDB): domain Bacteria; phylum Chloroflexota; class Dehalococcoidia; order Lucifugimonadales; family UBA3495; genus UBA9611. The sequence goes on from JAQBXL010000001.1 coordinate 53,326, forward strand.
TTCCCATGCGACTCCTCGAAGAGAAGGACTATCACCCCGACCTGGACGCCCTGCCAGGCTTAATCACCGACAAAACGCGTTTGATAATCCTGAACTCACCGGAGAACCCCTGTGGTTCAGCGCTCACCAAACAGGAACTTGAGAAGATTGCCGGCGTGGTTATGCAACACCCCGGCCTGTTGGTGATGGCCGACGAGATCTACAAAGACATACTCTACGTCGGCGAGCATTACAGCATATCGTCCATCCCCGGAATGCAGGAGCGCACCATCATCCTTGACGGCTTCTCCAAGAGCTACGCCATGACCGGCTGGCGCATGGGCTACGGGATCATGCCTGAAGAATTGGTTCCGCACGTGGTGAGGTTGGCGGTGAACAGCGTGTCCTGCGCCGCATCTTTCACCCAGAAAGCGGCGGTGGCGGCACTGGAAGGACCCAGAGATGAGGTTGAGGCGATGGTCGCTGAATTCGGCGTCCGCCGCAGGCTCATCACCGACGGACTTCGCAGCATCCCGGGCATCAACTGTCCGGAGCCGGAGGGCGCTTTCTACGCCTTCCCCAGCATCCAAGGCACCGGGCTGAGCAGCATCGAATTCGAGGAGCGCGCGATGAACGAAGCGGGCGTGGCCCTGCTATCCGGCAGCGCCTTCGGTGAGTACGGCGAAGGTTACGTTCGCCTGTCCTATGCCAACTCCCAGGAAAATATCAAGAAAGCCATCAGCAAGTTGGACAAGTTAGTCCGCAGCATCTAGTCAACACTTCCTCGCAAACAAGAACTGGAGGGGGAAATGCCAGAGATAAAAGTGGTCCATCCAGAGGGCCTGGAAGTTGAGATTCAATCTGGGGCTATGACCCGGTTAGCCGGTGTTTCAGAGAAGCTCACCGGTTCCACCGGCATCCACCTGGCGATTGCAACCATACCGCCCCACTGCGCCTCTAGCCCCCACTACCACGTTAATTGCGAGTCGGCCATCTACGTGGTCAAGGGCAGAGGACGCTTCGTGATCGGGGACAACCTGGAAACCGAACTGGCCATCGGTCCTGGCGATTTCATCTACGTTCCAGCGGAGGCAGTCCACCAACCCATCAACGACGACTCCGAGGACATGCAGATTATCGTCGCCCGCAATACCCCGGTGGAGATCGTAGTCGAGGTAAAACCGACCAAGACATAGATCGCTGGCGAGGACAAGATCCACCGTTCCTGAACTGCACACCCTCCCGCCCATGATAATCACACTCTCTCCCGCTCAGGGTGTCCTTCCGCGGAAGGATGTCGAACCACGGTCTCTCGGAAGTCTGGATCCTTCGACGGGCTCAGGATGAGCGGGGCCGGAGTGATGTTCTAGGGCTGATTGCTCCCCCTACCCACGCCACACAAAATCCACCGTTCCTGAATTGCACTCTCTCCCGCTCATGGTGTCCTTCCGCGGAAGGATGTCGAACCACGGTTGCTCGGAAGTCTGGGTCCTTCGACGAGCTCAGGATGAGCGGGTTCGGTGTGGGGGCATAGGGATCGATCACCGGTAAATACGGGAACCTAGGGGCACGGCTGCGCCGTGCCCCTACCCACGCCACAGGCGATGGGCTATACTAGCGGCTCTAAAATTACTCAGCTTAGGCACGAACAAATCCCCCGGAGGAACGACATGGACCTGGGCCTAACCGAGATACAGCAGATGCTGAAGACCAGCGCCCAGGAATTTCTGTCCCGCGAGTGCCCTCTAACCCTCGTACGAGAGATGGAGGAGGATGAACACGGATATACCGATGGCCTGTGGCGGCAGATGGTTGGCCTGGGCTGGACCGGCGTGGCCTTTCCCGAACAATACGGCGGCACCGGCGGCAATTTCGCCGACTTGGGCGTGCTCCTTGAAGAGATAGGCCGTTCCTTGGCCCCCAGTCCTTTCTTCGCTACTGTGGTGCTCGGCGGCCTAACCGTCTTGGACGCCGGCTCGGATTCCCAGAAAGGCGACCTGCTCAGCGGCATCTGCGCCGGGACGATGACCATGACCTTGGCGGTCAACGAGGCCAGCGCTTGCTACGAGCCTTGGGGCATAGAGGCCACCGCTGCAAAGAACGGCGGCAACTTTGAGATCACCGGCACTAAATTATTCGTGCCCTCAGCCCAGGCCGCCCAGGTGATTCTTGTGGCTGCCCGGACTTCGACAAACGCAGACCCGGCCCAGGGCGTCACCCTGTTCGCCGTGCCTGCGGGCGCAGCCGGTGTGCTAGTCACCCGGATGCGGTCAATGGGCAACGAACTGGTGTTTGAGGTCAGCTTAGACCATGTTAGCGTGCCTGAAAGCTCGGTGATCGGCCAGGTTGACCAAGGATGGCCCATCGTCGAGCGGGCCATCCTGCGGGCCACCGCAGCCCAGTGTATCGAGATGCTGGGCGGGGCGCAGGCTGTTTTGGACATGACCGTCGAATACGCCAAGGGCCGCACCCAATTTGGACGGGCCATCGGCAGCTTCCAAGCAGTGCAGCATCAGTGCGCGCGGATGGCCACGGATGTTGAAGGCTCAAAGAACATCGCCTACCAGGCCGTGTGGCGGCTATCAGAGGGACTCCCCGCTCAAAGGGAAGTCGCTATGGCTAAAGCGTGGATCGGCCCCGCATTTCGCCGCGTATGCGGTACTGCCCACCAGTGTCACGGAGCCATCGGCTTTACCAAGGAGCATGACCTGCAGTTGTACACCCGCCGGGCCAAGGTCCACGAGTTGACCTACGGCGACGCCAATATCCATAAAGAAACGGCCCTGCGCCACATCGACGACGAGTAACCATGTCGTCTAGTTCCCAATCATCACCCAATCACCAGCCAAACATGCCACGGAGGCACGCACCCCATGACAACAACCACTGAATGCATTTTCTGCACCATGGCCAGAGACCCGATGCATGTCGCTCCGGTCTACCGAGACGACCGGGTCTTTGCCGTTAAAGACATCAACCCCAAAGCTCCGGTGCACATGTTGATCATTCCCAACATGCACATCGCATCGCTGGCCTACGTCGGCCCCGGACAGGTGCCGATCATGGGTCACATGTTCGTAGTGGCCGAAGAGATTGCCCGGCGTGAGGGCGTCGCCCTCAGCGGCTACCGGTTGGTTCTGAACCAGGGCGAGGACTCGGGACAAGAGATACTCCACCCGCACATGCATCTCCTGGGCGGCAAACAATTAGGAGCCATGGGCTAAGGCCCATTCCTGGCGTTTCTTCTATGCCCGATATGCCCGAGCTGCTCCAACGCCTTCAGAGTCAACTGGAATCCCTGCCAGACGGCCTGCAAGCCCACATCTACCGCGTGCGTGACGTCGCCCTGGAACTGGCGGGCCGACATAACATCGACCTTCAGCGCGCCGAGCTTGGGGCTCTGGCCCACGATATCTGCCGGGCGGTCCCAGGTGATGACCTGCTGAGGATGTCATCAGAGTTCGGCGTGGACGTGAGCGAAGTGGAACAGGACTTCCCTCTGCTGCTCCACGGTCCGGTGGGCGCTGAATTGCTCCGCAGGGAAGAAGGCCTCACCGATCACGACCTCTATGAGGCAGTACGCTGGCACTCCACCGCCCACGCCTCTTTGGATCCCCTCGGCAAGCTGATATTTCTGGCCGACAAGTTGGACCCGCAGAAGGCGGCCGTATATTCCTACCAGGCCAAGCTGCGGGATCTGGCTCTAGAAAGTTTGGACCTGGCGCTGCTGGAGTTCCTATCAAGGGAGATGGCGACCCGCATCGAGAGGGGCGAAACGGTGCATCCGGCCAGCCTGGAGGCCCGCAACAGCCTGATCTTGAAGCTTCGAGGCTAGCTTCGGGGCTAGCTTCGGGGGACTTGAACCTCATCTGGACATGACGCATCATATTACCGTGATGAATCTTTTGTTGAGCATGACCGATTGGTTTGCTATGCTCGATAGGATCAACCGGCTACAGAGGTAACCAGATGCAGATAAATCTGACACCAGAAGCCATAGAACATATCCAGAGCAAGGGTGGCCAGGCGGCCATCGATCTGGTCAATTTCTCGTCTTGAGGCGGCAGTTCCACTGAGGTATCGGTCGATACCCGAATCTCCCGCCGTAACACTACCCCGTACACCAAGATCAAGCAGGACGGCGTCGAACTGTTCATCCTGCCCGACCTGGCGCGGCACCTCACTGCAATCAACGTGGATAGTAAGAGATTCCTGTTCTTCCGCAACCTTAAAGCGGAATTGGAGATGGAAAACGGGTTAGTGCTGGGACGTCGTGCCTCCTGGGCTTAACATCCAGAAACTGAGGTTTGGCCAGCCGGTCACAGCAACCGGAGCCGCTGGACGGCCGACCGACGTAGCAGTTTCGTTCACAGCCGAGGCCTTGGAGTACGTCCAGAAACAAGGCGGACTGGCGATTATAGAGTTGCGCTGTCTGGATCATTGAGCTGGCTCCGCTGCCGAGATCTCGGTCAGCACGTATCTTGGGCCTCGCAATCCATCCCTGTTTCGCGAGATTCCAGCGGAAGGCGTCCGAGTACTTGTTGAGGGCACCCTTGCTCCGTATCTGAGGCGTGTCCGTATCCGCTCCAATAAATTTCTGTGGTTCCGTTATCTGAAGGTAGAAGCTCTCCTCAGCAACGGCCAAATAATGGGCGGCAAAGTTCCCCCATCTCTGCAGTCGGTGCGCGACCAACCCTGGCCGTGGCGGCCCCGGTGATTCTCTCTGGAACAAGATGATAAGCAAGCCTCCGGCGCTGCCGGTTAGCTGAGCACGAAGCGGAGAGGCCGATGCTTGGTCTCGGTGTTCGCGAGCCAGCCGTGCTCCGCTCCCAATGGCCAGGCATGGAGGGAGACATAACGACCAAGTCGCTACCCCACTTCGCCGAAAAGGTCATGCCCAAGTTCGCTTAACGTCTCTGGACCTAGACACCCCAGCCAACGAAAATAACCAGCGCACAGGCCATCCGATATGAAAACGCCGCTGCGCGGCCCGCCTAGCGGGCGTGGTACTTTGGCGGGCGCTTTTCCACGAACGACTGGCTGGCCTCTTTGAAATCCTCAGTCAGGTGCAGCTTCAGCGGCAGCATCTGCATGTCGGCTTCGGCTCCGGTCTGGACCCACTGACGCCGCGTCAACTTCACCGCCGCGCGGGTCGCCAGGGGCGGCGACTTCAGGACCTTCTCCGCCAGTTCCTCCGCGGCGCTCAGGTGCTCTCCCGCTGGAACCAGCCGGTTGATCAGCCCCAACCGGTATAACTCGGCGGCGGTGACGTGCTCCCCGGTTATCACCATCTCGCTGGCTATCTTGGAGGGCATGAAGGCGTTAACCTTGGCCCAGATCCTACCCCCTGGCAGCCCTCTTCTGGTCTCGGTGATGCCGAACCTGGCATCCTCTGAGGCGACAATCATGTCGGATTCGGCGGCAATGACTATGCCCGCGCCCAGAGCGTACCCGTGGACAGCGGCGATGACGGGTTTCCAGTTGATGGCGCGGCCCATGTAACCCTCGGGGTTGGGGCCCCGCTCCCTACGGGCGCTCTGCTCCGGCGTCATGGCCACGAACCGCTGTTTGATGTCCGCCCCCGCGCAGAAACTTCGCCCCGCGCCGTGAACGATGGCCACCCAGGCTTCATCGTCCAGGTCGAACTGCAGCAGCGCCGAGTGCAGGTCTTCTTCGAACTGGTCGTTTACCGCATTCAGCGCCTGGGGCCGGTTGAACATGATGTAGGCGGTCTTTCCCAACCGTTTGTAGATCATCGTCTCGTACTCGGTGATCACCTGGGGTTCATCAGGCTGGGATTGTTTGGTGTCTGCTTCGGGCACTGCTACCTCCGGGATCTATGCGTAGTGTTCTGATGTTAGGCGTAACTTACACGCGAGATTGACTAAAGTAGAAAATTTGTTCTGAAAAGTATTGACATGTTCCGAACGGGCGTTCTAAACTAATCAAGCAATATTAGAACATTAGTTTCGGAGTATGGAAATGACCACCTTTGATTGGCCCATCACCTCTAGTCCCGTTCTCGACGCCGTGCCCGAATTTTACCACTACGAAGACACGGGTTGTGAGGTCTCCGACTCCTGCCTCAATTGCCCGCTGCCCCAGTGCAAATACGACGACCCGGCCTGGTTCCAGCGCAATCGGCGATTGGCCCGCGACTTCAAGATCTGGTCGGCCATGCAGCATGACGACCTGACAGTCGAGGAGGCTGCGGAGCGGTTCTCGGTCACTGTTCGCACCATCTTCCGGATCATGCGCCGCTGCCGAGACGCCGCCATGATCGACCAGGAAGAGCTGGCGGTCTTCGCCGCGGATTAGGGATGAGGAGTGAACACTTTACAGCATCCACACCGTCATTCCGGCGGACGCCGGAATGACGGTTAAGCCTGAAGCACGGTTGGATGGAGCTTGAATTGAACTCCCCGCAACAATCAAAAACCCGCAAACTAAAAAGGGTCCGCTTGAGGCGGGCCCTTTGCAGATGCTGAAGTGAATGCGGGAATATTAGCCGCGAGGCAGGCCCAAGCCGCGTCCGGCAATGATGTTGCGTTGGATCTCCGACGTCCCGGCGGCAATGGTGCCGGCAAAGGCGTTCATCCAGTGTTCCTGGACCCGGCCTTTGAGCGGCGCCCACTTCTCCTGCCGGTTCAACGTCCCGAACATGCCCAAGATGTCCAGAGAAGCCTCGGTCACCCGCTGCACTGTCTCGCTGCCAAATACCTTGCTCATGGACGCTTCTTTGGTGGGTATAAGGTCTTGAGACTGCATGTAGGCCACGTTGTAGGCCATCAACCGGGCCACTTCGCAGTCTATGTACCGGTCGGCCATCAACGTGCGCACCCAGGGAATCTCCATGATGGGCTGCCCGTTGCGCTTGGTCTCAGTGGCAAACTCACGCGTGTCGTCAAGTAATCTGCGCGCCGAGGCGGAGTAGTCGATGCCGGAGCGCTCGAAGTCCAAGAGGGTTACCGCCACGTACCAGCCTCGGTCCTCTTCACCGACCACGTTGGCCCTGGGCACTCGGACGTTGTCGAAGGTCACTTGGTTGAACTCATGTCCGCCCGCCATGTTGATGATCGGGCGAACCGACACCCCTGGGGTTTTCATGTCCACCAGAACAAAGCTGATGCCCCGGTGCTTTGGCGCATCTGGGTCAGTGCGGGTCAGCAACATGATCCAATCGGCGCGGTGGGCCATGGTGGTCCATACCTTGGCGCCGTTGATCACCAGGTCGTCGCCGTCCCGAATCGCACGGGTACTGAGGGAGGCCAGGTCGGAGCCCGACTCAGGCTCGCTATAGCCCTGACACCACTGCACTTCGCCTTTGGCCACAGGCGTCAGGTGGGTCTTCTTCTGCTCCTCGGTACCGTGAATCATCAGAGTCGGACCCAACATTCGGACGCCGAAGATGTCCCGTCCGGGCGCGCGCATGTAGGCGATCTCTTCGTTGTAGATAGCCGACTTCACCGGGGAGGCGTTCTGGCCGCCGTACTCCTCCGGCCAGTGCATGGTGAGCCAGCCTTTCTCCGCCATCTTTTGACGAATGACCTGGTTCAAGTCCCAGTCGTCTTCTTCGGGGTAGCGACCGGCGCCCTCCCAGGTATCGGGAAGCTCGGCCTTCATGAATGCCCTCAGTTCTCCCCGAAACGCTTCGTCCTCGGCAGTGAACTTGAACTCCACGGCGTATCTCCTACAGGGGCCCTCTAGGGGTCTTAACTTTGGTTAGCGCGGCCTACCTGCCCACTGCGACACAGGTGACGGTTCGCACCACACCGGGAACGGTATGAATATGGCCAGTAACCAGATCGCCAACCACCGCCATGTCGTCTCCGGATACCACAGCAATGATGTCGTAGGGACCCGTAACCACGTCCACTGTGGTGATGCCGTTAAGGCTGCCCAGGGTGTTGGCTACTTCGCGTGTTTTCCCAACTGCTGTCTCGATCAATAGATATGCTTTGGTCGCCATGATTCCCCCTTCCCCAGTCTCGCCGGGTGTAGGAAGTCATTCTACGGCTCGGCTTCTCGCGGTGTCAATTTGGCGCGGCCGTGCCCGGCGGCTGCCCATCTGCGGCTATAATGGATGCCTATGTCTTCTGAAAGAATGGAACTCTTGGCGGCGGGCGCGGCACAACTTGGACTTTCACTGTCCGACGGCCAGCTGGACCAGTTCGAGACCTACTTCCACGAGCTAACCGACTGGAACAAACGGGCCAATCTGACGGCCATCACCAGTTACGAAGATGTGCAGGTCAAGCACTTCCTAGACTCGTTGACCGTGTGCTTAACAGCGCGCGAGGTTCTCGAAAGGTCAGCGACCGTGCCGACGCGGGTGATCGATGTGGGTGCCGGGGCGGGGCTGCCGGGCCTAGCCCTGAAACTGGCTTTTCCTAAGATAGAACTTGCCCTGGTGGAATCGGTGGCCAAGAAGACCGCGTTCCTGAATCACATCGTGGCTCACCTTGGCTTGGAGGGAGTTTCCGTCCACACCGGCCGCGCCGAAGACCTGGCCCGTGACAAGGACCTGAGGGATGCCTTTGACCTGGTGGTGGTGCGGGCCTTGGCCAAGCTGCCGCTGCTGTTGGAGTTCTCATTGCCTTTCTGCAAGACCGGCGGCAGGTTGATCGCTTTGAAGCACGGCGGCGACTGGACAGAACAGGAATCGGCTGCCAATGCCCTCGCGGAGCTGGGGGGGCATATAGAAAGAGTGTCCACGGTGGTGATCGAGGGGCTGACCGATGACCGGGTGGTCATCTCAATCGCAAAAACCAAGCCAACCCCAGCGCGCTATCCCCGAACGGTCGGGATCCCGGGCAAGCGACCGCTGTAACTGCAAGTGGAGCGATAGTTGGGCATAAAAAAGAGGCCTCCGGATATCGGAGGCCCCTTTCGTTAGCGTTGTTGGTGAGTTTAGTTGGCCCAGAATACGTGGGTCAATTCCTTGCTGCCGTTGCCCAAGTCCAGCTCGAACATGTTGGGGCGGCCTTCTCCGTCGGAGCCTATGGCTTTGCCCCATTCACTGTTTCGCCGTCCAGGAGGGCCACCGCCTTCAGGGGGGCCACTGCCACCAGTGTCTCCGGTATCAAAATGTGAGTAAATTTCCTTTAATAGTTCATAGTCGTGGTCATTTGGATACTGGTTTATCTCAGGTTTGCTCGTATAGTCTATGCAGGAGCCAAGATTGGCATTGCCAAGGTCCTCATCTTGGTGCCCAAGACCGAATTCGTGACCGATCTCTTGGCACATCACCAAATTCCGCCACTCAGTTGTGTTGTATGTCGGGTCATCAAAATAGGTATCGTTTAACTTCACATATCCCTTGGTGATATGTCCGCCCGAGACCGAGATTCCAGCAAGGCCGAGCCAACCGTTGGCGCCGTATGCGCCACTGCAGACGTCTACTTGGCCGTCTGTTGGCTTGCACGTCTTAACATTGGTACTCCCCGAAACCTTAGTAAGTTTAAGCACCGATGACACATTCCAAACTGTGATGGCCGTGTTTAAATGTTCATCCCATGAACCGGAAACGTTGTCCGCTATATTAAGTTGCAATAGATTATCTGAACGCTCCCAGTGGTAAGCTGGGTTACCCTAGGAGTGGCTCGCGCTTGCTACGAGCGGCAGCGGCTAGTGCTATCAGCACTATTGGGATTCGAATCTTTTTCATACTTTTACCTCTAATCTAATGACGTCGACCCTGAATTTTCAGCCGGTTTATGACTTTCAATATAATCTGTTACAGCCATTATTGATCATCCGGCCATGCTGATTCAAGGGCGCTGCCCGGATTCCTGCAACCCCAACCAGGATTGCAGGGTAATCCCTGCCCGTATATGATTTACGAGGCCTGCCGTGGCAGGCATGCAGAGGACACAACTTTATCTCAGAGTGTGCATTATGTCAACGATGGTCACCGGCGGCACCGGCTTCATCGGCAACAGGATCATCCGCAAGCTATTGGACCGGGGCGAAGAGGTCGTCTGTTTCGACCTGGCGCCGCCCAGAGCCAACTTGGAGCCCTATCTAGACCGGATTAAGATGTACCGGGGCGACGTTACCCAGATGCCCCACCTGCTTGAGGCCATCAATACCAACCAGGTGCACAAGATCATCCACATGGCGGCCCTGCTGCCCCCGGACACCGAGGACCGGCACCATTACGCCATGCAGGTCAACATCGGCGGCACCAACAACGTCTTCGAAGCGGCCCGTTGGACCGGCGTCGAGCGGGTGGTCTATGCAAGCTCCATCGCTGTCTACGGCGTGCAGGACACATTCGGAAACCGCCCAATAAATGAAGACGATCTGAACGACCCGATCAACGTCTACGGCATGACCAAGTCGGTCAACGATTTCTCGGCAAAACGTTACATCGACCGGCACGGCCTGGATCTGGTCGGCGTGCGCATCTGCACGGTGTTCGGCCACGGAAGGGTGACCGGTATGACTGGCATGATCGGCGGACTATTGATGTCGCTTCCGGCCATTGGGAAGCCCGTGAGCATGCCCTTCCACCAGGACGAACCATCTCCCATGATCCACGCTGAGGACGCCGCGGAGATATTTGTCCGGGCCGCCCTTGCCGAGAAGCTGAACCACCGGGTCTATATCAGTGGGGGCAGCATGTGCACCATCAAAGAGATGGCCGACCTGGTGCGCGACATAATCCCCGACGCGCAGATCAGCACCGGGGACCAACTGGTGCCCCATGTGTATAACGTGGACAATAGCCGCATGCTGGCCGACATCGGCTACGAGATCGCGCCCCTGCGGCAGCGCATACTGGAACATATCAACGATGCCCGCGCCGAGGCCGGCATGGATGCCCTCAGCGGCTAGTATTCGCTCCATCCAAGCTGACTTGTTTGGGTTATAATTGACTGTGATTCAGTCGCCGGCTGCCGACGAGACTAAAGGCGTGCCGAGAGAGACCAGAGAGATAAAATGAGTATCGCCATCGGTTATATGCCAGGAGCCTACGGAGAGGGAGGCGAAGACCACAGCTACCTTAGGAAATTGGTGGAGGTCGGTGACAAACACGGATACGACTCCCTGTGGCTCAGCGACCGCATCGTTGGCGAGAAATTCAGCCTGGAACCGATGATGGCCTGCTCCATGGTCACTGCGTTTTCAGACCGCCTGAAGGTTGGCACCAGTGTGCTGGCCATGCCCCTCCGCAACCCTGTGGTGCTAGCCAAGCAGATCGCGACTCTGGATTACCTTTCCCAGGGTCGGTTCTTCCCTGCGGTCGGATTGGGCCAAGAAGAACCCGAAGAGTACGAGGCTTGCGGGGTTAGCAAAGAACGGCGCGGCCCCCGGACTGACGAGGCGATCGAGCTGATGCGCCGATTGTGGCAGGAAGAAGATGTCACCCACGAAGGTGAGTTCTTTAATTGTCATAACGTGACGGTTACGCCCAAGCCTTTCTTGCAGCCATCGACCCCGGTCTGGATCGGAGGAAGGTCCCCCGCCGCCGCACGCCGCGTTGGGCGTGTCGGAGACGGTTGGTTGGTCTCCAGCGCCACGCCCGAGGAAGTGAAAGAAGGATGTAGCATCCTTTTCGAAACAGCCAACGAGTACAACCGTGAGATAGAGGATGACCACGTTGGTGTCTTGATGGGCTACTACGTCTCTGCCGACGTTGCGGAAGGCACTGAGAAAGCCGAACGGTTCATCACCCGCGCCCGCCCCGACGCTCATTTCACTGAGTTCACCGCCGTCGGTCCAGTGGAAAAGGTGGCGGAATACATCCAGAATTACATCGATGCCGGCGGCTCCAAGTTCGTCATGCGTCCGATGTGCTCCGCTGACGAGAGCATGGAGCAACTGGATATCCTCGGCGAAGAATTGCTGCCCCAGTTCCACAAGAAGTAGAACTATCTAACAGGCAATTTGGGTCGTCTTATTCCCATAACTCCGTGGTTCTTGGCATTGAGTTATGAATTAGCGGCGCTATGAAATTCTCCAAGCTTTACGCCATTGCCGCTCTCTCTGGAATAATCGGGGCCGTAGCGGGGGCGTTCGGGGGCGGGATAATTGCCGCCTCTCGCTGTGACGGAGGACTGGAATGTTTGGGCATAGCATTCTTGGGCGTGGGATTAGGGGCAATATTGGTGGAATCATGCGCCCTGTCTTTGTCGGCACATATCGGGAATCAAGGCCGCGGCAATCTACTGTTGACCTTCGTGCCAACGGTGATTCTGGCTGTGCCCATACCAATCCTGCTATTGCCCGGCTTCACCGCTGTATTAGCGATACCTCTGTTCCTGTTCCAGACGTGGGTCTGCGTGAAGGTACAGCTCGCGACTACTGGCAAAAGAAGGGTGCGCCGAAAGACTTAAGATGTCCCCTTAGGGCCGGCCGGGGGAGCGTCGCCGAGGTTTTCCGGGCTGGGCCGGCCAGGAGCGGTTCGACGGAGCGCCTGCCTTTGGAGACCTGGCTATTCCGTCAGGGGAGCCATTCCGCGACGTTTTTCCCAATAGTTGCCCCGCGCGCTGCCCCTCCGAAGAGCCAGTCTTCGTTGTCCTGCCCAGAAGCTGACCAGCTCGTCGCCCCTGCCCTGGACCGGTCTGAGGCTCCCTACCCAAGAGCGACCCTGAGCGCCTCGGTTTCGGGGAGCCTGTTCCGGACGTTGCGCTTGATGGCTGGTCCGTGCGCCGCCCACCTGAAGAACCCGCTTCGGGTGTTCTACCCACCGGCTGCTCTGCGCGTCGGCCACCTGAAGAACCCGCTTCGGGTGTTCTACCCACCGGCTGCTCTGAACGTCGTCCATCTGAAGAACCTGCTCGGGAGATGCTGCTGGCCAGTTGATTCGCGCGTTGGCCATTATTCGAAGAGCCATTGCCACGATACTTGGACTGACCGTTCCCGGGCCTGCTATTGCCACCATTCTGCCGTTGCCCGCCACCGCGCTGTCCGGGACGACCTTCTGGGAACTGCTCTTCCGGCATGAAATTATTACCATAGTCGAAACCGGGCAGGCGACGCCGCTCAATCTTCGCACCCAGATCCTTTTCAATCTCCCGGACCATCGAACTGTCTTCTGCGCAGGCAAGGGTGAATGCCTCGCCGCTCTGTTCGGCCCGGCCTGTGCGCCCGATACGGTGGGTATAGGTATCGGAAGTGTTGGGGAAATCGAAATTGATCACGTGGGATATCTCTGGGACGTCGATGCCATGGGCGGCGATGTCAGTGGCCACCAGGATGTCGAACTTGCCGGCGCGGAAGCCGTCCATCGCCCGTTGGCGGGCGCTTTGAGACATGTTTCCCTGAAGCGCGTCCACCCGGAAAGATTTCTTGGCCAACTCCAAAGCCAGGCTTCGAGCCCGGTGCTTGGTGCGGGTAAAGATCAGGGCCCGGCCCGTGGGGGTTTGTTGCAGCAGGGCCAGCAACAAGTCCTTCTTAAATTTATCCGGAACCGGGTAAAGGGAGTGTGACACGGTCTTGGCCGGGGCGATGGCTCCGATCTGGACCATCTCGGGGTCCTTCAGTATACTGACCGCCAAAGACCGGATCTCGGTGGGCATGGTAGCCGAGAAGAAAAGCGTTTGCCTCTTCTCTGGGACACGGGCCAAGATACGGCGAACGTCGGGCAGGAAGCCCATGTCGCACATGGTATCGGCTTCGTCCAGGACCAACACCTCAACGCCCGACAGGTCGATATCCTTCTGATCGACGTGGTCCAGCAACCGGCCGGGACAGGCGATCACCACCTGAGCCCCACGGCGCACACCGGCTAATTGCGGGCCTTTGGAAACGCCACCGTAGATAGAGATGCTCTTTATGCGGAGGTGTTTGCCTAGATCGTTAAAGGTCTGGTGAATCTGTTCGGCCAACTCGCGGGTCGGGGCAAGCACCAAACATCGAACGCCTTTCTTGGGCGGTGTGGAAGCCAGATGATGCAGGATGGGGAGAGCAAAAGCAGCGGTTTTGCCGGTGCCGGTCTGGGCCAATCCCATAACGTCTCGCCCTGCCATGGCGACGGGGATTGCTTGCTGCTGGATGGGGGTGGGCTGGGTGAATCCGACGGATTCGACCCCAGCTAAGACCTGGGGATGCAGGGAAAATTGTTGGAAACTCACAGAGAGGGTCTACTCCTTGACTGCGTTACCGAGCCAAGTCACACTCTCAGTCCCATGGTTACGCTCAATCTTGTCTTACGGCGATGCCGCAGATAATTGCTGTAACCAGTATAGCAGTTTATCCGGCGTTCTGGCATGCCTTATCATCCCAAGGCTCGGCTGATGCGGCTGATATTGAAGATTGCCCTGGCTTTGAGTGCCCAATTTGGCTGATTGAGTGTTAATATCTACTTCGGCAACATAACTCCCTCGGAGGCAAGGCATTGGCATACTACGTCTACGTTTCCATCCAGGAAGAAGACCGGATCGCAATCTTCGCCATGACCCCTAAGACCGGCAAGTTGAAGCATCAAGGGGATGTGGAGCTAAAAGGACGCCCTGCTCCTTTGGCGATGGATCCAAATGGTAATTACCTTTTCGCTGGCCGCCGCAAAGCAGATGAATACGGAATGTCCAGCTTCAGGGTCGACCGCAAGAGCGGTGGGCTCACCCCGATTGGCGAGATTCCGCTCAAGGGTGACCCGGTTCACATGTCCACCGATAAGACCGGCAAGTTCTTGTTGTCGGCCTACTACTACCAGAAGGCCGTCGCGGTCCACAGCATCGGCGATGACGGCGCAATCGCTGACCCACCTGTGGTCTGGCGGGAGACTGACTTCGGCGCCCATTACATCCAGAGCGACCGAGCCAACAGGTACGCCTTCGTTCCGCATATCGCGAACGGATCACTGAAGGGCGCAAATGCAATCTTCCAGTTCCGGTTTGACGCCGTTTCCGGGTCACTCACGCCGCTTTCTCCGTCCCGGACCAACCCCCGGGAACTGGAAGGCCCCCGTCATATGTGTTTCCACCCCAGCAAAGACATCGTCTATTCGTCCAATGAACAGGGCAACAGCGTAACCGTCTACGCCTACGATTCCGACAAGGGCAACCTTCATCCGATTCAAACAGTGTCCACGTTGCCCGAGGGTTACAACGGCAAGAATTCCTGTTCTCAGATCCAGATCACGCCGGACGGGAAATATCTCTACGCGCCCAACCGGGGTCACAATAGCATCGCCTGCTTCAAGGTGAACCCGAACAACGGCCAGATAGCGCCCATCGGCCACGCGCCCACAGAAGCGATCCCAAGGGCCTTTAGCATCGACCCTCAGGGTAGTTTCCTCTATGCCGCAGGGTTGGAGACGGGAAAGTTGGCCTCCTACCGAATCAACCAGGACAATGGGGAGTTGGAACCGATGGAGGTCTACGACGTGGGCAAAGGCCCAATGTGGGTCTTGATCGCCGATCTGTAGCGCAGCTTATGGCAGAAATAGTGTCCGGGCCTTAGTGGGCCAGCCAGAGACGCAGTACACCATCGTCGCGTCCAACACCTAGTGTCAGGCCTCCATTGGAGTCTGCTGACGCTGCCAAGTTGGTGACAGCCTTTCCGCCTACTTCTGTCTGCCAGGCCGGCTCAATGCCATCGGGGGTGCGGCGCAGGGCCGTAACTTCAGTGAAACGCTGATTGAAGACCACCAGCTCCGGCTGGCCGTCGCCGTCCAAGTCTCCTGCCAGACCCATGTCCAAGTTGCGCGAGCCGATGGTGTGGGATGTAACTCCATCCCGTTGAGCCAAGAGGATCAAGGCTCCGTGATCCAGCCGGTAGAACCCGGCGATGCCGCCGATATGAGGCGTCAGAACTTCGCCCAACTCGAACTCGCCGTTCGGCCCGAAGGGTGCCACAGCAAGTTGGTGCCGCCAGCGGCTCCCCCGCCCGACAGCCGGGCCGGCACCCAAACGGTCACCCGCTTCGGCATAAACCACTATCTCCGCCCCCTGTTGCGAGTCGCTGACCGTGACTATGATCTCGCGCTGGCCATCGCCATTCAGATCGGCCCAGATGGGAGAAATTCCTTCCACGACCGCGTTGCCAGGTATGGCGATTGTTTGCGCGACCCGCAGCGACGGCTGGGTTTCCACCAGCGTGATCTCCGTGGCCTCCAGAGAGTCGCCTACGATGCCATGGGGATAACGGTCGGACGGCTTGGTCAGTAGCAAGACCCGCGCATCTTCGTCGACCATCAGACGGGCGTCCGGCAAAGCGTCAACCGCCGACCGCCCCGATTCCGCTCCATCTTGCCACACGACCAAGTCGCCATCCGTCTCGATGAACGCCAGCCGACCCGAGTTCCCCAGCGGAACAGGGTGGGTGAGCGGCGAGGCTGCATCCGATGGCGGTGCGATCAAGAACGCCTCGCCGCCGGCTACAGCCAATAGCGGCGGAGCGCCGGGCGGAAGGATCGATGGCGCGACGCCTATCTCCACCGCCTTTTCGCATTCTACTCGGAACGCCTGGGTCTGGCCGTCTTGGAACACTGCTACCCAAATACTCCCACTTCCGGCCGACGCGGCCACCAGCCACTGGGGTGTGCCTGACAGTTCGATATCCAGAACTTGAGCGTCTGGTAAGTTGCCTTGACCCTCAACGTAACGATTACCGTCGGGACGTTGGTAGGTAAAGCCGTAGTGCGGCTGTTCCAAGGGCACTTCCAATTTTTGAATCGGCGCCGCTGTTGCAGTGGGCGGTGGCGAAAACTCAACGGTCGGGGAATCGCCACAGGCAGCCAACGCCAGCGGCATCATAACGGTCAGAGAAAGAGCCGTAAGCAGGCGTCGAACTTTAAGCATCGGCAGCAGACTGGCTGGGTTTGATTAGTCCGGAACCCTTGTGGACTGCCACGCCACCATCTGCCAGGCATCGTTTCGTTTGGCGTAGACGTCGATGAATCTGGCTTCGAATTTGTTGTCGCCGACGTGGAACTTTGCGTGACCGGTGACGATCGCAGTGTCCCCGTATTGACGGACGTTTACGTCCTCCCGCTCGACGGACCGGTAGTTGGATCGGCCCGTTGCAACAGCGTCAATGAACGAGGCTTTGGTATCCAACCTGGCTGTTGTGTGAGTGTAGATCAGGTCGTCGGCCAGAATCTCTTCCAGCGCCTGAGTGTCGCCATTGACCATGGCCTCGATGCGCCGGTTCTCCAATGTAATGATTTCGTCCATCTCTGACTCCTTCAAACTCAGGTTTCTGAAATTTAAATCTAATATAACAAAAAGGCCCCCGGAGTGTACCGGAGGCCTTTTTAGTTGCGATGTTGGTAACGGGGGTTTGGACTCGAACCAACGACCCTTCGACTGGCTCAGTGCAGGCTCTTCGGGTTATCAGCCCGACGAAATTGACCATCGTCACGGCCTAATGTTTAACGAGCCATTAAGAGCCTGTCCCGTAGACCTTGCGGTCGAGTGGGTCATTCCGTGGCGGAGCAGTTGTGTTTGACGG
>JAQBXL010000060.1 GCA_027624135.1 Chloroflexota bacterium
GTCGGTTTCATTCCGCTTGGCGCGGTAATTGACCTGCCAGGTGGCCGCGGGTATCTGGGTGATTCCGGTTAAGGGGAAGACGAACTTGCCGTTGTTGGCGGCAGGGCGTACCCTGCCGATCTGGCCGCCGGTGAAGGCCGCCGTGATCGTGGTCGCCGGTCCGTCTCCCGGAGTGCGTTTGATCCGGTAGTAATCGGTCGCATTGACGGTTTTTCCCTCCGCGTGGAAGAAATAGGGACAGGACGCCGCAATCTCGAACGTCGCGTACACGCTGACGCCGTTGGGAGTGGTGAACACCACCTTGGCGTCGGACCCAGCCACCTGGACCGGATCGAGTTCGAGCAGCACGATCATCTCCTCACCGGGATTCAGCCGCCCCGGTTCGTTGCTTTCGACCGTAAGTTCCTCGGAATTCCGGTAGATGCCCTTGTTGGTCCATTGGTTCGCACCGGGCGTAACGCTGGTGGTGTAGTCCAAAAATACCAGCCGCAGCCCTCCCGGTTCTTGTACATTGGCCACCACATCCCAATCGGCAAAATCCGACAGGCCGATGTTTCCGGTGTTCTTCAACACCAACTCCAAGCCGCGGTCCGCTTCCAGGCACGACGGGGTCAGGTTGTCGAGGACCGTAAAGGACCTTTGCTCGGTGCGCAGATGTAGTGCGGCGGCGGCGTCTCCCACATCGACGTATGCGTTGAAGAAGCTTTTGAACGGCATCAGCACCGCCACCATCATGAGCGCAGTCGTGAATAGAAATGTGATTACTGGGATCACTGGTCAACCTGGCGGATTTTCAGAGTTACCTCTTCCTGCAAGATACAAATCTATTTCTGAGACGTGCGCAGCCCGCTTGAATGGCGATGTTGCTGGCCCGTCGACAAAGTAATGGCCTGGCCAAGTGGCCTCACATCAACCTTTAACCCGTTTTTTGCCATTTCTTTACCCCACTTCGCCAGCGCATCGTCTACAGTTCGCGAGTAGTCCAACCCCTAGCGCATTGGACAGTACCCCTCCCAAAACCGCTCGCAGACAGGAAGTTTATCGCCGTGCCCAGCATCTCAAGCGCGATCCCAAGTAAGATCGCACCAAAGCCTACCGTCTTGGTGTTAGACGATGAAGAATTCATCAGAGACCTGGTAGCGGATGCTTTGGAATCCGAGGGATACAGGGTCATCCAGGCCGCAGACGGTCGAGAAGGTCTGGCCTTGGTCGAGAGTGAGTGCCCCAACGCCATCGTCCTTGACCTGATGATGCCAAGAATGAACGGCATGGAATTCCTCAACCGCCTCCAACACCATCATTGTCCGGTGATCGTCTTGAGTGCGTCGCTGAACGACAGCCTTAGGAAACAGTGTTCCGAGGCTGGCGTCTGCGCCATTCTCGACAAACCGTTCAGTCTCGCCAGACTCAGATCACTGGTCAAGGACGCTGTCCAAGAGAGCCTGAGACGTCCACCGATATTGATCGACGCCGGGCATCTTGATTCCTGAACCCAGGCTCAGGTGGCCCGCGGCGAACCGTCCGGTTCCAGATCAATAATCCGCGTCGAAACAGTCCCTGAACAACATCTTCGCCAGTTTTGCGTCGGTACAGCCTATGGAACGTCCGATCTCCAAGAAACTCTGCATTCGGTAATCAAGGTCCTCAATCTCCACATCGCTCAGGGGCGACAGGTTGATCAACGATTTGGCAGCGTAATTCCTCAATACCAATAGATGGTCAGCGATCTTCTGTCTGCTGTACTTAGAAATATCCGGCTGCATCAACTTCCTCCGCGCCATATGAATCCACCCAAGAATGCTCCCGACAACCAGGTGATGTCGTCCAGAAACTACATATCAACACTACGCGGGATGTACCTGGTTCCCGATAGGGCAGCCACCAAGAATGGATGGGGGGATACCCCAACAGATAGCCGCCGCTGAGCCTGAGCGCCGTTGCGAACTTGCCTCAGCATTTGGTCGAAATTTAAGAAATAGACAGATATTGTCGCCACGGAATACAATAAGATTGGGAATATCGTTCCTATTAACCTATTGATTCGTGATTCGACTGAGACCTATGTCCCCTTCAACGAACAACCAGCCCGGTAACGATGCGGATTCAGATAACACGCCGTCGGTCGAGCGGTTCGCTCCGGTGACCGGCCTCTCGAATCGCAAGAAAGCTTCGGTCTCGACCAAGATTTACCTGGTAGAGGACCAACCGCTATTGATGGAAACGTACCAGGGGCTGTTTAACGGCCACCCTGGTTACGAGATCGCCGGGTCCGCCACTTCCTTGAACGACGAAGCATTATTGGTCGACATCCCTGTCTTAAACCCGGATGTGCTGTTGTGCGGCGTGAAGGTTCTCGGACCTGATACCGTTGAGTCCCTGAGAGAGATACAAGAGACCAGCCCAGGCACGCCCTTTATGGTGATGGCCGGCAGCTACGAAGCCCGAGGGATCAGGGACCTTAGGGAGTTCGCTGCTGAGATTCAACATGGGTGGGCCTGTGTCACCAAACAAAGCATTCATTCTTTGGACGCCTTTGCGCCCATACTGGAATCCATCGACGACGGCCGCGTTACATTTGACGCCACCACGTTCCGGGAGCTGATGGATTCTGACGACGAGGCAGCCGACTTCTTGCAACGGCTCTCCCCAGAAGAGGTTGAGGCCGCCGGCTGGATCGCCCAGGGTTACGACAACAACGCCATCGGCGGGCTGCTCAACCTTGAACTCTCCGCGGTCGAGCGTCTAGTTGGCGGGGTCTACGAAAAACTTCCGGCCGGTCCGGAACAGGTCCACCCGCGTGTGTTGACCGCCACCCTCTACCTCGAAGCCGCCGGTTATCTAAGGACCTAACCCCTAAGCCTCTAAACCCGGGATTCAAACTCGGGTCTAAACTTGGATCTAAACTCCGGGCTTCCACCATTCCAACCGCGGCGGCCCACTGGCCCGGCAGGAACGATCAACCCGCCAGCCTAGCGTCCTCTTTCGCCCAAAAGTCCGCCTGCAGCTCACCGCGCCGATCCCATCCAACCCATGGGCTTTGCTTGGCTGACGCCAAGGCCGGTGCCCCCGATGCGGGAATACCCCCAACGCAAATTGGTGTGCCCACCGTATTAGACCGACCCCAGTCCATCTAATCTATACACAAGGGCAGCGCCGATGAAGATTCGAATGAAAGATGGGACTGTAGGGACGTTAATATCGGGGCTGACCAACGGGATTCAAATGCCACTGAATGGCCAACAAGCTGAAACCAAGATTGTCTCAACAACCGGTTTCCCAGGCGCCGCGCCATCCATGTGGAACGATTCTATTCCTAAGGGCCCGGAGACGGGACCCGGCGGCCCAATAGGCAAACTCAGGTCCAATGGACCGCAGACCAAAAACCGACGACGCCGGCAAGGAGGACCATCGTGAACAACGAAAATGGCCACAAGAGCAGCAATGGTAACGGAAACGGAAACCAGACGATCGACTTGAACACCTTTAGGGTCGTGCCTGGCAACGGTCAAGTGAGCGACAAGAAGCCCGTATCACCCGACCCCATGCCCGAATCGCGCACCCAAAAAGAACTTAGCACATCCCGGGTCAGCCGGTCTGAAGCTGAGTCCATGCGTCAAAGGGTCGGCAACGACATCGTGGAAGCCACTCGCGACCTGTGCCAGAAATTGGTGACGGAAGCAGAGATGGCAGCCGGGAATGCCCGGAAGCTGGAAACCGCGGCGAAGAGCATGTTTGCCGACGCCGAGAACAAACGGGACCAGGCCGCCCAGACCGTGCGGGACGCCGACCAATACAAGCGGGACGCTTGGAGCGCCTCTGAAAGGGACATCCAAGAATACCGGGACAAGGCCGTGGCGGCTGCCGAGAGCAAATGCCGCGAGATGATGCAGAATGCCCAGAACGAAGCTCAGCGGATGATGACCCAAGCTGAAATCGTGCGGGACGCCGTCCAGGAAGAGCTGGAGGCCCAGCGTATCTACACCGAGGCCGCCAGGATGATGGCCGAATCCAATGAAACGTTGGCTGAGTTCCGAGAAAAGACAACCATTGGGGTGTCTTGCATCAAACCCGTAGAATCGGCTGACGCCGAATCCTTCGAGCCAGAAACCACGCTCATGATCGAAGACTTTGAGATGAGCCCGGCTCTGGAGATGCCCGAAGCCGAACCGGAAATGATCGACGAGCCCGCCCTTGAGGCGGCGCCGGTGAAGAAGACCCGTTCCAAAGCCAAGGCCAAATAGCGGGGCGGGCCAAGCTGACCTCCAAAGGTCACTCCGAATGGAACTCGACACCCAGCGCATACAGGCCGAGCCCCTGTATATACCGGGCAAGGCCAGCCGGGTGAACGGCTCAGAATAACCGCCAGTTTTGATCAGTCGTTGCGGTGAAGGTGAGGCCGGGGATAGTCGATCAGACTGGGCATATGAAAAGCCGGTGGCAGAGTGGTTGCAACTGCGATCCCTCTGCCGCCGGCTAAGTTGTCCTCTAAGGATGTACGCAAGAGCCTACATTCGGTTTCGTTACTTCCCGGCAGGCATAAGTTTGCCTGGCCGTGGGTGGTCAGGCCTCAGGCAACACGTCCTGCTGCCGCCGGCCCCACGCTATCAGCGCCGTGGACAGAACCAAGAACCCCAGCGACATCACCGACCATGGCAGTACACCACCCAGCCAAAAGATCAGTCTCTTGCCATCCTTGGCGTCATCGATGGAGTCTTTAACCGATTCACCGCTGTAATGGATCTGGCCGTTGAACACCACCGGACTCCCGATATCGGGATCAATCACCCGGTATTCAATCTCACTATCCACATCCACGGTGATTCCAGTCTTGGGTTCTGTCCAGGTCGTCAGGGCAACATCGGAGACCATTGGCAGGTCGGCGGGTATCCCGAAAGAGCGCTTGGGTTCCTCACGCAAAACGATTCCGGTTCGGTTGCTCTCAAACACCCAGGTTTCCAGGCCGTCGCGAACCTCAGTCCGGTTGTACTCGGCACGGACCGGCTCGAAGACTTCGTGCACCCACAGATCATACTTTTCATTCTTGGAGACGTCCGCCGGGAATGCGAACCGGCCCCGTCTTGCCTCAGTGCCGCCATTGATGTATTCCCGGCTGGCCCGGTCAACGGCCAGCACGGCTGTGGAGCTGAACTGGTCCAACGGTTGCCCACCCCCCAGAACGGAGGCGTCGAAGGTCTGGTTCAAAAGGATCCGGTCTCCGTCGTTCGACACAGCGTTCCTGACCCGGTGAAAATTCACCGGAATCTGCCGCAGTGACAGCTCGGAAGGATCAGACAGCAACTTGACCGTTCTTGGGTCTGTCAGGAGGGCCAGCGCCGCAGGGTCTCCCAATAGGTTCATCACCACCGGGTCGCCCAGCACGGCGCCCGTCGCCGGGTTTCTCAGCAGGTTCAACACGGCAGGGTCAGATAGGACCGCCGCGAAGCCTGGGCTGGCGAAGAGCTGCCCGACGGCGGGGCTGGTCAGAGCCTGCAACAACGCGGGGTCGCCCAAGAGCCCTCGGACCTGTCGGCTGGCCAGGAACTGACGGACTTCGGGATCGGTGGACCGCAGCGCGGCGCCGGGGTCCGCCAAGACGGTCATGAAGACCGGGTTGGCCATCAACTGTACAACGGCCGGATTCGCCAACGCCGCCAGGATCTCTGGAGTTAGGGCCTGGCTCAAAGCGGGTAAGTCCGACGCCAATCGAGAGGCTAGTTCCGGCCGGGACAGCACCGATCTTATGTCGTCGCCGAACAGGAGACTTCGGGTCTGAGGATCTGCCAGCAAGACGATGGACGGGGGGTTGGCCAGGAGGGTATTTATCGAGGGCGAAGAGAGCAGCTCTTGAATCAACTCCCTTTCCTCCAATACCGAATAGGTCCCTTGGAAGTCGACCGTCTGGCTGTAGTCAGTGGGGATCTTCTTGAAATCCGAGAAGCTCGATAGCCAGATTCCGGCGAACACTATCGCGCCGATTCCGGCTAAGAATCCTAGACTCTCCGTGATTCTGGGAAAAGTAATGGTTCGAACCGCCTTTCTGCGCGCGCAGGTTGAGTGACCCCATTTTACTCAGCGTTCCCACCGTAAAGCACGCCGGGTCCCAAGTTGACTGAGGATTCGCGTCCGATAACTCGATCTTTCCGTGCCTGCTAGTCTCTTCTTACCGACTCCAATTCAGGAACTTCGGAGACCGGCAGCGTGAAGAAGAATGTCGTGCCACTGCCCGGTCCTCGTTTGAAATCAATCTCACCACCGTGCAGTTCAACCAGATATCTGCTGATGGACAACCCCAAACCGGTTCCCGGGCTGTCCTGCCGGTCGGCCTGGTTACCCCGGTAAAACTCATGGAATAAATGCTCTTGTTCATCTTCAGGTATGCCGATCCCGTTATCCGAGACCTCGGCGATCAACTTGTTGCCCTCTTGCCAGATCCGCAGCGTTATCTCGCCTCCCACCGGGGCGTATTTGTTAGCGTTAGATAACAGGTTCAGAAATACCCGCTCTATCCTCCGGACATCCACCATTAGCTGCGGCAGATGCGATGATATCTCCACCGTTGCCGTTTGGCGTTTGGCGTTGATGGCTGGTCCGAGCATACCCATGGCTTCGTCGGCAACCTTGCTCAGGTCGGTCAATTCCAACCTCAGTTCCAACTGAGCGCTCTGCATCTGGGCGTAATCCAGAGACTCATCCACCAGGCGTTCGAAACGGTCGACGCCGCTCTGGAGCGCCCGCATGAGCCTGCCTTTAGTCCGCGCTTCCAATTGCGGGTCGGCGTCTGAAAGCAGGTCGACCGAAGTCTTGATGGCCGTAAGAGGGGATTTGAGTTCGTGGGAAACAGTGCGCAGCAAGTTGGATTTCAGATTCTCCAATTGCTCCAGCTCGGTCAATCTGGCCATCTCCTGATTATACAGACGAGCATTCTCAATGATGATTGCCGCCTGCCGGGCCACCGTGGCCAGCAGTTCAATATCGCCTCTGGTATAGCCCGACTCCACCAACCGCGGACCCAGAACCAAGATTCCGGTCAGGTCATTCTTGGCTTTCAATGGAACGAAAATCTCGGCGCCGGCCCGTCGAAACGTCTGGCGGCTGGCATCACCCAAGGCCAATAGATACGGGTCTAGCTCCAGGTCTTTGGCCAGCAGCGCCCGTTCATTCTTGTTCAACCAACGGGCGATCGGCGACGTCCTACGGATGCTCAATGCCGGAAGGCTCGGGTCATAGGTATCGGGAGACTGCTCAAAATCTTCGCTCTCGGCGTTGGGCAGCAGCAGCACGACCCAGTTGGCCTGCATCGCCAGGGTGATGGTGTTGGTTAGGCTGTTGGCCAGCCCTGAGAAGTCGGATATATCTCTCGTTTCGCTGGTAAAACGCTGCAGGGCTTCGAGATGGCTGTACCTCTCGCGGAAGAACAGCCGGTCGACCCACCTCTGGACCTTGCCGATCGCCGGCGGCAATATGATGGTCATCAAGATCAGCGCGCCGACCGCGGCCACGATCGAGGCGGTGGATGTCTGGTTCCTGAAAACGAATGAGAAGACCAAGAAGATCGCGCCGTAGGCTGCGAAAATGGTCGAACTCAATACTGAGTAGGCGAACCCCCTCCTCAGCATGGACCGCACCTCCACCAATTGGTAGCGGGTGACGGCCAAGGTGGTCAACACGCCAAATATGATGTTAGCGACGATGCCCATGGGATAGATATTCACGCCCAACACAGGGAGGAAATCGGTGGTGCCGCCAATAACCGATGCCGCGGCAGCTACGATGATGTAGGAGATTCTGACCTTCTCCTCAGAGGAACGCGAGCGCTTGCGTGCCTTGACCAGCACGGCGAACGCCAGAACAAGGGGCACATAAGCAGCCACCAGATACAGCACGAAGAATGGCCCCGGCACCGGTGCGTAGCCGTACCACTTCTGCTGCATCTCCGTGGCCACCAGGCCCGTGACGGACAGCACGGCCATAACGCCCACCAGGCCATAGATCGCTATGAGCGTTCCGTTCCCGAAGCGGGTGTAGGTGAATCTGAGAGAGAAGTGGAAGAACAGCACCCCGACCAGGGGTATCACCGACAACGCCGCCTTGTCCCAGATGAATGCCGCTTCCAGATTGGGGCTTGAGCGCATCCCGAAGATGGTGAGGCCCCAGACGGACATGGCGACCAGGAACGCCGCCAACATTCGGTGACGCTGACTGCTCCAGTCGCTTTTCAGCACTAGTCCGGCGAGGAAGATGTTGATGATGAACACCAACAGGGGAAGAGTGATGTAGGCGGTCTCCATAACCTGGCCTCCTAGCCTGCCACACGCAGCAGGTCTTCGATATCTTCATCTGTTGCGTTCATTCGAGGGGGTTTTAATCGGCCCAACTCCGCGCCGGTCCGCAGGCGCAGGTCGTAGAACCGGTCGAATGTTCCCTTAGGCAAAGAGGTCGCCTCGAGGGCCGCGATGCCCAGCATGGATTCCAAGTCGCCGTAAAAGGGGTCAACCTCTTTCAGTTTTTGGTGAATGCGGTCGCGTACCTCTTCATCTGCCACGGATTCATCAGCCACGGATTCCTTCAACTCGATGTACATGTGAAGCCTTGGCAAACCGCCGGCAAACTCTTTGCGTACCGACCATTCTTCGTACTGCAGTTCAGATAGGACTAAGGCTTCCCAAACGGTCTTTTCGTCCAGCCGGGTAAATCCGCCTAGGTCGATCCGGTCGTCGGCCCGGCCCAGGAACTCAAATCGAGGGAGGCCGCCCTCGCCCCGGCTCTTGTCGTAGATGCTGTAGACGGCGACCACCAACATCAGGGTGGTGAACACAACCTGAATTTCGGTCCCCTTCATCAGCAGGAAAGTGCTGGCGATGACACCAATGGCGAGGGCCAGACGGCCACCGGCCCACAGCCATTCGGTAGACGCATTCACGTTCTGGCTGACAAATTCGCAATGCCAAGCCAAGAAGTTCGCTATTCGGCCCAACACCGACGGTATCGGCGTTGTCCTAGGTAAAGTGATGTTAACCACGACTTAGTGCCCCCTAACTCGTTGCTGTCCATACCAAGCGGCCAAAAGCCGGCCGCTTGGTAGTTCTTCCATATTTGGTCTGCCTTGAATGCAGACCCCGATTAACCGGCTAAATCAATGCCGGCCAGTCTAACCTTGCTGCAATCACGGCTCGGGAACCGTCTCGTTTTGATAATCCTTGGTCGCCTGGTCCAGGCGGCCGCGCATCTCGTTGGCGAAGTTCTGGAACTCCGGAAGGATCGAGATGGCGTAAATCGATACCGCTTGCCGGTTGTACTCTGCCCTGTCGTAGTCGGGATCCTTCTGATAAGACACCACATCGTCGACGACGAAAGTGAACACCGACCCAAGCCTTTCGGCGGCCTGGCGGACCATCTCATCGGGGCTTGCATTCTCCGGCGGCGGCGCCGCGGCTCCCACTCCGGGGAATTGCCCCAGAATCAATAGCAAGAATCCAGCGATCGTGCCGATCAAACTAAGTGGCAGTATCGTTGTCATGCCCGCTTCCCTGTTGTCCCTCGCACCACCCCCTGGCCGCGAGAAACCGGGTATTTGCCTTTCGTCACAGCCTACCGGCCCAAGGCCACACCCGGTTCACCCGATAGGGGTATTAGAAGGGTGATAAAAGGGCTAGCCCGCTCTTCACCCCACACCCCCCAAGCGGCGTTGGTGGTGCCACCCATCCACTAATGGGTGGTAATCCGCCCCGCATGGGGGTTGACCATATTCTTGGTTTCGCACCGCTGGCCTAAGCTAACAGAAGCGAACAAGGCAGGCAGATTGACCAAATGCACTGCCCAAATCAGCACCGCAAGGAGACATCATGTCTTGGACCATCTACCCCAAGGGATGCACGAAGTGCAGCGGCGACCTAACGCCGGAGAAGGATGTTTACGGCACGTACATCAAATGCATGCAGTGCGGCAAGATCACCAACGATACGATCGAATTCCCCGTCGAGGTAGCAGCACGCTCCGACAAGAAGGTTCTGATCGCAGCCTGATTCTCGGCCGGCAATCAGCGATTCTCCGGGTGTATCCACCCGGCTGCGGGCATCCCTCCGGAGAACTCCGGTGGGACCGCTGGGAGTATCTACAGGGCAAGACCGCCCATGTGGGAGGAGGTGTGTCATCGACAAGGTAATAGTTACAACGCTGCTCTTAATAGCAGGCGTCGCGGCGGCCGTTTTGGCCATCAACGCCACTTACCCCGCCATTGTCAGAAGCAGCAATGCGGTGATTCGAATCTCCGACAAGATGGACCAGCGGATCGAGTCACAGGTGACCGTGGTGTACGCATCAGCAGAGTTGGATAGCGCCGGTGTTTGGACCGACACCGACTCAGACACATTGTTCGACGTGTCCATCTGGGTTAAAAACGTTGGCGCCTCGCGCCTGCTGTCGGTGGACCGGACCGACGTCTTCTTCGGCAAGCCTGGGTCCTACGCCCGGATTCCCTACACCGCGGATGCCGGCGGAACCTATCCTCAGTGGAGCTTCGCGTTGGAGAACGCCACCGAGTGGACCAGTGCCGCCACCATCAAGATCACCATTCACTATTCCGCGGCCTTAGCGTCGGACGAATATCTGGTCAAGTTGGTCGTGGCATCCGGCGCCTACGGAGAGCATTACTTCAGCTTTTGAACCATGGTTAATGTGATTGTTTCTCTGTTTAGCGTGGCGATCGTGCTGGTGGGAATCGGTTTCTTTTCTCAGAGCGGGTTCTCGTCGATCCAGCAGCTGACCGAGGCCTGGAACAAGCTTGAGAACAGACAGAACGAGCGGGCGCAGACCAATCTGCAGTTCCTCTCAACGTCATCGTCCGCGGGACAGGTGGACCTGACCCTAAAAAACACCGGTCAGGAGCCGATAAGGGATTTCGATTCTTGGGACCTGGTAGTGGACTACTTCGACTCTGCGGGAAAACGCTGGTCCCTGTGGCTGCCTTACACAGCCACCAACCCGCCAGGGGCAGACCAGTGGACCGTGACAGGCATCTACATGACCGCCGACACGAAATCGGAGGTCTTTCAACCGAACATATTGGACCCAGAAGAAGAGATGGTGATCGAATTCGCGCTCAGTTCGACCTTGGCCGGGGGAAGCGCCAGTCACAAAGTATTGGTCGGCACTCCCAACGGCATCACAGCCTCTTCATTCTTCAGCGCCCCGTAGTAAATAACCAGAGATAGAACTAAGAAGGAGGTCTTCAAATGGCCCGACGAAAAGGCATCGCGTTAAGCATCTCCACCGGTAACCCCGAACTGGACAAGAATCTGGGCGGCGGCATCCCCACTGGGTCGCTGATGCTGGTTGAAGGCCAGTCAGACTCCGGAAAATCGGTGCTGATGCAGCAATTCACTTGGGGATCACTTAAAGATTCGTTCAAAGTGTCCGTCTTGTCCACGGAAGACACCGTTAAGAGCTTCGTCAGGCAGATGGGGAGCCTGGACAAAGAAATCATCGACTACCTGTTGCTCAGCCGCCTCAAGATTTATCCGGTCAAGGCAACCCAAGCCAAGAGCGGCCCCAAGCAGGCACTGAACACGCTGCTGGAAGCCTTGAAAGACCAGCAAGGCATGGACCTGGTGGTCGTAGATTCGATCACTTCGTTCATCGCCTACTCCTCCCCGGAGGATGTCATCAGTTTCTTTGAAGAGTGCAAGGGTCTGTGCGACGACGGCATGACCGTGGCGCTGGTGGCACACTCTTACGCGTTCAACACTGAGATTCTGGTGCGCATCAGCTCCATGTGCGACGCCCACCTGAGACTGTCACTGGACAACATCGGAGAGAAGCTGATCAAGGTGATGGAAGTGGCCAAGATCAGGGGCGCCCAAACATCAACCGGCAACATTACCAGCTTCGACATTCTGCCCGGGCTGGGCATGAAAATCATCCCTTTCAGCAAGGCGAGAGCCTAGGAGCGAATCGTGGCCCAAGTTATCCAAGCGGAAAGCCCACCCGGAGTCCTCGACTGGGGAAGCCATATGGCTACCTGCGGGATATTCGACCCCATGCCTCCAGAGGTCAAGGACCAGTGCGAGAAGAACACGCATCTATTGGAGTATATCCACACGCTCCCAACCGACGAAGTGGGCATCCCCTCCTACTACCCGGAGCTGACCAGAAAGATGGGTGGCCTGGAGAACCGGAACCTACTGTACCCGGTTTCAGACGAGGTGCTGATCCATGTTTGGTCGGCGCCCGGGGAGGAGCGCGACCTCTACATCCCGGTTGAACCTTCGTTCAATATTCCCATAGAAAAATCTCTGTTAGACGTCGAAACAAGACTCATTGACCGAGCCATGGAGTACGCCGATTTTGAATCGCGGGAAGAACGTGAGGCAGCCCTGCTCCAATCCATGAACAAGATCTGCAAAGTCTCCAATAAGACCGGTGAGTCCGGAGGCAAAAAAAGCAAGGGTTTGTTCTCTTTCAGCCGGTCGTCGAGTGGCGACCGGGTTTCCATGAATGGTCAAGAGTACAAAGCTATCAAGTACATGATTTTCCGCGACAGGGTCGGGCTGGGCGTATTGGAGCCCATGGTCTTGGACCCCAACATCGAGGACATCAGCTGCGCCGGCGTTGGAGCGATATTCCTGGAGCACAAAGTCTTCAGCAGCATGAAGAGCGGGCTCGCGTTCGACTCGCACGATGAACTGGACAAATTCGTGTTGCGGCTTTCGGAGCAGATCAAACGGCCGGTGACCATGCGCAGCCCGATCGTCGACGCCGTCCTCCCGGATGGATCCCGTATCAATATCGTTTACGGGCGTGAGGTGTCCAGACGGGGCAGCAACTTCACCATACGTAAATTCAGCGACACGCCCCTCAGCATTCTGGAGTTGATCGAGTTCGGCAGCGTCAGTTACAAGATGGCGGCCTACCTGTCCATCGTCCTAGAAGAGGGGATGAACGCCTTTGTCTCCGGTGAAACGGCTTCCGGTAAAACCACTTTGATGAACGCCATCACCACCTTCGTTCCGGCCTCCGCCAAGATCGTCAGCATCGAGGACACCCCCGAAGTACAGGTGCCCCATGGCAACTGGCTGAGAGAGGTGGCCAAGGCTCCCGGCAAGGGGGATGTGGGCGCTGCCGTGACCATGATGGACCTGCTGAAAGCAGCTCTCCGGCAACGGCCCAACCTGATCATCATCGGCGAGATACGCGGTGAAGAGGGCTTGATCGCCTTTCAGGCCATGCAGACGGGTCACCCGGTCATGGCCACCTTCCACGCATCTTCGGTCGAGAAACTGATTCAGCGGCTTACCGGCCACCCCATATCCGTGCCCAAGGCCTACGTGGACAACCTGAACGTGGTCATCATTCAGAACGCAGTGAAGCTGCCCAATGGCAAGATGGCCCGGCGCGCCACCAGCATCAGCGAGATCGTCGGCTACGACCCCGTATCCAACTCATTCTCATTCGTAGAGGTGTTCCGTTGGGACCCGCAGAATGACGAGTTTGAATTCGTCGGCGACAAGAACAGCTACCTCTTGGAGGAGGTCATCGCCTTCCGCCGTGGCATACCCGCCAATAAGAAGTGGGACATCTATATCCAACTGGAGAAGCGGGCCAGGGTCCTGGAACGATTGCATAAACAGAAAGGAATCACCGGATACTATGAACTTCAAAAAGTTTTGGACCAAGCCCAACGTCAAGGTATCTTTTAAGGCCGAGAAGCGGATCGCGGCGGACGCGGGGATGTTGGAATTCGATCTCCTTTACCATCTCACATATCTGTCCGCCGTCTCGGCCTCCGGGATACCCCGCTCCGAGATATTCAACCTGGCGGCCACTTTGCCCGTATCCACCGCGGGCTACTTCACCGACGTGGACCGGCTGGTAAAGAATCTGAACTACGACTATGCCGATGCCTGCCGCATCGTTGGTGAGAAGGCCAATAACGACGAGGTCAAAAGCCTTTTTCTCCGGCTGTCCGGCGCTTTAAGCACCGGAGAGCCGGAGTCGGAATTTCTAAACCAGGAATTGAAAGTGCAGGCTGAGGCATACTCCAACTCCTACGAGCGCAAGCTGGAATCGCTGAAGAAATGGACCGACGGCTTCTCGGCCGCGGTGGTTTCCTCCGTCTTGATCGTGGTCGTGGCGGCGGTCTCCACACTGATCTACGACCTGGGCACCACGGTGGTGGTGGGGTTGGTGGGCACCATGATGGCCATCACTTTCTGCGGAGCGTGGGTCATCTGGAGCTCCTCGCCCAAAGAGCCCAAGATGTTAACCGGCCCAAACGCCGAGGAGAGCCAACGGCTGCCCAGACTACTCCTGTTCTCTCTGGGGCCCATATCATTGCTGCTTGCCGCAGTGGCGGTTGGCAGCGGACTCTCCATCGGCGCGGGTTTCCTGATCATTGGCCTAACCCTGTTTCCCATCGGCCTGGTAAGCAACCGTCACGACGACAAGATCACCAAGCGGGATGACGACGTCACCAC
This sequence comes from Chloroflexota bacterium, assembly GCA_027624135.1. Taxonomy (GTDB): domain Bacteria; phylum Chloroflexota; class Dehalococcoidia; order Lucifugimonadales; family UBA3495; genus UBA9611. The sequence continues at coordinate 14,472 of JAQBXL010000060.1, forward strand.
TTTCTACCGTGTTCTTGGCGCCACGGCCAGTTCCATCGGGACGACCCCTGAAGAGGCCATGGCGCGGATGGACCTGAGGTCCACCAATCATTTGGAGAGCCACGTCAGAGGGCTGAGAACCCGGCTTCGTTCCCGGGCCACTCCCAAGATCTGTTGGGACCGGTTTGTCGCCGGAACAGGCAGCGAGCTTATCCGCCGCAGCGCCAAGGTCTTCCTGGACGGCATCAGCCTGGGAGGCGACGCCGAAGAGGTGGGAACACGGACTTCCACTCTCACTAGGAGCACAAATTTCCTCAGAGCCAAGAGGAAGCTGATCGCCTCGACCTTTGGTTGGCTGTCGATCACCCTTCACGCCACCATCGTGTTTCTACTGGTTTTCGTGATCGACATTGTCGGCGGTTTCGGGAACATGGTCACGGAGTCGGGACTCAATGAGCTTGGGCCGGCCGGAAGCGGCGCGCCGGACGTGGCCGCGTCCTTCGGATTCAGCGTCGCCAATATGGAATTATTGCAATGGTTAACGGTGCCGGTGATCATCGCACTCAGTTTGGCCAACTCGTTCGCCGCCAAAGCCGCGGACGGGGGTTATATTTTGAAGTTTTTCTATTATTTCAGCATGATGATGGCCACCTCAGGCGTCGCCATGGTGGCCAGTCCGATCTTAACCGGAATGATATTCGGGGTCGTGGCCGACACATAGGACCGGAGATCATCAGGATGCCGTTCGGCGGGATTTTGAACTGGGTAAATTTGCCTGGAGGCGAAGGAAATGGGCCTATTCGGTAAAAAGAAAGGGGAAGAAGACCTGGAAGAACTGGAGAAGCAGAACTTGACGGCCATCGAGCTGATCGCCGCAAGACGCAGAAGTGAGGCCGCAGCAATGGACCCAATACCTACCATCCAAGAGGATGAAGACCTGCCCGCCGTGATCAACATTGGCACTCTAGGCGCGCCCGGTACTCCCGGTATTCCCGGTGCGCCCGGTGCGCCCGGTGCGCCGGACCCAGCGAATCTCGATGACCCGATCCCGCCCGGCAGCGGTCCGGTCCCCCTGCCGGTGAATGGGGCTGCCGAGGCGGATGTGGAGGAAGCGCTGGACGCCGACCTGCTAGACATCTTCGAGGATGAGGTTGTCGTAAATGAGGAGTTGGCAACACTAGCCAGATTGCTGCCAGACATAGATATAGACAAGCTAAGGCTGGAAGTTCAAGAGGTGAAGAGGCTGCTGGCGCACAAATAGCCTGCCGAGGACCTGATTTCCGTTGCCGGAGAAACGATGCCGGCTTAAACAGCCACCGCCGTCAATTCATCGACAACGGAAAAGAATTCCCCGATGTGAAATGGCTTCTTTAAGACCTTGGAAGCCCCGAGATAACGTAGCTGCGCCACCAGAGACTGGTCGGCCAACGGCTGATCGGCCAGGGCTTCTTCCAATGCGGTCATGACAACGATCTTAGGCAGATTGGGGTGGTCGTTCAGGGCGTTGAGCATTTCCGCGCCGGTCATCTTGGGCATCAATAGGTCGACGAAGACCACGGACAGGTCCATGGATTCAATCAATCGCAGCGCCTCCAATCCATCAGACGCTCCAATCACTTCAGCATCGCTTCTCGATTCGAGCGCGATGCTAAGCACGGTCCGAAGGGAATGATCGTCATCCACGACGAGAAACCTCTGCCGGATGTCTTGAGCAATCATGGTCAGGTCTCCTTGTCAGTAACGGGTAGCGGCGGTCTAAGACCGCCGGCGGGCAATCAGGATCCAGCGCGTTGTTCTAGTGGCTCCGTTGAATCGGTCGCGGGTATCTTTTCCACCCCGGATACGTTCTTCCGGGGCATGGCGGGTACGGTGAAATAGATATTGGTCCCCTGGCCCTTTCGGCTTTCAGCCCAGATCCTGCCGCCCAATAATTCGGTCAGGTCTTTGGCTATGTACAGACCCAGTCCGGTGCCGGGAACGTCCTCGGTCTGGCCGTCATTCAAGCGTGAGAAGGCCTTGAAGATGTCCTTCAAGCCACCGGGCG
>JAQBXL010000061.1 GCA_027624135.1 Chloroflexota bacterium
AGTCATCCTCCCCACCCCTAAGATGACTCTTATCCTACCATTGCCATCTCGCCTCAAATCAGATGCGATTGCCCTGCACATGCCAGCCCATCCCCTTGCCTCATCGTTAGGCAGCGGTTACCATGCTTAGCGCGCCTGCGCACACTCATTTTTCTTCGTTGGGAGCGCCTTCCATCTTGACTGGCGACAACCTTCAAACCGCCCTTTATGACACCCATGTTTCCCTGGGCGGACGCATGGTGCCCTTTGGCGGCTGGGATATGCCGGTGCAGTACCCGGCTGGCATCTTGGCCGAGGTCAAAGCCGTCCGCACCGCCACCGGTATCTTCGACGTTTCCCACATGGGCCGCTTGTACCTGTCCGGCCCCAAAGCCACCGAGTTCCTTGACTGGGTGCTGACCGGATCCGCCTCGACCCTGCGTGTGGGCCGGGCCCGATATTGCATGATCTGCAACGAGAAGGGCGGGGTGATCGACGACACCATCTTCTACCGCCTATCCGAGGAACGCTACCTGCTGATTCCCAACGCCGGCAACCGCCCAGCAGTGGTCTCTTGGTTCCAGCGCTGGATCGATGAGAAGTTCTCTCCGGGCTGCACCATGGAGGATGTCACCGCCACGACCGGGCTTCTCGCCTTCCAGGGACCCGGCACGCCTGAGACGATTGGCAAATTGGCCGACACGCCGCTTTCCGAGATGCGGCCCTTCTCATGGGCCGAGAGCGCCATTCAGGGCGCACCATTACTGGTGGGCCGAACCGGATACACCGGGGAAGACGGGTTCGAGATGTTGGTCCAAGGAAGCGACGTAATAAAGGTCTGGACCGCCCTAACCGACTCCGGAGCAATCCCATGCGGACTGGGGGCCAGGGACGTTCTGCGCCTGGAAGCGGGCCTGCCACTCCACGGTCACGAGATCGACGAAGAGACCACTCCCATCGAGGCTGGGCTCGACCGCTTTGTTAGCGTCGATAAGGAGTACGTCGGCTCAGACGTGCTGAAAGGCCAGAAGGATAATGGCGTCGACCGGAAGCTGGTTGGATTCACCTTGCCGGGACGCAGCGCCCCGCGCGCTGGATACGACCTTCTGCACGAGGGAGAGCCCATCGGAGCCGTGACCAGCGGAAGCTATTCACCAACTCTTGACACCAGCATCGGCATGGGCTACGTTTCGGTGCGTTACGCTGAGCCTGGAGCGATACTCGACTTGGACATTCGTGGCCGAACATCCCAGGTTACAGTGACCGAACTCCCCTTCTATCAACGTCCCAGTAAACGTCCCAGGAGGCCCTAGGCAAGTGAGTCCCGACGACCGCAGATACACACAAGAACACGAATGGGTGATGATTGAAGACGCGGCTGCGAAGATTGCCGTTGTTGGCATCACCGACTACGCCCAAGACCAGTTGGGAGATATTGTCTTCTTCGAACTACCCAAGGTTGGCGACACCGTGGCGCACCTGGGCAAGATGGGCGAGGTGGAATCAGTAAAAGCCGTATCGGACTTGTTTTCCCCCGTGGACGGCGAAGTAACTGAGATCAATCAGAAGCTGCTAGACCACCCCGAATTAGTCAACGAAGACCCTTTTGGCGAAGGTTGGCTCATCAAAGTCACCATGGCGGATGCCTCAGGGGTTGAGGGGTTGATGTCGGCCCAAGATTACGACGCCTACACCGCTGGACTGTGATGACTTCCACCCGGCCAAACATCACGGGCGCCAACGGGGATCACTTTCAGTCCCACTACATCCCCAACACCACCAGCGAACAGGCCGAGATGCTGGCGTCGCTGGGTCTTGATTCCATCGATCAATTATTCACCGACATACCCGCTGAATTCCGCGATCCCGCCTTGGACCTGCCTGCGCCGCTCTCAGAACTGGACATACAGCGAGAGTTAGGCGATCTAGCCGCCAAGAACCGCCCCCTCAGCAGCGGTCCATCATTCCTAGGAGCTGGCTCTTACAACCACTTCATCCCCGCCATCATAAAACCGTTGATAACCCGTGGCGAGTTCCTCACGGCCTACACTCCCTACCAGGCTGAGGCTAGCCAAGGGACTCTTCAGGTGATCTACGAGTTCCAGACATTGATCTGCAACCTCTACGGCATGGAGGTTGCCAACGCCGGCATGTACGACGGCGCGACCAGCCTGGCTGAGGCAGCATTGATGGCCTGCCGGGTGACGAAACGAGAAAAAGTGGTCCTGGCTGACACCGTTTCCCCCACCTACGCTGCTGTAATTCGCACCTACTGTCAGTCTCAAGATATAGCGGTGGAAACCGTGAGTCCCTCCGCGCCTAACCTGGACGCCAAGACGGCCTGCCTGGTGCTGCAATACCCCAACTTCTTCGGGTATATCGAAGACCTGCAATCATTGGCTGACGCCGCCCACGCCCAGGGAGCATTGGCAGTAATCTCCTGTGACCCCACCGCCATGGGCATGTTCCAGACTCCAGGCCATTACGGCGCTGACATCGTAACCGGGGACGGACAGCCCTTGGGCATACCGGCCAGCTACGGCGGTCCGTATGTGGGTTTGTTCGCCACCAAGCAGGAATACATCCGCCAGATGCCCAGCCGTCTCTCGGGCCGCACGGTGGACAAGAACGGCAAGACCGGCTACGTGCTCACTCTCCAGACCAGAGAGCAGCACATCCGCCGGGAGCGCGCCACCTCCAACATCTGCACCAACGAGGCTTTGTACGCCCTAGCATCCACCATCTATCTGGCGGCCATGGGCAAGCAGGGGCTGCGTCAAGTGGCAGAACTGTGCTACCACAAGGCCCACTATGCAGCGGAGAAGATCGGCCGACTGCCTGGCTATTCCCTGCCCATGTCCGGTCCCTTCTTCCAGGAATTCGTCGTCCAGTGCCCATCCTCTCCCACTGAGATCAACAAGAAGCTGATAGAGCGGAATATCATGGGTGGATTGGATGTGAGCGATCAGGTGCCAAACGGCATGCTTCTTTGCGTCACCGAGATGAACAGCAGGGAAGACATCGACGCCTTGATCACGGCGCTGTCGGAGTTCAAGTAATGAAGCAAGGCGGAAACCGGCAGACAGAGAAACTTCTGATGGAACGGAGCGTTCCGGGCCGCGTGGGCACGGTGTTGCCTGATTTGGATGTTCCAGCCCAAGCGATGCCCGATAGCGCGTTGCTGCGGGATGAACTGCCTCTACCTGAGGTTTCGGAGCCTGAAGTGGTCCAATACTTCACCGGGCTCAGTCTGTTGAACTTCTCCATCGACACCCATTTCTATCCCTTGGGCAGTTGCACCATGAAGTACAACCCAAAGGTAAACGACGAGATAGCCTTCCTGCCGGGATTCGCCGGGATTCATCCCATGCAGCCCGTTGAGCAATCCCAGGGCGCGCTGGACCTGCTGCACCGATTGCAGGGTTTCCTCGGCGAGATCACGGGACTACCTGCGGTGAGCCTGGCCACTCTGGCCGGCGCCCACGGAGAACTCGGCGGCATGTTGATGATCCGGGCCCATCACCTGGCCAACGGGGACACCGGCCGCACGAAGGTGGCCATCCCCGACAGTGCCCACGGAACCAACCCGGCATCAGCAGCCATGGCTGGTTTTAACGTGGTGGAGTTGGCCTCCGACAAGAATGGCAACGTGGACCTTGAGGGCCTGCGCCAGGTCGCCGGTCCCGATCTTGCTGGAGTGATGATTACCCTCCCCAGCACTTTAGGTCTATTCGATACCAACATCGTTGAAGTCTGCCGGATCGTGCACGAAGCGGGCGGGCTGGTCTACGGCGACGGTGCCAACATGAACGCCCTCTTGGGCCGGGTCAAACTGGGCGATCTCGGCTTCGACGTAGCGCACTTGAACCTGCACAAGACCTTCAGCACGCCCCACGGCGGCGGCGGACCTGGAGCGGGCCCCGTTTGTGCCACACAGCAACTGGCCCCATATCTGGCCGCTCCCACCGTAACCAAACAAGGTGGCGCATTCGCGTTATCCACACCAGAGAAGAGCATCGGAAAGCTGAGCAGCTTCCACGGAAACTTCGGTGTGTTGGTGCGGGCCTACACCTACATTCGCACCCTGGGTGACGCGGGCATCCAGTCCATCAGCGCCAACGCGGTGCTGAACGCCAACTACATGATGAACGCCCTGCGCGGCACCTACCACCTGCCATACGACCGCACCTGTATGCATGAAGCAGTGTTCTCCGCCGACTTGCAGAAAGAACGGGGATCGAGCGGCCTGGAGATCGCCAAGCGGCTGTTGGACTACGGGTTCCACGCTCCGACCATGTACTTCCCTCTCATCGTCCACGAGGCGCTCATGATCGAGCCGACGGAGTCGGAGACCAAGGAAACCATCGACGCGTTCATCCAAGCCCTCATCGACATCGACCGCGAGGTTACCGAGAACACAGAGTTGGTGAACAGCGCCCCCCACAGCACCCCGGTAGCCAGGCTGGACGAAGCCAGAGCGGCCCGCCAGCCAGACCTACGCTGGAAGCCTGAGGCTGCGGCTTAGCTGTTAGGCGTTCTTCTCGGCTTCCAGCAGGGCGTTTAGCACATCCTCGTCCACCCGAACCTCCACGCCGGCGCGTTCTTCTTGTAGCAGCATCGCCACGCGGGAATCGCGGTCGCCCCAGCCTCGGTTGATGGCTTCGGTCATCTCCATCAGCGTCAGGTTGGCTAGGCGCATCGGAACGTCGAACTCACGACCCACCGACACTGCCAAATCCACGTCCTTTCGGGCCAGCTTCAGAGCGAAGTCGGGCGGGTCGAACTTGCCAGGGAGCAGATGCTCCGCCAGGCCCTCGAATGTTCCGCGCCTTCCCTGAGCGCCTTTGCGAACGGCCTGCCAGAGGGCCAACGGTTCCACGCCTGCTTTGACGCCCATGGTGAACACCTCGGCCAGCGCCGCTTGGACGATGTACCCGGTGCAGTTGTGCACCAGCTTGGCCACTGCGCCGCAACCGATGGGTCCAACGTAGTAGGCCTGGTTGCCGATGGCGTCCAAAACGGGCTTGCAACGGTCGAACACAGCCTTGTCGCCGCCGACCCAGATGGCCAGGTTGCGGCTGGCTGCACCCCTGGGGCCGCCGCTCACTGGCGCGTCCAAAACATCGATGCATCGGGCTGCGGCCTCGGCGTGGATCTTCCGGATCATGCCTGGAGTGCTGGTGCTAAGGTCAAAGTAGACCTTGCCCGCGCTCATGCCTTCCATGATGCCGGCCTCGCCCAAGGCCACCGCTTCGACTTCGGTCGGGCCTGGCAGTGACGTGAACACGATCTCCGATCGCTCGGCCACTTCTCTGGGGGTATCAGCCCAAGAAGCCCCAGCTTCCAGGTGCCGGGTGGCAGATGCCGGGTTGATGTCGTGGACCACCATCTCGTTGCCGCCTTCCAGGGCGTTGAAGGCCATGCTGCCGCCCATGGTGCCCAAACCGATAAATCCTACTTTCATCGCAGTCCTCCGCGCTAGGGGTACCCCGCGCTCAAATGTTGGCTATTCAGCGGAGCGTAACATAGCACAGCCAAGCTCGGGTGGGCCACCTGAGCTTCGTGACCACCCCGGTGGGGTAGAATATGTCTCTGACATTCAGACTCAATCATTGACTGAGGGGACGCATGGTAGACCAACAAGAGCGACTCTGGGACTTCGACGCGGTGGAGCCGGGACAGGTCGGAAACGAGACTGTCGTTGAGATCACGGCCGAGAATACCGCGGAATACGCCAAGCTCGCCTTGAACATTGACCCCAGATATCATGCGGACGCTAACAATCTGGTCGCAATGCCCACGATGGTGCTGAGTTATGCACCGCTGCTCCGCGACGAGATCGCGGCGGCCAACGGTTTTGTGGCATTTGAGGTGTCGAAGACGGCCCGGAGCCAGACCCCGTTCGCGAAGTGCGAGGCTCGCTGGTTCCACCCGGTAGCCCCCGGAGACATCATCACCGGGCGAAGGCGGGTGCTGGAGAAGTACGACAGACGGGGCAGCAAGTTTGTCACGTTCCGGGTGGAGGCGATAAATCAGCGGGGCGAAAAGGCCGCCGAGTACGACTACACCTGCATCTTCGAGTACGCCAGAGGGCAGCGCGACGTTCCTTCCGACGTACCATCCAAGGAAGACAAGCCGCAACCCGAGTCCGCGGGTCAGACACCGAAGGGCAACGCCGGGAAGTTATTGGACTTCGGCCAGGCGTCAATCGGCGATGCGTTGGCCGAAATAAGCATCACCGAGAGCCAGGAAATCATGAACCGCAAGAACGATTTCCGGCTGGCCGGCCGCCGCAACGACAGCAACATCCACACCGACGAGGAATTCGCCAAGCAAAACATCTTCGCCGGCACTACCAACTCCGGGCCAGCCACGATGTCGTACGTCGATCAGATGCTGGAGCTTTCGTTTCCGGTCAGCAGCTTTTACTCGGGCGGCACTCTGCTGATGCGCGCCATCACTCCCTTCAGAAGCGGTGACACGGTTAGGTTCGAGGGCGAGATAACGGGCAAGAACGAAGAGGGCGGAAAGAATACCCTGGAGTGCCGAGTCAAAGGCATCAATCAGCGAGGCGAATTGGTCTGTCTTTCGGACGCCGTTATGGCATTTTAGCCAAGAAACCTATGCCGGAACGTCCACCATTTCAGTCCATGTTCCTGGTTCTGGAATGGCCTCATCAGATTCTCGCAATCCCTCCAAATGAAATGCGATGGCCTCACGGATCAGGGTTTCTGTTTCCTTTCGCGTTTCACCAGCGGCCACGCAACCCGGCAGGTCGGGCACATAGGCGGACCAGCCTGAGGTTGTTTGCTCGTAAACGACAACATACTTCATTCTGCTTCCTCTCTTGTTAAACCCGCTTGTTTCAAGATGCTACTCCATGTGCCTGGAGCAGCGTCCCTGTTTGTATTGCCTGCTATCGTTACGGTCCCAGTTTTGATTGGGTGTTTATACTGGCGATGGCTTCCTCTCGTTCTTGCCAAAAACCACCCATCACGTTCTATCAACCGAATAGCGTCTCTAAATTTCGGCACAGCTAGGTCCGACCATACGATCCCGCCCTACAATCGTTTAATCAATATCTTCAATATTAACACCCCTACAACAATTTCCCATAAACGCGCTCAGGCTTGACCAGAACTATCACGGAGTCTTGTTTGACCATGGCCTGGTCGTATTCTTCCCAGTCAGGGTGGTCTTTGTCTCCGCAGGCACGAAAGACCTCACGCAGTCCGACACGCATCTTCTCTGCGTCGGTGTTCCGGTAGTCCATGAGCGTTGCCTGGCCCTCCACGACAGCGCAGGTGCGCCAGTTATCCGTGACCGACATCACCGTGCACCTGGGGTCTCGCCTTAGGTTGCGAGCCTTGGCCGAGCTGCCCTGGACGATTACGAAAGCGGCGTTGCCTTGATAAGCCCCACAGAACACGATGCTGGCATGGCCTGCGCCGTTAGCCTGGAAGGTGGTGATGACACCTCGGTGATTCTTCTCGAAATGGGGACGTACCTCTTCGAACTCCATGGTTCCACCTCACTGGATTGTTATTAAAAGGCGGGCGTTCCGGCCCGTCTTCTGGTATACCATATCAGGCGGCAATGGCACATGCGCATCTGTGCACCTCCGGAGGTGGCGACTTGAAATACAGAGAACTGGGCGGGACGGGAGAGATGGTTCCCGAGATCGGTTTGGGCACTTGGAAATACAGCGGCGGCCCCGAACCGTTGCGGAAGGGCATCGAGTTAGGCGCCAACCTGATCGACACCGCCGAGATGTACCGGACGGAAGACGCCGTAGGCGTGGCTATCAGCGGAAGGCGGGACAAGGTGTTTCTCGCCACCAAGGTCCTGAGCAGCCACCTGCGCCGTGACGCCGTGCTCAAGGCTGCAGACGACAGCCTACGCCTCTTGGATGACGACGTCATCGACCTTTACCAGATTCACTCGCCCAATCCCGGAGTCCCGATCGCCGAAACTATGGGGGCCATGGAAGAACTGGTCGACCGAGGAATCGTGCGCTATATCGGGGTAAGCAACTTCTCGGTGGCTCAGATGCGCGAGGCTCAACAGGCGATGACCAAGTACCCCATAGTCTCCAACCAAGTGCTCTACAACCTGAAAAGGCGGCAGATCGAGCGCGACCTTATCCCCGATTGCGTGGAAAACAACATCACGGTCATCGCATACACTCCCTTGGCCGACGGCTCTCTCGCAGGCAAGTCGCGGTTCAGACCCGACAAAGGGGGCGAGGTCTTGGAGCGTGTGGCCAAAGAAGTAAATAAGACCCGAGCCCAGGTCGCCCTCAACTGGTGTTTGTCCCGGCCCAACGTGATTGTTATCCCCAAGACCAACAGCGTGGAGAGGACCATAGAGAACTGCGAGGCCTCCGGCTGGTACCTCACCCCGGCCCAAGTTGCGGCCCTTGATGAGGCTTACCCTCTATAGCGTCGCCAGCGTCGTCGAAGAAATCACTCAGTCCGGTCTACGCGTCTCATGGCCAGGGCAGGCAGCATGGCGATCAGCGAGATGACCGCCGCAACCAAGAAGAATCTCTGGAACAACTCTAGCCCTGCGGTGTTGAGGTTAGCCGAGTAATCCGCCGCCCTGGCCTCAAAAACGCTGGTAGCCTCGCCCGGCAGGGGCAACGGGAACTCCAGACCCGCCGTAAGCACCTGGAAATGTTCTACCCCCCAAGCTGAAAGCGCGGCCAGTCCCAATGTCATGCCCATCATTCGCGACACTACAACCAAAGAAGCCGCGGTGCCCTGGTAGTCGTCTCCGACCGAACCCAGAGCATGGGTTGTGATCGGAGCTATCACCAAGCCGAACCCAAATCCGGCGATCAACAAGTGGATCGTCAACTCGGGGTCATCGATGCCAAGCTCCCAGCCACTGGCCAGGAACATTCCCAGGGCCACCAGCCCTAATCCGGCGATGGTCAGGGGCCTGGCTCCCAAGCGCATCACCAACATTCCCCCAAGCACCGCTCCCAACGGGATTATCCCGGTAAGACGCAACAGCCACAGCGCGCCGGTAAAAGCCGACTTGCCCATCACTGTATTTGCCATCAAGGGCACTGTGACCATGGCGATGATTAACGCCACTCCCACCAGTATCTGGGTTAGGTTTGAACTCAAGAAGGCCCTGGACCGGAACAGCACCGGCGCGAGCAACGGCTGTCCTGCCCTGGTTTCCACCCAGACCAGAAGCGCAATCAGACCGACGCCACCCGCTGCCAATAGGAAGGGATAGGGAGAATCGAAAGTGAAGAGGCCGCTGCGCGACAAGGCCAAGGAGAGGACCAGCAATGCGCCCACCAAGACAGCGCCACCGGCATAGTCCACTTTCGCCTCTGAATTCCGGCGGTTGGGCAACCAGAACAACGCCATGAAGATGACCGCGCTCTGGGGAACGTTCAGCCAAAATATCCAGCGCCAACTCAGCAACTCGACTATCGCTCCGCCGTAGGCCGGACCCAGCATCGACCCGGCTTCAGCCGCGCCCCCAACTATCCCCAGGGCCAACGCGCGGTGGTTGCTAGGAACCAGCGAAACAGCCAGCGCCATTCCGATGGGCACGGTGGCCCCGCCCCCCACGGCCTGAATAACCCTGGCGCCCACCATCCAATCCAGACTGGACGAAACGGCCACGAGGCTGGTCCCGATGCAGAAGACGACCAATGAGGCTTGATACACCCTGGGGTAGCCGTAAACGTCGCCCAGGCGGCCGATCAGGGGCATGGCCACCGTATAACCCAGCAAGTAGGCCGTGATGATCCATGAGACCCGGTCCAACTCCGCGATGGGGACTTTCAGGTCCAGCATCACGCTGGGCAGAGCCGTGACTACCACCGTCTGGTCCAAGGCAGTGATAAAAGTGCCCAAGCCAACGACCATCAGGACGAAGGGCATGGGCAGGGCACGTTTGGTTCCCAGCTTCGGCCTTCTCATCAGATGGGCGGGTCGATGGAGACCGGCTGGTTGATGTCGTCCAAGGTCAATCGGCGGATGGTGTCCTCGTCATCGGTGGGAACTACCCGGCCAACGATATCGACCTGCCGCGGCAGCCCGTTCTTCTCCAGCCAGAGGTCCAAGCCAACGGAGAAGCCTTCCCCTGCGCCAGGAACCAGCGCAGACAGGCCTTCGGATGCGATATCGCCTTTGATAAGAAGAGTATCTATCCCATGCAGCCGCTCAGCACGGATGGCTCGCGGTTGCTCAACCGCAGCCACGATGTCAGCCAGAGTTTGGCCCAATCCGGAGAGATTGAAGGGCAGAGACTCCGTTGGGACTTCGCTCCATAGTCCGCTGATGATGGCTGTCATATAGGAGGCTTCGTCGATGGTTATGATGCTAATCTCGATGTATGACCTGGGAAACTTGGACTCGGCCTCGACCGTTACCAGGAACCGGTCTGGGATCGACACCTCCCCATATGCCCTGGACATCGACACTCCGGGAAACAATTCAGTGGCGCCTTCAAGGTGTTCCAGATTAAAGGACGCCGATTCCAAGGCCAGCAACTGATCAACCGCCTGTTCCATCGCCTGTTGTGCGTCGACCCCGGCAAGTCCGTCCGGCGGTTCGGTCGCCTTTTCCGAACCACAGGCGACAAGCAGTCCCACAACTAAAAGGCTAGCCAGCAGGCTTTTGATGCTCAGTTCCACGACCAAAAGGCCAGAACCCCCGCGCCCAAGTCTCTGGGGGTTGCGCCTCCTTCTACATCCAACACATAGATCCGGTCGCCCGTGGGTGTTCGGCCGTTGCTCCGGCGGGCTTCTTCGCCTTTGGAACCGGCCACGACCAGCGACTTGCCATCAGGCGACCATGGTGAGTGGGAGTAGACATACTGGTCAAAGAAACTGAACATGATGAATACTTCCGTTGAAGGTTTGAAGCTGAACAGCCTTTTTACATCTGAGTCATCGCTGGATGAGACCACCCACTCCATCTCTTGTATCGCGGAATTAACCTCCACCCAGGCCAGCTTGTCGCCGGTGGGCGCCCAGTAAAAAGCCATAACTCCCTCTGCCGGCAATGTCGTAACAGTCCCATCCCCTGCCGATGCCAACATCAACCGGTCAAAGTACGGCACTCTGGGGTTGGGCTGGTCTCCCACCAGCAGATGCGATCCGTCAGGCGACCACAGGAACGCGGACGACGCCCCAACGTCAATGACCTTGCGCCTCTGAGTTAAGTCGGCAACTGAGGCGATGTATAGCCCCAAACCCCCGTCCCCAGCGGCGACGTAGGCTAGACTCTGGCCATCGGGCGATATCGCTGGAACTCGGAATCCGCCTGAGGAATGAATCGCCTGGCGGGGAGATCCAGCCTCTAGAAATCTGACAAACGTTATGTCCGCTGCAACATGGAGGGCCATGTTCTCGCCGTTTTTTGACCAGTTGTAATACAGCGGAGCTCCTCTCTCGACAAGGCTCACAGGATCGTCGGAGGTTCCGTCCCAGACGAACAAAGACAGCCCGCTGGTGGTTGACGCCAAGAAAGACAGAACGTTGCCTGAAGGAGACCAATAGATATAATGAGGAGCGCCTTCCGCAATTATCCCCGCCTGACCATTCTCATAAACTGTTTCACTGCCGCCCGTACGAGCGTCTAAAACTTGCAGCGAGATTGCTACTTTGTCTTCTCCCACCACTACCTTAGACACGGCCAGCTTCGTTCCGTCGGCCGACCAGGTGGGCCAGGCGTAGTACTCGTTCAATCTCAATTGCTGTGCTTGAACACTGCCCTCAGAACCAGTCGCAGCCTTAAACCCGCCGGTGAGCTGTGAAAGGCCTCCGCCATCCGGGTCCACCGTGAATATGTCGCCGTTGGAGCTTACGTAGGCTATCCGGTCCAAGTTTCCAATATCTCCCTCGATCTCAGCATTCGGCGTCTGGCTAGACGTGTTAACCGATGTGCTTGCTGGGTTGGCACAAGCCACAGTCATAGCTCCCAGCGCTATGGCAAGTCCCAGTAAAATTCTAGGGTCATAAAGTCTGTGCATCCATCGCGTCCATGTCTCATGTTGATGCCAGGATACCACTACAGTTGCGTGGGCAATACCGAAATATCAGTGGACAACATCAGCCTATTCTCCGGCCACGGGTGGGTAAATCAACCAAGTTCAAAAACGCCTTAATTTCCATACACCACACTCGAACTTCAATAAACAGACCATTGCCTACTTATCAACCTAGAGCAACATCCTCTCCATGTTAAGATATCTATAGTCAACCTTATCTCAGATACCATCAAAGCTAAGTATCCACCGAATCTACGCCCATATTATTCCTGTTTATTAAAAGACTAAAAACTGATGATTGATACAGTTAGATTAAATATTAACGCCGGTCCCGGTGGAAATGGATGCAGCAGTTTTCTTCGGGAAAAATACCGACCAAAAGGCGGTCCCAACGGAGGAGACGGTGGTGATGGAGGGAGCGCGTACTTAGTTGGGGATCCTTCGGTAAATACGCTGCTCCACATTAAATTTAATAGCACTATCTATGTTGATTCAGGGGCTCACGGTAAGGGGAAAAACCGGCGGGGTGGCAACGGAGACCCAAAATATATACCTGTTCCCATTGGAACGGTGATCTATCGAGTGTTGGAAGATGGCGAAAGGGAATTTGTTGATGACATTCGTACGGAAACTCCTAGGTTAGTGGCAGTTGGAGGGCGAGGTGGTTGGGGAAACGCTAGATTCTCGACACCGACTAACCAACAACCAGTTCTGTCTCAGCGGGGAGAGAAAGGACAAAAGGTAGTTTTATTTCTGGAGCTTAAATTATTGGCGGACGTTGGGCTTCTAGCTAAGCCGAATGCCGGAAAATCGACCCTGATCTCTATGTGCTCCGCCGCTAAGGCCAAAGTTGCAGACTATCCGTTTACTACGGTTGAGCCCGTGTTGGGAGTAGTTCGGATGGGACAGAATGAATTTGTGATGATGGAAGTGCCAGGATTGCTGGAGGGCGCTCATGAGGGAATTGGCCTCGGGCATGAGTTTCTGCGGCATGCTGAGCGGGCCAGATTGTATGTGCATATGCTGGATGGGCTCTCTGAAGACCCAGTGGAAGATTATCGGATGATCAACCAAGAACTGGAGCAGTTCAATCCGGAGATGGCCCAGAAACCACAATTAGTCGTGGTGAATAAGCTGGATGTAACCGAGGTCCGAGAAGCGCAAGAGGACCTGGAAGCCCGGTTGCTCGAAGCGATCGGAGACCGAGGCTCCAGTGTGCAATTCATCTCGGCTGCCACCGGAGAGGGCGTTGATCCCCTGATGGGGAACATATTCCAGGCTTTGTCTGAGATCCCCAAGGGTGATGAAGAAGACCGGACGGTTGCTGAACCGATGCACTCACGGCCGCAGCGTACTGCAGCCAAGGAGACGGTACGGCGTGAGAAGGGTGTGTTCGTGGTGGAGTCTGAACCTATGGAGCGGCTTACAGCGTTAGCCGATACCAGAGACCAGCGAGTGTTGTTGCAACTGTGGCGGGAGATGCGAAAAACAGGACTCGCTGACCGGTTGATCGACGCGGGCATTGAAGCTGGGGACACCATTCGATTCGGGAAGGTCGAGATCGTTTGGTTCTGAGGGGCCAGTTGCTGTGAAGATTGGTATCCTGGGCGGCACCTTCGATCCAGTGCACCTAGGCCACTTGAGCATTTCCCAAGCTGCGATGGACCACTCTGGACTGGACTGGGTATTGTTTATCCCGGCTGGGGAACCCAGACTCAAAGTGGCCCAGCCCTCGGCGTCAGCGAATCACCGTATCGAGATGGTGCGGTTGGCGATCCAAGACAACCCGAAGTTCCAAGTCTGCGACATCGAAGCCCGCCGCCCAGGTCCGACATTCAGCGTCGATACGCTAGAAGTGCTTTCAGCCAAATACGGGCCTGGAACTGACCTGTTCTTCATAATGGGTCTGGACGTTCTGGGCCAGTTGGACCGATGGAAGAACCCGGTCCGGGTGCTTGCGCTCTGCCAGTTCTTGGTGTTGGGCCGGCCAGGGGAAGAAGGTTTCGATTGGCCCGGATTCTACAGCCGCGTTCCTGAGGCAGAAGGCCGGGTCCAGGTCGTGGCGGCGCCGATGGTGGAGGTTAGCGCCACCGAGTTACGGCGGCGGTTATCGGCAGGAGAGCCGCTGTTGGGGCAAGCGCCTGACGCAGTGGACCAGTATATCCGCCAGCATGGACTGTATCTGAACGAGCGGGAAGGGAGGAGGACGAGTTGAGCGAAACAGTGGACCGGCTCTTGGCTTTGGCGCTGGAGCGAGGCGCGATCAAATACGGCGATTTCACCCTCACTTCAGGGAAGAAGAGCAGCTATTACTTCGACGGAAGGCTGTTAAGTCTGGACCCCGAAGGCGCCCATCTCATCGCCAAGGCCCTATTGCCGTTGTTAAAACAGGCCGGAGCCCAAGCAGTGGGCGGGACCACGCTGGGAGCAGACCCAATCGTCACGGCTGTTGCCATAACGAGTTATCTTGATGGCGGCGCCATTCCAGCGTTCATCGTAAGGAAGGAAAGCAAGAGTCACGGCACCCAGCAGAACATCGAAGGGCCACTCCCGCCGGGCAGCAAGGTCTGTATCGTAGACGACGTTTGCACCACCGGGGGGTCACTTTTCCATGCAATCGAGGCAGCGGAAGAGGCTGGTTGCACGGTGGTGAAGGTGTTGTCCATCTTGGACCGGAACGAGGGCGGCTCGGATGAGATGCGGAAGCGGGGCTACGATTTCACGGCGCTGTTGGCCGCGACACCAGAGGGCAAGATAGAGCCAGTCTCTGGGTAATGACCTAGTCTTTGGCTGGGCCGAAGGGTTGGGCCAAGGCCAAGATCTCCGCAGAGCCCTTTTCATGGCCTGCGACGCTCAAACGCGTTCCAAGGGTGGCCGCAGCGGCTTTAACGTACCCAAGGCCTCTCAGGACACCGTCTAAAGGCTCCGGGGAGACGGACGTTATCATTCCGACGCTCTGCCCTTCGTGAGATAACTCATCACCGGCAGACACCGACGCATCATCGAAGCTGATCGAGACCAGGTACTTCTGCACCTTCTTGTAGCTGTCCAGGCGGGCGATAACTTCCTGGCCGATGTAACAACCCTTGGTGAAGTCCACTGAACCGATCAGGCCAGCTTCCAGCGGGTTGTAGGGCTCCCCAAGTTCCGGACCGTACTCGGGCACTCCGTGATTCACGCGCACCGCATCCATGGCGGTTGCGCCAATGGGGGCCGCACCTTGGTCGATCAGGTGACGCCACAATCCGGCAGCCGTGTCAGGAGGGGCCAACAACCAATACCGGGAGAGGGCGCCCAAGGGCTGTTCCACTGCTAAGGCATCGATCCCCCCGAGTTGGACCGGCTGAATGGTCATTGCATCTGGGAGACCTGCGCTGGGCGTCAGCCCCAACAGCTTCCCGGCGTCCGGGCCGACCAGGGCCAGCATAGCGCCTCCAGAAGTGACGTCTTCCACCTCGAGGTCTTCCATGATGGTGTATTTATCCAGCCAATCAATAACCGCTTGTTGCCGGCCAGGACTGGTCAGCAACAGCAGGTAGTCACCTTGGTTTAACACGGCCAATATATCAACGATCCGGCCTCGGTCAGTAGTGAGAACAGTGATTGCGCCTTGACCGGCGGCTAGATCCACGACCTTGTTGGTCGACAAGCGGTTCAAGAGGTCTAGCCCGTCTTCACCCGTAGCCTTAAGGCGTCCCATATACGACGCGTCGTGAACACCAACTCCTTTCGTGGCTGCCTGATACTCGGAGGCGAAATCAGAGTAGCTGCCCGGCAATTGGTAGCCGTGCTTTTCGACGAAATCGGTTGCGCCGGTTTGGAGAGACGATTCTTGCAAGGCCATTGGACGCTCCATCATGGGAGACTAGGGGAAAAACGGACAAGCGCCGCTTTTGCAATTGCAAGGCGGCGCTTGTGATCTACTGCTAGGAGTGGCTAAACGCTAAATGAAGTTCCGCAGCCACAGGCTTTCTTGGCGTTGGGGTTCTCGAAGATGAAGCCCTTGCCGTTCAGCCCATCGGAGAAGTCCAATTCTGTGCCGACTAAGTAGATGTAGCTTTTCTTATCGACGATGACCTTCACGCCGTGTTGTTCGACAACTTTGTCGGTCTCGGAGAAGTCTCCGGTGATCTTGAGGTCGTAGGTGAGTCCGGAGCAACCGCCGCCTTTGACCGCCACACGGATCCCCACGTTTTCTTTGATGCCATCTTTGACCGCGAAGTACTTGATCTTTTCGGCGGCTTTTTCCGAGATCGCCACGGTCATTTGCACGCCATTCTGTGTTACGGGCATATCTTTCTCCCCCGGCGATTAGAGGCGCTGTTTGGGGTTGGAATCAAAATCCGGCTCTAATACAGAGCAGACAACACCATTGTAGAGTCTGGCGTTGTGCTCAGTCAAGAATCTGAGCTTGACTGGGCAGGGCAATCGCATCTCATAGGGATAACACCTTGAGAAGGTAGTCTTCATCCCAACCGGCCCTCAG
>JAQBXL010000062.1 GCA_027624135.1 Chloroflexota bacterium
GATCTTTCCTCCATGAGTCATCCTCCCCACCCCTAAGATGACTCTTATCCTACCATTGCCATCTCGCCTTAAATCAGATGCGATTGCCCTGGGCTTACGCCTGCTTTCGGGTGCCCAAGGTGTAAGCTTTGTGGCATAATTGGCTCCGGATATTTGGAGTCCCATAACAGTGTAAAGTTGTTCTACCGGCGTAATCCCCTAAAGCAAAGGAGTCTCATGCCAGGACAGATCAAGACCAAACAGATCAACCACGTCACCACCATGGTGAAAGACACCGCCCGAGCCATGAAGTTCTACAACGAACTCTTGGGCATCAAACAGATTGAGAGCCAAGTGCCGAACCCAGAGATCACTTGGCTGCAACTGGACAACGGCATCATGGTCCACCTGATCGAGACCCAAGAGGCCCCGGTAAAGCCCGAGAATACCCATCACGCCTTCGAGGTCGAGGACTTTGAAGGCACCATGAAGATACTCGAAGAAAACGGCTATGAGATCCTGCGCCACGGCGTCCGGTACGACGGCCAAGGCTTCATGTTCACCCACGACCCAGACGGCAACCGGGTCGAGTTCTGCACCGGCGCTGGCTACTTCCCAGCCCCCGGACGCCCGGCTTAAATCACACGGCCGGTTCAGTTTATTCAGCGCCACGAAGGAGACTCCGTGTTCGATAAGATTCAACATATCGGGTACCTAACCCCCGACCTAGACGCCGCCATTGCCTGGTTCGAAAAATCATTCGGCGCTACCAAGGCCGGCGGCGGTCCGCTAGGCAAGGGCTACGCCATGCCCAGCGGCGGACGCAACGCCTACGTGCGCTTCGGGAACGCTGAAGCCGAGTTGCTTGAACCCGAAGACAAATCGGGACTCTCTGGCGACGTTCTCACCATGCATCACGTGGGCTATGTGGTGCCTGACATCGACCGGGCCACCGAAGACCTCACCCGGCGAGGATTCAAGTTCGCTGCCGACAAGCCCAACACAAACGTGCTGGGGCAACGACTCCTCTATTTCGACTCCACCACCACCAACGGCGTAAAGATGCACATCACCCAATTACCCGACGAACCCGCAGGAACCGTAAGTGGCCTGGAGGTGGAGCGCATCGTCCACGCCGGATACCGGGTGAAGAACCTGGAAGAGTCGATCAAATGGTATGTGGACAATTTCGATGGCTCGCACCTGGGCGGCGGCGCTTCCAGGAGCGGCGGCCGCAACGCGTTTGTGAACTTCGGCCAGGTCCAGGTCGAGTTGATTGAACCCGGTGACCCCGCCAGCATGCGCGACGGCCATGTCATGGACCATGTTGGCTACGCGGTGGGGGATATTCCGTCCTGCATGGGCGAATGCCAGTCCCATGGCCTGAAGTTCGTCGCCGACACCCCCATCACCAACTCGGTTGGTCAGCAGGTGCTGTATTTCGAAACCGATACCAGCATGGGTTCGAGAATGCACCTGACCAGGCTGCCGGATTAGGGCCGCCGCCAGTCCTTCGGGCTAGACGACTCAGGCCGCGATGCAAACAGAACAAGTGCGCAACATAATCTTGGTAGGATTCATGGGCTCGGGCAAGAGCAGCGTGGGCCGGGCCCTATCTCGCCGCTGTGGCTGGCCCCGAGTGGACGCCGACGACATGATTGTGGCCCGTGCGGGAAAATCCATCGCCGACATCTTCCGGGACTCAGGGGAAGATGCGTTCAGGGAACTAGAGCGCACCGTGATGAAAGACATTTGCGAGGAAAGCGGCCGCGTCATATCCGGAGGCGGTGGGTCCTTCGTAGACGATGAGAACCGCCGCATAATGCTCGACTGCGGGACGGTCTTCTACCTAAACGCCAGCCCCGAGACCCTCCACCGGCGGGTCACGGGACGAAACACGAACACCCCGGTCAGGCCACTGCTGGCGGGCGGGGACCCGTTGGAACGCATCCAAGAACTACTGGCCCAGCGCGCTCCAGCCTACGCCGAGGCCCACCACATCATCGAAACAGACGAACTGTCCCCAGCCCAGGTGGCAGAAGCGATCTTAAAGATCTGCGGTCCGGGGCTCTCGGGGCTTTCAAAGAACTCCTGAACACCGGCACGCCTGACCGTGAGACCGCATCCCCGCGCCCCCGTTTTGCGGGTCCTTACTCAAAATGATGCTTCACAGCGTCAGATTGTTTACAATTGCCCTATGGCCCAATAGCCACCGCTTCGAGCAAGAACACTAAATCAGGACGGAGACCAGACCATGGCCGACGCAGACCTGGCAGCGGAAGTACACCATTCCGGAGGTTCCTATCCGGTGGTCGCCGGTTGGGGGACCATAAACACCCTGGGCGATCGTTTGACGGACCTGGGGCTAACCAACACCGCATACATCATCACCGACTCCAACGTGATGAACCTCTACGGGCGCAGCGTCCAACGGGCCCTGCAGAATCGCGGGATACCGGCCCATTGCTTCATCATTCCCGCCGGAGAGACCAGCAAGAGCTTCGAACTTGCCCAGGCCATTTACAACTGGCTAGCGGGACTCAAGGCGGAGCGCGGCCACACCATCATCAGCGTCGGCGGTGGTGTAGCCGGAGACCTGGGCGGGTTTGTTGCCGCCACCTACCTGCGAGGCATGCCCTTCGTGCAGGTGCCCACGAGCATGGCCGCCATGGTCGACGCTTCCATCGGTGGCAAGGTCGCCGTGAACCTGCCCCAAGCCAAGAACCTGGTTGGGGCCTTTTACCAGCCCAAGGGCGTGTTCGCCGACGTGCAGACCCTCTCCACGTTGGGCAAGAGAGAATTGGCGGAAGGCTGGGCGGAGGCGATCAAACACGGGTTCATATTGGACGCCAGCCTGGTCGATGTTTTCGAGGAGCACGCCGAAGCGCTGATGGAGGTTGAACCCGAGATCTCCACAGAGGTCATCCGCCGTAGCATGGCCATCAAGGCCAACGTGGTCAGTCAGGACGAGCGCGAGACCCTGGGCATCCGCATCATGTTGAATTACGGTCACACCATCGGACACGCCTTAGAGTCATCCACCGAGTACGGACGATTCTTCCACGGTGAAGGAGTCGCCGTGGGCATGATGGGCGCGGCTACCATGGCTCAAGAGATGGGTTTGCACTCCCAAGAGTTGGTTGACCGCCAACGCCGCTTGCTGGAACGATTCAACCTGCCCACATCAGCCAAGGGGTTGTCGGTCAGCGATATCCTGAACGGCATGTCTCTCGATAAGAAGAGCCAGGGCGGCTCCAATCGCTGGGTGATGCTGGAGGAAGTTGGCCGGTCCGTGGTCCGGAACGACGTGCCCAAAGAGTTGGTCGAGAAGACTATTCGGGAACTGGTCAGCTAGGCTGAGGGCAAGCTCACCAGCCCGATCAATCAGACTCGGTGGGCGCCAACTCCCGGTCCTTGAGTTTGGCCTTGATCATCATCGCGCCGATCATCAGGCACATCGCGCCACCGACTCCCAGCAAGACCACCGAGGCCAATGTGGAGAGGACGTCTACATCGGCCGCCTGGGATACCTCCTCCATCGCTACAGCGAGTCCACCAGCCAGAACAATCACCCCATACAAGAATCTTATCCGCGACGGCTTAACAACCCTCGTGGCGCTGGTACCCAATTGTGCGCCAAGGGATGCAGCCGCCAGCATCAAGACGACCATCAACGGGTCCACACGGCCGGAGAGGGCATACAAGAATGTGCCGACGGAGCCAGTGATTATCACCTGAAACAATCCTGTCCCGATGGCTACTACGGTAGGGATGCCCATGAAGTAAATCAGCAGTGGCGTCAGGATAAATGCCCCACCTGCCCCCAATATGCCCGCGAAGAAACCCACGCCGGCACCCAGGATAATCGGAACAAAAACCGATATTCTTTCCACTCCCGACACCGGCAGGCTGGTTACTGTTTGCACTTTGCCGAATCCTGGCAACCAGATGAAGCGCGGGCCGATGTTGAGACGCAGAATCCTTTGAGCCAATCCAGCGGTAGATACTTCATCCTCGAAATGTGATTCCCCACGCCCGACGCGCCAGTGGTCGTAGAGGATGAACGTGCCCAGGATCACCAGAAAACACACGTATAAGACCCGGATCACTGTCCCGGCCACGCCTGCTTCCTCCAACTGCTGGTTCACCTGCTGCGCGCCGTACAAGGATGGCACCGAACCCACGGCCATCATCATGCCGAGCTTGAAATCAACATTTCCCAGGCTCCGGTGTTTCAAGGTGTTGATTAGAGAAGTGCCCATGACCAATGCCAGGCCGGTGCCTACGGCGAAAAGCGGCGGAACGCCGAACACCAACAACCCACCGGTGATCAGGAATCCGCCGCCGACTCCGAAGAACCCACCCAGGGTGCCCACTATGATCCCGAGTAGCACCAACAACGCCGGGTTAACCGTTACATCGGCGTTAGGAAACCACATCGTCCCTGCTCATCGCGGCGCGGCCATAGATCTTTTCCATCTGCTCATTTTCCCGACGCCCGACGTCGCCCCAACCGTGACCCAACCGCCTCCCCCAGCCGAAGCAGCAGGCCGGTGACAACGCTCAACGCCAGCGCAGAGGCCGCTACCACGCCCAACACGAATAATGCCCAGACCAAGGAGTTGTCCGCGCTAAGATCGATCAAGAATTCGTTCATGGGGTTTCCAGCATCGGTATGTCAGACGCTCCAGTATTGCACCGGCTCACGCCCAGGCGATAACATGGGCTAAGCCTGCAAAGATATTCCAATACAGAATACCATCCACCGCAGGCAAGACCTCGATAGAAAGACCTCCACACATGACAGCAACTCGATTCAACTTCCAATTACTGCACACCGACGGCAGCGCCAGGGCCGGAGAACTCGAGACACCCCACGGCAGGGTGCTTACGCCCTTCTTCATGCCCGTCGCCACCCAGGCGACCGTGAAGGGGTTAACCCCTGAGGAAGTGAGGGCCGCCGGGGCCCAGATCATTCTCAGCAATGCCTATCACTTGTACCTGCGCCCCGGAGTGGAGACTGTGCGGACGATGGGCGGCCTGCATAAGTTCATGGGATGGGATGGGCCCATCCTCACCGACAGCGGAGGCTTCCAGGCATTCAGCATGGGACCGTTACGGAAAGTAACCGACGACTGCATCCGGTTCCGCTCCCATATCGACGGCAGCGAGCACAACTTCACCCCCGAACTTGCCACCGCCAACCAGGAAGGCCTGGGTCCGGACATTGCCATGTGCTTCGACCAATGCATCGCCTATGGCGCCACCGACAAGCAGGTGCGCCAAGCCATGGAGCGCACGCACCGCTGGGCCCAGGCGTGCTTCGATGCGCACCAGGCGTCACCCACGGGTGCCTCCGCTGGCCAAGCCTTGTTCGGAATCGTGCAGGGCGGAACATCGGAGGAGATGAGGGCGGAGTCGGCCCGCGCCATCTCAGCCATACCGTTTCACGGCTACGCAGTTGGCGGGTTGGCAGTGGGCGAGAACAAGGAACAGATGTACCGGTTCACTGGACAGGTGACTGACCGCTTGCCCCAGGACAAACCCCGATACCTGATGGGCGTGGGTTCTCCCGAAGACCTGGTCGAGGGTGTGGCCAGGGGGGTCGACATGTTCGACTGCGCCCTGCCCACCAGGGTGGCGCGAAACGGAAGCCTGTTTACGCCCGAGGGCCGAGTGGACATCACCAAGGCCCGCTACGCGGAACAGCAGGAACCATTGGATGAGACTTGCGACTGCTACACCTGCCGGAACTACTCCGCCGCCTATCTGCGGCACCTATTCCGGGCCAAGGAACTGCTAGGCCTGCGCCTGGCCAGCATCCACAACCTGAGGTTCGTGCTAGCGTTGATGGAACGTATCCGGGCATCGATATTGGAGAACCGGTTCGATGCCTTCCGCAGGGAGTTCTTAGACATCTACCAACCGGCCGATGAGACAGCACGGCAGAAGCAGAAGGAACAATGGCTTGAAAACCGGGGAGGACTGGGCGGCTAGCTAGCATTGGGTCAGCCGCCAACAGGTCCTTGGGGGGTTCTACGTGGTGTTGCGGGGTGCTAACAGCCGCCTGCCACCGCCGGAACGATGCTGATCTCGTCGCCCGATTTGGTGGAGGTGCCCAGTCCGTCCATGAATCGGACGTCCTCGCCGTTCAGGTAGATATTCACGAAGTAACGCAGATCGCCGTTCTCATCAATCAAGCGGTCTTTGAATCCGGGGAACTCCCCATTGAGCTTTTCCACCAAGTCGCCGAGATTGGTGGAATCCAACTCCACTTTGGCTTGGCCGTTGGTCAAACGCCGCAGCGGCGTGGGAATCCGAACCATGACACTCATCAGGGAAGTCCTCCTATCTCTTTCGCACCATTATTTTCACCCGATCTCGGGGCACTCAGGGCGGGATCACAGATACTACCCGTCAATCACGTCCCCGCCAAGCGGGTCCACCCTAACCCCCGTGGCGCCGACCCATTCCAGCCCACGCTTGATCTCTTCATCTTCGCCATCCAATTCCAGGATGACCCAGCCCACTTCTCCGCCCACCTCGGCCCGGCGTATGTTGGTCACAATCTTGAACTTGTGGCCCAACTCGAAGATCACTGGTTGCTTTACCAAGTCATCCACAAAGGTGAACTTAACCCTTTGCTTCCCCATCTCCGAACACCTCCCGGCTACTTACCCAAGCAGATTTTTCTATCTATTTAGCCCCATCGAACGCTTCTTCGAAGGAGCGGATGCTGGGCTTGATGAAGAGAGGATGCACCACCTCTTCCACAGCTTCCTGGGTCTTAAGTCCGTTTCCGGTGATATAGACAACCGTCAGGTCGTCGGGCTTGATAGCTCCCGATTTGGCCAGGTGCTTTAACCCCGACACAGTAACGCCACCGGCCGTCTCAGTGAAGATGCCTTCAGTCTCGGCCAACAGTTTTATCCCGCTTACTATATCCGATTCCGGAACTGCGTAGGCGGAACCTCCCGATCGATCAATCACTTTCAGAGCATAGATGCCGTCGGCTGGGTTGCCGATGGCCAGGGACTTCGCCAGGCTGTTCGGCCGCACTGCAATGACCTGCGACTGTTTATTGGCCCATGCTGTCACGATGGGGGAACAACCTTCCGCCTGGATCATGTGCATGCTGGTGGTGACTCCAGGATGATGGACGGTGTTCTGATCCACTCCGAAGGAACTGGATTCCACTCCTTCCAACAATCCCAAACAAGCCAGCTCGTTGAAGCCCTTCCAGATCTTGGTGAACATGGCGCCAGAAGCCGAAGGCACGACCACGTGATCGGGGACCCGCCAGCCCAGTTGCTCCGCTACCTCATAGCCCAGGGTCTTGCTGCCCTCTGCGTAATAAGGCCGCATATTGATGTTCACGAATGCCCAGGGGTAGTCGTCGGCCAACTCGCTGCAAAGACGGTTCACCTCGTCATACGTGCCGTCAACAGCCACCAGAACAGGGTTGTAGATGGCGGCGCCGATGATCTTGCCCCGCTCCAGGTCTGCGGGTATGAAGACCACGGCGCGAACACCGGCCCGGGCGCAGTGGGCCGCGACGCTACAGGCAAGGTTCCCGGTGGAGGCGCAGGCAATCGTGTCGTAGCCGAACTCTAAGGCCTTGGTAGCCGCCACGGAGACCACCCGGTCCTTGAAGGAGAACGACGGGTTGACGCTGTCGTTCTTGATATACAGGTTGTTCAGGCCCAACGTCTTGCCCAGGCCCTTGGATTTGATCAGCGGAGTGTAACCGGCCATGATATCGACGGGGTCGTCCGCCTCGGTGGGAAGCAAATCTTTATAACGCCAGATACTGAGGGGACCTTTGGCGATACTGTCTCGACTGACCACTTCTGAGATCGTGGCATAGTCGTAGACCACTTCCAAAGGGCCAAAGCAGAAGTCGCATACGTTTAAGGGTTCTGCCGGGTATTCCCTGCCACACTCGCGGCATTTGAGTCCGTTTACGAAAGCCAATGGGGTCGGTCCCTCCTGGCCTTTAGAAGGCCGGGCCAAAAGCCTAAATCGGCCTCGAAACTATGTCTCCAGGCCGTAGGTGATGGTAACAAAGCCCCTATGGGTTGTCAACTTGAACCACGCCTGGCAGGCCCATTTCGCGAGGCTAGACGACGCCTTGATATTTTCCATGATATTTTCTCTCGCCTCGGTGCTATAATCCCCGAACATTAGCTACCGGTACGAATTTTGAACCGGATGGGAGAGCACTCTGCTTCGAGCCCACCACATCAGTCTACTGCAGCAATTCTCCATACCGCTGATCATCGGCGTGATCGCCGGGTTGGTCTTTGCCAACATCGACATCCATGCCTACGAAGATATGGTGGATTACCACATCTTAGGTGACAACACCAAGATCTTTGGCAAGTCGGTCACCGTCCATTTCCTGATCAATGAGATTTTCATGGTCTTCTTCTTTGGCATCGCCGCCAAAGAGATTACCGAGTCCGTGCTGCCCGGCGGAGCGCTGAACCCCATGCGAAAGGCCATAAACCCCCTGATGGGCACCATCGGCGGGGTTGTTGGGCCGGCGGGGATGTTCTTTCTCTTAGTCTGGATCTTCTACGGCGGCACCGACGATTTGAGCATCGCAGCCAACGGTTGGGGCATTCCCACCGCCACCGACATCGCTCTGGCCTGGCTGGTGGCCCGCATCGTCTTCGGGAACGGTCACCCGGCGGTCAACTTCCTACTGCTGCTGGCCGTGGCCGACGACGCTATCGGACTGGGTATCATCGCTTTGTTCTACCCGGATCCGCAACACCCCGTCGCCCCGATCTGGCTGCTCTTGGTGGTCGCGGGCATGGCCGTGGCCTACATCATGCGCCGCTTTGAGGTGCGCCATTGGATCATCTACATCTTGATTGCCGGTGGACTGAGCTGGGTCGGGCTGGTCAAGTCGTCCATCGAACCGGCCTTGGCTTTGGTGGTGATAGTCCCCTTCCTGCCTGGCCCCAAGACCACCCACGGCCTATTTGAAGAGGATGAACACGAGTTTCATCATTCTCATCCCCACGGATCAGAGGCCATCCTCGCCCCTGACGCTGCTCCTGACGCTGCTCCTGACGCTGCTTCAGTAGTCGCCGAAGAGGATGAAGAGGAGTTGCACCACCGCCACGCTCCTCTGGACGCCTTCGAACACCAACTCAAGTTGCCCGTGGATTTCGGCCTTTTCTTCTTCGCCTTCGCCAATGCCGGAGTCGCTTTCGGTAGCATCACCGAGATAACCTTTATCGTCCTGATCTCTCTGATCGTAGGCAAAACGATTGGGATCACACTGTTATCTTGGGTCGGGGTCCGGATCGGCTTCCCTCTACCCGAAGGCATGGGCACCAAGCATCTGTTGGTGGCCTCGATGGTCGCTGGTCTGGGATTGACCGTTGCCTTGTTCGTAGCCGGAAAAGCCTACGACGACCCGGCGTTCCAGGATCCGGCCAAGATGGGCGCGGTGCTCAGCGCGGGAGCGGCCATAGTCGCCTTCTTCTTCGGCCGTTTGCTCAAGGTCAAAGACGGCCCTGAAGAGTGATATACTCGCGCCTGCGGACCCCCGGCGGACACACCGATATGCCTCTCCCTGATATCGATCTTAGGAGCTCCACGCAATGATTGGCGTACTCACTCACCACTGGGCAAAATCAGACAAAGTTGAAGAGGCCAAGAAGCTGCTGGACGGCAACGGATTGGCCCAAAGCAAAGCCCCTGGCTACGGCGAGCGCCTGACCTTTATCTCCCAGGAAGACCCCACCAAGATATCTACGCTAGTAACTTGGGACTCCAACGAGATATATGACGCCTGGCGGGCCAGCCCCGAGCGGGCCACCGCGATGCACGGCGCCAGCGAACTCTGGTCCAAACCGGCCGAGTCCGAACGCTTCCAGATGGCCGGCTAGCGAGCCCCCATCCTAACCTTCCCTCCTTCCGCGGAAGGACGAGGGGAAGGGACTGGTTTTTGCCGTCCCTCCAGAGACTAGCCTGGATACAGTGGAGTCGAATCACGCAATTGCCCCTATAGACCCCGTAGCAATGCAGAAGGGAGACGGCCATGGTCAAGCGAAGTTTCTGGGCTTGGGGTCACGAGTCAGACGAGCCCACCGCTGAGCAGATGAAGTCTGCTGCGGAGGAGTTATCCAAGCGGTACAAAGTTGACCTGACCCCGGTAACACCGCCGACACCATCTAGCCTTTCGTTGCGGAAACCCCGAGTCACCCCGCCATCGTCATTGGCCGACATCTGCGTCAGTGACGACCACGACCGGGCCGTTCATACTTACGGACGCAACTTCCGCGACCGGATACGTGCTTTCAGATCGGACTTCCCCAACCCGCCCGACGTGGTGGCCCGTCCTCGTAACGAGCAAGAAGTCGAAGCTGTTCTTGAATGGTGCTCGTCTTCCGGGTATGCCGCGATTCCCTTCGGTGGGGGCAGCTCCACGGTGGCCGGGTTCGAACCGCCGGATGGTTACGACGGCATCGTGACCATCGACATGGAAGGATTGAACCAAGTGCTGGAGATCGACGACGTATCACGGTCGGCCCGCATCCAGGGCGGGATCTACGGGCCTGCGCTGGAGGACCAACTGCGGCCCCACGGTTTCACCCTGCGCCATTATCCTCAGAGCTTTGAATTCTCCACGTTGGGCGGCTGGATCGCCACCCGCTCGGGAGGCCATTACGCGACCAACCAGACCCACATCGATGACCTGGTGGAATCGGTCCGAATGGTGACTCCCTCGGGATTGTGGGAGTCTCGGCGTCTGCCAGGCAGCGGAGCCGGCCCCAGCCCCGACCGCTTGGCCATCGGCAGCGAAGGCATCCTGGGCATCATCACCGAAGCCTGGATGCGCATCCAAGCCCGGCCGGTGTTTCGCGCGTCGGCTGGGGTTACCTTTCCGACCTTCGCCGCGGGAGCCGAAGCCGCCCGCCGCATCGTGCAGACCAAACTCTGGCCGGCTAATTGCCGCCTCCTCGATCCGGTGGAGGCTGCGGCAGCTGCGGGGATGGACGGCACAAAAGCTTTGCTGGTACTAGGCTTCGAGTCCGCCGAGGTGCCCCAGGGCGAGTTCATCCGCCACGCTGTAAACATTGCCAGGGAGGCAGACGGGGCCATCGACGACGCCGTCGTGCGTATCTCTGATGGTTCTAGCAGAGAGGTTTCGGGGGGTTCGGATCGTGGCACTGGCCGCCAAGGCTCTGTGGGAGCGTGGCGCAACTCTTTCTTGAACGCCCCCTACATGAAGAACCATCAAGCTGGTCTGGGGTTGGTGACGGAGACCATGGAGACTGCCATCACCTGGGACCGCTGGCCGGCCATGGACCAGATGGTCAGAAGCGCACTTCAAGATGCGCTTGACCGTGTCTGCGGCGGCGGCAGTGTTTCCTGCCGGTTCACCCACGTGTATACAGACGGACCGGCTCCGTACTTCACCTTCGAGGGCATGGGCCGGTTGGGGGCCGAACTTGAGATGTACGCCGAGATCAAACAAGCTGCGTCCGATGCCATCATGGCCGCCGGCGGCACCATCACGCACCACCACGCAGTCGGACGCCTCCACAGGCCCTGGTACGACCAACAGCGGCCCGAACTATTCGCCCAGGCATTGAAGGCCGTCAAACGGACCCTGGACCCCAACGGCGTGTTGAATCCCGGGCTCTTGATCGACGCTTAGAGGCACGGTTCTCGTAAGCGTTTCCTGCATATCAGATCGATCCGTAAGCATCTGCTGCTTGGCGATACCCGCACTCCGTTGTAAGACACCTGAGTGGGATGTACAATTAGGCACCTATGTCGGAGGGCAGGCATGCTTAGGTTCGGAATAACTCCAGCCGGGTTCGCCGTGGGACGGCGCAACGTCCATTACTCGTGGGTGATCGTTAGCATCGCCTCGATGATGTGGATGACCAGTTCCGGCATGCGTTTTGCCGCCAGCCTGCTGATCGACGAGTTCAACAAGCCCGAATACTTCGGTTGGAGCATCGGCGCTATCACCGTTGGCTTCACGATCCAGTGGATGATGTCGGGGTTGTTGGCGCCCATCTCCGGCTGGTTGGGCGACCGTTACGGCGTGCGCCGGGTGATGTGGGCCGGTGGAGTCCTGTTCATCATCGGCATGCTGCTCACTGGCTCCATGACCAATCTGTGGCAGTTCTACCTGTACTTTGGTGTTCTATTGGCGGCAGGCATGGCCGCATTCCAGGTCACTTTGGTTTCCGGGGTCACTCTTTGGTTCCGCAAGCAACTCGGGCTGGCCATGGGGCTGCTCCAGGCGCTGCAAGGACTTGGCACCGCGGCAGCCATCTTGATCGTTTTCATCCTTTTCGACCAGTTCGGTCTGCGTTGGACCTTTTGGATCCCTGGCCTAGCCGGCGGGGCGATCCTGCTGTTCTTAACCCGCTACTTCTACAACGAACCCGCCGAACTTGGCCTTCGGCAATGGGGCGCGCCCGTAGACGAACCGATCCGGCGACTACAGAATAACGACCTGGCCAAGATCCGCACCCGCACCTTTTTGAAGCAGGCCCAAAAGACCTCGGCATTCTGGAACCTGGTCGGGATTCACTTCTGGGGTTGCGCAGGGCACAACGTCATCTTGATCCTGCTTGTGGCCATGGCCACCGACTCTGGGCTGTCCAAGGGCACAGCAGTGGCCGTGTACATACTCCTAACAGCGACCAGCACACTCACGCGGTTCGCAACACCGGTTCTTGCCGACCGGTTCGGCGCAAAAACTGTAATGCTGGTCTGCTTCTCGGCCCAGACGTTCCCCCTGCTGATCCTTCTGGTGTCTCAAGACACCACGGCCTTTTTCATCTTCGCCGTGCTCTTTGGGATCGGTCTGGGCGGTGAGATGACGGCCTTTCCGATCGCCAATCGCCAGTACTACGGCGACGCTCCCACCGGCACCACCTACGGATGGCAGATGGCTGGGGCAGGCGTCGGAATGGCCCTGGGGCCGGTGCTGGGCGGGTTCCTGAGAGACTGGACCGGAACCTACGACTGGTCCATCTTACTGTCCTTCTGCCTCAGTTTAGCCGCAGTGTTCTGCATCATATTTTTGCCATCCACGTCCCGCCGCCAACTGCCGGACTGGGAAGACGCACTGCCACCAGAGGCCCGGACCGCTGGAGGGATCGGACCGACCCTTGCTATGCCTGCCGCCGGTGGCGGAGACGGTTCTGACGATTAGCTCCAGGCGACGGTTTTAAAGCATGTCTCAAGAGCCATTGTGGGCTGATGGCGACGTCCAGACCGGACCGACCATCTCGGCAACCGAACTAGGCACCTACGCCAGGTCTCGATTCTGTCCCCGCTGCGCCTGGATCAGACTCCACATCAAGAACCTGCCCTACCAGAGCTTCCCCGGTATCTTCAGCAGTATCGACCGCTACAACAAGCTGATCGTCCATAACCACTTCGACCGCGAGGGTCACGCTCCGCCGTGGCTGGCCGAGTTGGGGGAGCCCGGCGATTACCTGGAACCGCCCCACTGGTCCAAGTTCAAAACGCTGGACGAGGAGAGTGGAATCACTCTCAGGGGCGAGGCGGACGGCATCTTCAAGCTGCGTGACGGCTCATACGTGATCGTTGACTACAAGACTTCCCGTTACAGCCCGGCCCAACAAGGCATGTTCAAGAATTACGAGGTCCAGCTCAACGCCTACGCATTCATCGCCGAACGGCACGGAATCTCCCCCGTATCCAAGCTGGCCCTGGTCTACATGGAGCCAGCCACTGACAAAGAGACTGCGTTGGAAGCGAGTTTGGTCGACAGCTTGGGCTTTGCAATGGGATTTCGCGCCAAGATAGTGGAAGTCGGACTCCAAAAGGAGAAGTTGCTACCTCCCCTCCTCCGCAAAGCACGGAGCATCTGGGATATGGAGGTCCCGCCCACCGGGGCAAGAGATTGCAAAGATTGCGCGTTGCTGGAAGGGCTTTTCGAGAAGTTGGGAACGCCCCCGCCCTAGCCTTTCCCCAATTCGCGGAGCCTTGCCGCAAAACTGACAACGAATGGACGCCGGATGGTTAGGTGGGCTCCTCCCTTCTGTCACCCCGAGTGTAGCGAGGGGTCTCGTCGTTCCTGAGCCGTCATGCCCCAGAGTAACCGAGATTCTTCGTCGGCCTACGGCGCTCCTCAGAATGACAGTTTAGGTGCAAGGGTTCGGAGCGGGGGAAGGGATTTCCCGTTCTCCTACGTAGACGCCCGTCCCCGGCGCAGGGACCGGCCCGGCAGCGCCCCCGTGTTTTCGCCGTTTTCGATCACCACTTGGCCGTTCACGATCACGTAGTCGATGCCCACCGGGTAGTGCTTGGGGTCGTCTTTAGTGGCGTGGGTCTTGACCGTGTCGGGGTTGAAGATGACTATGTCGGCCTTGAAACCGTCCCGCAGCAGACCCCGATCCGGCAGTCCCAGGCGTTGGGCCGGGAATGATGTCATCTTGCGGATGGCCTCGGGCAGCTTCAGGTGTTGCTCGGCCCGGACGAACTCAGCCAGCACGATGGGGAAACAGCCGTAAGTGCGGGGATTGGGGTATTCGCCGAATAGTATCGAATCGCTGGCGATCATTCCCGCCGGATGCGACACAAAGGCGTAAAGCGTTTGCGCGTTGGTCCCCAGGCCCACCGTGGAGATGCCCAGGTTCTCTTCGATGAGCAGATCGAATAGAGCGTCGGCCGGGTCCTGGTTCCGCATGTCGGCGATGTCGGTGATCAGCTTGCCGTCGTACTGCTTATTCTGATCCTGGGTGAAGTTGGTCAACCAGTTGTTCTCCAGCCGGTCCCGGGACAGCTCCTTCTTCATCCGCTCCCGGTCGTCGGCGTCATTGAGGGCGGCCATCAGGCGTTCCGGCCCGCCGTCCTTGGCCCAATGGGGCAGACCGATGGTCACGGTCGTTCCCGAGTAGGGGTAGGTGTAGCAGTCGAAGGTCACGTCCATGCCTTCATCGCGGGCGTCCTCCACCAGTCCCAGATAATCCAGGTGGCTGCCCACGCCTGACGCGCTCTGCCGGTAATGGGTCAGGTGCACGGGACAGTCACCGCCCCGGCCAATCTCCAGGGCTTCCTCCCATGGGGCCAACAGACCCTTGGATCGTAGGCTGGCGCGGGTGTGGGTGTGGTAATGGCCGCCCAGCCGTGCAGCCACTCCGGCCAGCTCGGCTAGTTCGGCGGTGCTGGCGTATGCGCCAGGCGGGTAGTCCAGTCCGGTGGAAAGCCCCCACGCGCCCTCTTCCATCGCCTCCCGCACCACCGATTTCATATCTTGAAGCTCCGCAGCGGTGGCGGGCCGGTCGTCCCAGCCCACGCTCCAGATGCGCACCGGTGAGTTGCCCAAGATGTAGGCCATGTTGATGGCCACCGAGTTGTCGTACTTGTCCAGCAGACCGGCCACGGTCAACCAGTCGGCGGGCAGGGGCGGGTAGCCGTTCAGCCCCGAATCCAACCAGATGTAGCGCTCCAGTTCCTCGCGGGACTTGAAGGGAGCGTGGGAGATGCCGTCGATGCCCACCAACTCGGTGGTCACACCCTGGCGAACCTTGGGGTCGTGATGAGGCTCCCCCAGGATAGTCAGTCCCGCGTGGGAGTGCAGGTCGATGAACCCAGGGCACACGACATAACCTGTAGCGTCGATGGTCCGGGCCGCTTCCAGATGCGAAACGTCGCCCCGTTGGACCGTGACACGGTCGCCCTCAACTAGGACGGAAGCGAAGAAGCCGGGGCTGCCGGAGCCGTCGATGACTAGGCCGTTCGTGATTAGGAGGTTGAGCATTAGTTACTTCCAGGAATCTCGTTTATATTGGTATCCGCCGTGACTGAAGTGCGCAATCGTGTAAACATGATTGCTATTTTGCTCCCGGCCATCCCTGAGGAATACTCAAAATCGAGCCAAGGGCTTCACCAACTACCTAGACCACTTCCCATACTTCCGCGACGAGGTTCTGCCGAGGCTGGAGCGGGAGGGGTTGAGGGTGGGGTAGGGGGAGTCGTGCCCTTGAAGATGGGCGCGCTGGCCATACAAGACACAGCCGCTCAAGACGACGTAACAATCGTGGTGGTATATGGATCAGTTCAATAATCGCGAAATAGCGACCGCCATTTGGATTCTTGCAATTTTTATTTTGTGTCGGTAGCAGGAAGAGGCAGTGTCCTCAAGTCCGTCTTAAGAGTAATCACAACTATTCTTCACCCGAAACTCCTAACGGCGTTCACCATGCTGACCCTTTTTATCACCGCGATGGTAGCTATTTGATCGATCGTTGGTTTCTGGAATGCCTCTCTCCTTAAAGACACAATCTTATGGGCTAGTGTTGGTGCAACTAAGGTGGACCCCATCAGTTGGACAGGTTTAGTGCAATGTTAAGTGAGAGTCCCGCCGTCGTTCCA
>JAQBXL010000063.1 GCA_027624135.1 Chloroflexota bacterium
GCTGGAAGGGTACGCCTTTCTTTACGACCGGCGTCACTCAATTTCCACAACTTCTGATATTAGCTCAGTATTCGATCTGCTGGGCTACTTGTTGGAAGGGCTCGCCCTGTCTTAGTAGTACCTGACTTGCTCGTTGGGGTCGGGGAGTTGGACCGACTGGAACAGACCGCATTTCATGTTTTAACCAACAAAACGGAGTTAGCTTTGAGCCGCAGCTAGTTTAACTAGGAACAAATCACAGCGGTAGTCAGCCGCTTGATCGTAAAGCCCAGACCGTGCTTGCTTCGACGCCGCTGTGGCACTAGGATAATCGATGGCCGTATCTTGCGGCCCTTATTTCATATACGGAGCCAAACCCCTTCAATTTGCGCCCAGACTCGAACCAAGGTTCAAATATTGCCCCCAGCAGACCCCGGCCCCCTACCGGCAAGGTCAAGACATTTTCTTCCCTGCAGAACAACGTCAACTACCGGTATCTGTGGACCGGGAACCTCTTCGCCAATTGCGCCCAATGGCTTCAGTTCATCACCATCGGATGGCTGGCATTGGATATCAGCGGTTCGGCCCTCCACTCCATCTTGACCGTGGCCGTCAGGGCGTTGCCGGTTTTGCTCCTGGGTCCCTGGGCGGGCGTGCTGGCCGACCGCCTGGACCGCAGGAAACTGGTCATGGGCGTTCAATTGCTGATGGTCTCTTCGGCCTTGGCCTTCGGAGCGATGGTGGCCAAGGGGATGGTCGACACCATCTGGCACGTCTACGGGTACATGCTCGTCTCAGGGGTAGCATTTGCGTTTGTGCAGCCCACACGGCAAGCCCTGGTGGCCAATACGGTGCCAAGAGAAGACCTGGGAAACGCGCTAGCCCTGAACGCCATGGCGGTGACATCCATGAGGTTGGTCGGCGCGGCAATCGGCGGGATACTTATCGAGACGGTAGGCTTCCAGTGGAATTTCTTTGTCGAGTCTGGCCTCTACGTCGGGATGATCGTACTTCTGGCGCCTATGAAGACCCCATACAGAGAGCAGTCTGCGTCTCGAAAGGCCTCCGCCATGGTCGATCTGAAAGAGGGATTGGCTTACATCTTGGGCAATGCCGAGATGCTACGCCTGATGCTGATGAACTTCATCCGCGCCGCAGTGTTCATGCCCCTGTTGTTGTTCCTGCCTGCCTACACCGAGGAGGCGCTGGGACGAGGGGCCGGAGTCAGCACCGTAATGATCGTGATCATGGGGGCCGGGGGATTGCTTGCCACGGTGATGATCTCGTCATTCGGTTTCTTCACCAAGAAGGGACTGGTGACGCTATTAGCGCTCATCTCCGGCTCGTCGGTAGTCTTAATATTGGGACTGTCCCAGTGGGTTTGGCTGTCGGTCCCGATCATGCTGCTGATGGGCTTTTCTCAGACCAATTTCATAGTGGCCAATCAGACCTTGATACAGACCCTGGTGCCCGACAACCTGCGCGGCCGGGTGACCAGCGTCTGGCACTACGAAAGCGGGCTGATTCCCCTATTCGCGGCCCTCACCGGCGGTGTTGGGGTGCTGGTGGGCATCGACATGGCGATGGCGATCGGCGGCGCGATATCCCTGGCGATCAGTCTGCTGTTCCTGATCAGGTTCGCCAGCATTCGGAGTTTGGACTAGATGCGCCACCGTCATTCCAGCGAAATCCGGAACCCGGTTCACCCTGAAGTAGTGGCGTTTGGCTTTTGCAGTCGACCGTGGATTCCCTAAGTTCGCCGGAATGACAGGGAGGAACATTCCGCCAACATCCGAGGGCTGAATCGGTGGTTATTCGATTTGTGTCGTGGACCAATCGATACTGGCGTAGGTCCAGCTGATCTTGAAGGGCTGCTCGCCGTGGTTGGCGATGCTGTGGTGGGCGCCTGGCGAGATGAAGGCGGCGTCATTGGGCCGCACGATATGTTCCGCTCCGTTTATCACAATCAACCCCTCGCCCTCGATGACAATCACCGATTCCTCCGCGTCGTGGTAGTGGGTTGGCGCTGAGGCTCCAGCGGCGAATTCAGCGACGCCGCTGGATATCTGGGTCGCTCCGGTGCCGCCGTCAACGAGACTGGTCAGCACCACGCCGGGCCTGCGTTCTTCGTGATTGACGCTGTCGAAGGGGACGAATTTCGCTTTGGGCATTGTCGTCTCCGGCCGGTCCAGATTTGCGGGTCTATAGCTCGAAGGTCTTCTTGAAGATGCTTGGAGATCCCGGCCCGTGGGTGATCAGGGCGCGCATCTCTTCGTTCTTGGGATCGGCGTCCAGTTGGGCGACCCATTCCGGAGATTGGGATACGTTCTCGTTCTCAAACTCGTAGACCACCGAGTACATCGGGTCTTCGCCACGCACTGTCTTGAACCGTCGTCCGCGTATCACGCCGGGCACCTTCTCGAAGTTGGGCACGAAGATTGAGTTATACCATTGGTTCCACTCAACCGACCGCTCGGCGGGGATGTTCATGCGGCCGACCTGCAATGCCGGGGCCATACCGCTGCTCTCCATAGCGCTTGAGACCGAGTCAGGAAAGATCATCTCGTAGAGCGGGTTGAAGAAATTCTGGCCGATGAGAGTCGGCCCCATGGTCTCGCTCCACTTGGACTTCGTGCGCTTGGTGAAGCCGTCTCCCAGCACTGCGGCAGGGCTTTCCAACTCGTAGCAAGCCAGGTGCTTGGGTCCGCCCTTCACAGCTTCATAGCGGGCGGCGTTCAACACCCCGGGGACGGTGAGTATCTCTGCGATATGCTCCTCGTTGTACCAGCGGTTGAACTCGTCCTCTCGATCTTCTGGAACGTCGCACCAGACCATCAGTAGTCCGGTCCCTTTCTTGGCAGGCATTTGATGACCTCCCTATTCGGTGGCAGTGTCGTGTTGCAGCAAACACTATATCCCAGGTTGATGAAACCGGAAACATGCCTCGGCTGACTGGCGTAATATTACTAGCCTGGCCTGCCGGGCTAAACGACGCTGAAGGACGGGAAAATAAGCACTCCAACCGACACCTCTCCCAAGCCCAGCCGCCGAATCTTCTACGGTTGGTTCATCGTTGGCGCAGCGGGTTTGGTCATCTTCAGCAGCGGGCCAGGACAGTCCTACGTCTTCTCGATATTCATCGACTCCATCATCGAGGACATTGGCCTGTCCCGCATCGAGATCTCCGCCTTGTACATGGCCAGCACCGGAATGAGCGCTGTCTTGGTGGCATTCGTCAGCCGTCTTGCCGACAGATACGGACCGAGGATCATGCTGGTGGCAATCGGGCTGGGTTTCGGCGCGGCCTGCTTCAGCATGGCAACCGCCACCAACATTGTGCTCTTCTACATAGCGTTCGCCAGTTTGCGGGCCCTGGGCCAGGGATCGCTGGGCATCAACTCCATCCTGCTGGTGAACACCTGGTTCGTCGCAAGGAGGGGCCGGGCCATCGCCATGATGGGGTTGGGAGCGGTGCTCTCCAGCGCCATCTTCCCACCCCTGGCCAGAATCTTGATCGACAACATCGGATGGCGCGGGGCCTATGCGGTGATTGGCGCCGTGGCCATCGGTATTATCGTCCCGGTCGCCATCTTCATCGTTAAGAACCGGCCTGAAGACGTTGGGTTGTTCCCCGACGGGTCGTCCGAACCGCCGGTATCAGAGAGGAGACGGGCGGCGGCCGGGGTTCGGAGCGATACCCGCGTCTACACATCTTTCAGCTTCTGGCTGTTGGCGCTGTCTCTGGGCACGCCTGGGCTGGTCTCAACGGCTTTGGTTTTTCATCAAACTTCCATATTTGAGGAGAAAGGGCTGAGCGCGACCCTGGCGGCTGGGGTGTTCGTGATCTTCTCCGGATCATCTGCTGTTAGTTCGCTCTTAGCTGGGTTCGTCGTAGACCGTATCGGACCGAAGGCGCTCTACGCATTTTCCATGGGAGCGCTATTGGCGGCCCTGGCGCTGGCGGTGGCGATCGATTCCGTGTTCATGGCAGTGGCCTATGTGCTAGTGATGGGGTTGGCCGGTGGGTGCCACCATATCGTCCAGGGTGTGATCTGGGCCCATTACTACGGCCGCCACGGGTTGGGCCGAGTGCAAGGGTCGGCAATGACCATCACCTTTTGCGCTTCAGCGGTGGGTCCCTTTCCTCTGGCGCTTTTCCACCACCTGACGGGCAGCTATACCGTTGGCATCGTAGTGATGATGGCCCTGCCGGTGCTTTCAGTCCTGGCGCTGATTCGGGCCAGGCCCGGAGGGGTTATCCTGGCGGAGCAGCCGCAGCCCATTCAATAGTCTCAAACCGGCCCTCGGGATATTAGTTGTAGAAACTGCGTTAGGAACTTTTTCCTCTACGATGCCCTTCGCGACGGAGCCGGGGACATCTTTCGAAATTTCTTGCTCTCATTTTCCCAACGCCTTCCGTCTTGATCCTTCTACCAGCGAAACATCGGATATTCAAATAGCGGAGAGGCGTAGAAAATTGCCGCCGCTTCTGCCGTTGTGTAGAATGCGCCCAGCATCCGGACCCAAGATAAGGCGCCATTCAACAGCAAAGATTGAATGGCCACAAGGAGACTTAAGCATGGACCTCGGACTAAAAGACAAACGCGCATTCGTGGGTGGCGGCAGCCGTGGTATCGGCAAAGCCATCGCATTGGAATTGGCCCGGGAGGGCTGTGACGTGGTGATTGCATCCCGAACGCAATCCGCGTTGGCGGCGGCGGCCAAAGAGATCGAAGATATCACCGGGCGGAGAATCATTCCCATGGTATTGGACGTCACCTCCCGCGAAGATGTTGACCGCGTGATGGCTGAAGCGGCCAGTCAATTGGGCGGCCTGGACATCCTGGTCAACAGCGCTTCGTTGCCAGGAGGTTCACCGGGAGCGGTCGGACCCATCGCTACGGTCAACGATGACGATTTGTTGAGTGACTTCGACGTAAAATATGTCGGCGCTTTGCGTTGCGCCAGGGCGGCCATTCCCTTCTTGAAGGAACAGCCGTGGGGCAGAATCATCAACATCAGTGGCGGCAACGCTCGAAACGCCGGGAACCTAAGCGGGGGCGCCCGGAACGTGTCTCTGGTCCACATGACCAAGACACTGGCCATTCAGGTGGGCAAGTTCGGTATCACCGTCAACTGCATCCACCCTGGCACCACCCGCACCGAGCGTACCGTCGGTCTGTTGGAAGCCCGAGGCAAGGCGCTGGGTGTCTCTCCTGAAGAGGCCGAGGCTCAAGACTTCGCCGATGGGTCGCCGAGAGGCAACCATATCAACCGGATGGTCGACGCCTCAGAGATAGGCTACCTAACGGCCTACCTGGCGTCGGACAAGTCATGGGCAGTCACCGGCGAAGTCATCATGGCCGGCGGCGGCTCCGGAAACGCGGTCTACTACTAGACAACGATTCCGTTCCAGGCAGCCCAACGAATTCAACGGAGCGCCACTCCTGGTATTCAGGAGGCGGCGCTCTGGTTTAGGTGTTCAACACAAGAATGTCGACAAACGACCAATCAGAACTTGACCAAGACGTTGCCGAGGTGCGCCGCCGTGTGGAAGCCCTGGCCAACGACATGCGCGGCCTGGGTATGGAACTGCGCGTCTCGTCAGAAGAGTACGGCTCTGACAGGGACTTCGACGGCACTATCACCCGAACCATCACGTTCAGTTTCAAGATAGCCCAGCAAGAGGATTAATCCTGGGGCGCTCCCGAGCCTATTGCCCGCTCTGGTGACCGCTCTGGCCGATCCTTACCAGAGTTCCTGGCTGGCAAGCCGCGCTCCCTCAACCATGGCCCCCAGCTTGGCCCAGGCGATCCGCGTCTCTACCCGGCGTCCCCAGGCCGAGGTTCCGAAGCCGCAATCGCTGCCCACCATCATGTTCTCTTTGCCCACCGCTCCGGCGTACCGGGCAATCCGCTGAGCGATCAGTTCGGGGTGTTCGATGAAGTTGGTGGTCGTGTCCAGAACCCCGGGGATTATTATCTTCCCATCGGGTAGTTTCACGTCCTCCCAGACCTTCCACTCGTGGGCGTGCCGGGGATTTGCGCCCTCGAAGGAAACTGCGCCGGTTGGCACCCTCAAGACGATATCGACGGTCTCTTTCAGCGGCACGTCATGGTGGTGAGGCCCTTCGGTATTGCCCCAGCACAGGTGCATTCGCATCTTCTCGGCTGGGATACCCGCCAGCGCGTATTGCAACACCTCGACATGCATCTCCACTATCTTGATGAATTCTTCTTGGCTTAGGTGCGAGAACTGGGTGACCCTGGTCATGGCCAGATCGGGACAGTCGATCTGGAGCAGCAATCCGGCGTCAACGATGGCGTTGTAGTCGTCTTTCATCACGTCGCCCAAGGCGTAGAGGTAGGCTTCTTCGGTGGGGTAATACTCGTTGGGCAGGAAGTTGGCGATGACGCCGGGCGAGGCGGCGGTCATGAACACCTCTTCGGCTTTAACGCCTTTGGTGGCGGCCTTGAGCCGTTGGATGTCCTTTTGAACTGCTTCACGGTCCTTCCACTCGATGGGTCCGGTGCAGGCCGGCC
Source organism: Chloroflexota bacterium (assembly GCA_027624135.1). Lineage (GTDB taxonomy): Bacteria > Chloroflexota > Dehalococcoidia > Lucifugimonadales > UBA3495 > UBA9611. Next base: position 6,522 of record JAQBXL010000063.1, read on the forward strand.
AGGGAATGGTGGCCGATGAGGACACGCCGCTCTGGGCGGCGAATTCAGGAAAGTCCAACATGTCGATCCGAGGGCGGGCCCGGAGAACCTGCTCGCCTTCATAGCCGGTCAAACGGTCCTTCACGTAGGTGGCGTATTGGACCCGGCCTTGCTCACCTTCGTTGATCACGTCGATGCCGAGGGCCGCTTGCCTGGCTACCACGTCTGCTACCCCTTCTTCCACCCCAGCAATAAACTCGGCTTCCCCTGCGTCCTTTGGGTCTAGTCTGGAGCGCAGCAATTCCTGAAGCTCAGGCGAGCGGGGAAGGCTGCCGGTGTGGGTGGTCAATATCCGGGATTCACTTCGTTTCATGGCGGATTCGCGCTCCTAGATCGGGACTCAGGCATAGGGTGCACGGATTGTACACAGTCCCGGACGGTCTTGGCCGGTCTTAGATCGAGGCGCCCAGAGGTGAATCAAGGTTAATCAAAACCAAGGAATGGGCGAAGTTAGCTCCGCTTTCCTTTCTCTTCGTAGCCTCTGGGTGTAATCACCTTTCCGCTGTGAACGTAAGTCGTGGAGTTACCAATCACGACGATGGTAACCATGTCGACGGACTCGGCAGCTTGCTCCAGGTCTTGGAGGGTGGTGATGGTTACCCGCTGACCAGGCCGAAAGGCATCGCCCACGATTCCGACCGGGGTGTCTCCGGGCCGGTGTTTTAGCAGTATCTCCCGGGCTTCTAGGAGTTGAGTCTGCCGCTTCTGGCTACGGGGGTTGTACAAGGCCACGACGAAATCGCCCTGCCCTGCCGCTTCCAACCGCCCCCGAATCTTCTCCCAGGGTGTCAGCAGGTCGCTCAGGCTGATGGCACAGAAATCCTGCATCAGCGGGGAGCCCAGCACCGCTGCCGCCGCCTGCATGGCAGAAACGCCGGGCACCGTCTCGACCGCCGGGCTTTGGCCGTCCCAGTCCCGGTCAGTCAGCACGCGGAACACCGGGCCGGACATTCCGTAGATACCGGCGTCGCCTGAAGAGACCACGGCAACGGTCTTGCCCGCGTAGGCCGAGTCGACTGCGGCGGACGCCCGCTCCAGTTCCTGGCCCAGTTCCATGGAGACCACTTCTTTTCCGGCAATCAGCCCTTTGATCTGGTCGATGTAGGCTCGGAACCCGACGATAACGTCGCTGGAGGCCAGCGCGTTGGACGCAGCCGGCGTCAGGTATTGCGGGTCCCCTGGGCCGATGCCCACGAGATATATCTTTCCGGATTGTGCGGTCATTTATTTGGGCTCCCGACAGCTTTAGTTAGCGGTAGATTGTTTTCGGGCGACGGCGATAGTCGCCCGCTTGGTGTTTTGTCTGGTCACCAACAGTTCTTCAGCCCCGGAAGTCAGCAGCGCCGATGGCTCTGCCACTCCCCAAACACCGACCAGACTGTGGGCCCGGTCCGACTTAGAGGTTATCGCGTCCGGGTTGGTCTCAAACACTTCGTTCAGGTCGTTGGCGGAGAAGAAGGTGAGGGGCACGCCGTGACGCTCGGCCAATTGCTCCAACCCCGGCTCTCCCCGTTTTATCTCGGCGGTGGCGATACCCGCGAGGCATTCCAGGGCCAGACCGCTCTCTTGAAAGGTCTTGGAGAGCAGGGCCTCAAGCTCTGCCACTGGCACGCCCCGTCGGCATCCCATCCCTGCGATCAGGCTTCGGGGCCGGTAGACGACCGTGATCTTGTCGGCTAGCAGCGTGTCCAACGGTTCCAGCCTGTCGGTGACAATCAATGCCACGGCACAGGCCGAGGCAGCCAGGTCTTCCAGGGTCGGGTACACGGTGATGTTCTCCGGCAGTGGCGTTTCATGGGGCCACCAACCGGGTTCTCCCGCGCCTTGCCAGATGCCGATCGGCTGACCGTTGATCACGCAGGCACTGGCGCGGGTTACTGTAGTTGAATCGGCCACCAACCGCCAGCCGAAATCGCGGCCCATCAGGTCCACGGCCAGTGTGCCCGAGGCGTGGGAGGCGGAAGTGATCACCGGAGTCGCGTCCAGATGTCTCGACACTTCCTGGGCCAACCGGTCAGCCCCGCCCACGTGTCCTGATATCAGACTGACGCAGAAGCTGCCGGCGTCATCAACGCAGACCACCGCCGGGTCGGCCTGTTTGCTCTGTAACAAAGGAGCCAATAGCCGGATGCTGGCGCCAGCCGAGAGGAATAGCACTAGGCGGGAATACCCGGCGAAGGCCCGCTCCACCACCGGTCTTAGCGGCAGGTCAAAGAGTTCGGCGCTGTCCCCTTCTTCACGTTCTTCACGTTCTTTATCGAACCGGCGGTCAAGAAAAAGCGTTACTTCCCCGTCTAAACTGCTTGCAAGTTTCCGAGCCATTCTGGCCCCATTACGGGTCAGCGCAATGACCGCCGTTCGTCCGTTGGCCGCAGTGGTCTGGGGGTTTTCGTTAGGCGTTGCCACTGGCCTGGGTCCCGGAGACTGCTTCTTGACCCCTCCGGTAACGGTGGGTGTAGTTGGATGAATACAGGTGGGAGACAGCGCCCGCGGCGTCCAACCCAGGATCGACTGCGTCGCCGACTATGATCAGCGCCTGGAGGGTTATCTTGGCCGCCCGGACCTTGCTGGCGATGTCTTTCAACGTGCCACGAATCACCAGTTCATCGGGCCAGCCAACGCGGTAAACCACCGCAACCGGGGAGTCTTCGGTATACCCGCCGGAAGAGATGAGTTCGCGGACCACCCCGGTCATCCGGGTGATGCTCAGGAAGATGACCATTGTGCACCCGTGGGCGGCCAGGTCTTTCAGCTGCTCGCCCTGGGGCATGGCGACACGCCCTTCCATGCGGGTCAGAATCACGGTCTGAGCCTTTTCGGGAACGGTGAGTTCGGACTTCAGCACGGCGGCGGCGGCGAAGGCTGCGCTGACTCCGGGGATGATCTCGAAATCCACCCCTTCATCTTTCAGTATGCGCATCTGTTCCAGGATGGCTCCGTAGATCGAAGGGTCTCCGCTCTGGACTCTGGCGACGATCTTGCCTTCCCGGACGGCAGTCAGTTCCAGGTCCATGATCTCGTCCAGGTTCAGTTCCTTGCTTCCCTGGACCACGGCCCCCTCTTTGGCGAACGCCACGATCTCGGGTGGAACAAGCGAGTCGGCGAAGATAACAACGTCGGCTGTCTCGATGATTCGCTTGGCCTTCAGGGTCAGCAGTTCGGGATTGCCCGGACCGCCGCCGACTATATAAACTTTGCCTTTAGTGTTAACCATTAATCTTTTCCTTGGGATTTCTCCGGGATTTCTCTGCGGTATTTCCCTTCACGATGAGCAGGGAGAAGTAGTCCAGGTCTTCGTCCGTGATCTTAGTTACGTCCTTGATCACCTTCTCCCAGTCGGTGCTGACCCTCCGCACATAGGTGCTCTGTTTCGTTAGTCCCAACTCCTCAAGATTGGCCAAGGTCTCTGCAATGTTGGGACTGACTTTCATCAATACTACGGTATCGAAATTCGAGGTGGCTTCGGCCAGGTCGTCCAGCCCATAGGCTGCGGGCAAGATGGCCAGCCGCTGCCCGTGGGTCGTCAATGGGACCTGAGAACTTGCCGCCGCGGCCATCACCGATGATATGCCTGGTATGACCTGCACGGTGGCTTCGGGGCAAAGGTCCTGGACCCCGGCCAAAACGTAGGAGAAGGTGCTAAAGAGCATGGGATCGCCTTCGGTTAGGAAGGCCACGTCCTGCCCGTTCCTCAGGCGCTCGACGACCATGACCGAAGCTTCCCGCCAAACCTGAGCGGCGCCTTCGGCATCATCGGTGGGGAACGGTAGGCGCATGATCTCTTGCTCTGGCTTTACATAATCATGAACTATGGTCAGCGCATAGCTCTCCCGCCGGTTGGCGGCTTGGGGAACGCAGATGACCGGCGCCCTTTGGAGCGCCTTCAGGGCTTTGATCGTGATCAGCTCGGGGTCTCCGGGGCCAACGCCGATGCCGTAAAGGCAGCCTAGATGGTTGTCGTTAGACGGTGTCGCGCTCATAGCAGCCGCCTAATCCCCGCGCCGGGCCGAGACGATGAATACCGGGTTTAACGACTTCAATCGCACCGCGCCGTCCGGCATCTCTTTGCCCCTGGCCGCGGTGATCTGGGTAAGCTCTGTTTCGAGACCAAGTTCCTTAAGAAGCCGGTATGATTCTTGGGTGCGGTCCAGGACCGCCAGGTTGACCACTATCGAGCCGCCTGGATTGAGTCGAGAGGCGGCATATTCCAGGATCGCCGGGAGGTTGCCGCCGCTGCCGCCGACAAAGACCGAGTCTGGATCGGGCAACCCCTCCAGTGCGCCGGGCGCTTCCCCGGCGACGATGTGTATGTTCTCCGACCCCCAGCGAGACACGTTGGCCTCCAGCAGAGGTAGAGAGTCGGTGTCGCGTTCCACTGCGTAAACCTGGCCCCGGTTCGCGATCAACGCGGCTTCAACGGAGATGGACCCAGTGCCGGCGCCGATATCCCAAACCACGCTGTCCTGCCGGAGCCCCAACGAGTAGAGGCTAACGGCGCGAACTTCCTTCTTGGTGATCTGCCCCTTGTTGGGGCGACGTTGCTCGAAGGCGTCATCGGGCAGTCCCAAAGAACGGGACAAGCCCAGATTCTGGATGTCCTTAACCATTGGATGACGTCCCGGAATGAGAGACCAATGGAATGCCGTCGGGCGAGGTTGAAGCGTAGCCCAAGAGCGTTCCGTCGAAGTCGAAGCACATGGCGTCAACGATCAATTTACCGGCGTCTTCGCCCAACAGTTTATGGCTCTCGTCGCAAACCATCTGACTCATCAAGGTGAAGAGCGCGAGCTGGTTGTTGGCCAGGGCTATCTCGCCGAAATGGCGGCCAGATGGGGTCGCGGCCATCTCGTCCTGCAACTCTTTTGAAGCGCCGCATTGTCCGGCCAGACCGGCCAGGAAACTGGTGTCTACCTTGTTTCCAGCAACGTGAGTAACGAAATATCCCATGGCCATCTTAGAGAACTTGCCGACCATGCCAACGTGGGTTGCCCGACTGATCCCTCTCTGAGCGCATCGCTTGAGGGCCGCGCCGCTAAATATCCCTACGCCGACGTAGGCCATGTCGGGCAGGTCCAGGTGATTCCTGGTGAAAGCCTCACTCTGGAGGCCGGTTGAAAGCACCATGTGGTCAAGGTTGTTGGCGCCTGCCACGTCGATCGCCAGGTTCACGCTGGCCCGCCAGGCGGCAGTGGAGTACGGTTGGACGACGCCCGTGCTGCCCAAGATCGATATTCCCCCCGAAACACCCAGGCGGGCGTTGGTGGTCTTTAGGGCCACCTCTTCTCCGGTGGGCACTGAAAGCTCCACGATAATGCCCTTGCCCGCGTCCAGTCCGTGGCTCTTGGCGGCTTGCAAGGCGGATTCGATAATCATCCGCCGGGGTACCCTTGTCACCGCCGGTTCGCCTACTGGGATACCGGTGCCGGGGAAGGTCACGATCCCGACGCCGACCCCGCCCTTAATCGTTACGCATTCTTCGGTTGCGGGTCCCAGCCAAACCGTTGCGCAGATCTCCGCGCCGTGAGTGGCATCGGGGTCGTCGCCCCCGTCCTTGATCACCGAACAGAGGACCTTTTCGCTGCCGGCTGTCCGGTCGGTCCACTCGCAACGGTTCAGGATGAACTCGACATCTTGGCCCATGGGCAGGTGAATGGTCATCCGGTCCACGGAATCGCCCGTAAGCAGGGTAGTTACAGCCGCTTTGGTTGCCGCCGCAGCGCAGGCGCCGGTGGTATATCCGGTGCGCATGCCTTTGCCGCGGATAGTAGGTCGGCTGTAATCGCTCTCGGGCGAGCCATTGCCGTTGCCGCCGTTGCCTTTGTTGGCTGGGCTCATTGCGCCGCCTGTCGCCACACCTGGCGGACCCTTTCAGCGGTGATGGCCACTATCTTGTCGTCCACTCCCAAGGGAGGCGTCATCGACATTGTGACCTGGGGGTACCGCTCTTTGATCTGCTCCAATCCACCCATAACGTTGCGCTGAAGAATGAGTCCGGGAAAGAATAGATACGGAACGCACATTATGGACGAGACTTGTTGCGCTTCCACCAATTTGGCGGCGGCCATGTCCATCGTTGGGTCGCCGTAATGCGACTGGGCCACGGCGACTGCGTAGCCGGTACCCAATTGGTCCTCAATCATCTTCCCCAGTTCTTCCAGCCAGATACAGTCGTCGTATTCGGTCTTGGTGCCTGCTTTGACCAGGAGGATGCCTTTGCGTCCGGCCCCTTGGCCTGGGTTCATCGCGATGTGGTCTGCTGAATCTTCCAGTTCTCGAACTCTTTGAACCACCAGATCAGCCAGATTGGAGTCGCAGCCGAGACCGTCGGCCAAGTGCAACTGAATCCCCGGCAATTGGCCACGGACCTCTTCGATGATTTCGTTCATCTCGAGGGTGGCATGTTTGCCATTTCCCAAGAGGAATGGCGCGACAACCACGTTGTGGAAGCCTCGTTCGTCCAACATCTGGACCGCTTCTTGAGGAAAGGGCTCGATGAACTCCAGGCAGGACAGAATCACCTGGGACTGGTCCATCTCCAGCATGCCCTGGAGCCGGTCGGCTGCTTGGCGCAACCCGTTGGGAGTACTGGGACAGTCTTGGCACCACGTAGGGCTCTCGGCAGCGTCTTCCGCTTGCTGCCAGGCGCATGAACACTCGGCTTTGCTGATGCCACGCTGGCTGCCGTGGCCCAGAAGTACTACTCCCCAGCCATCCTTGTTACTATTTTTCTCGTTCACAGGGATACCTCTTGAAGCGCCAATCCCATAAGAGCGTTGACCGTAGCTGCCGCTGCGGAACTACCGCCGCGCCGTTCCCAGATGGAGATATACGGCACATCGACTTTGGCCAGTTCGGCCTTAGACTCGGCACAGGCTATGAACCCCACCGGCATGCCGATGACCAGCGCAGGAGAAGCCTGGCCTTCTTGGATCAAGTCTAATAATGCCAAAAGGGCGGTGGGAGCATTGCCGACCACAGCGATGGCGCCATTCAGGTGGGGCGCCAGTTCACGGATGGCCGCCACTGAGCGGGTGGTGCCTTCAGCCTTGGCCCGTTCGGCGGTGTTGGGTGTGTCGATCTGGCAGCGCGTGGTGATGCCGCATTTCCCAAGCTGCAACTTGGATATGCCGACCTCGACCATGCGAACGTCGGTTATCACGTCGGCCTTGGCCTTTACGGCAGCGATGCCACGCTCAACCGCACCGGTGCTGAACCCCACGGCTTTGGCAATCTCGGGGTCGCCTTCCGCGCGCACAATGCGGCAGATGACATAAAGTTCTTCAGCGGTCAGGCCATCCAATTGAGGGAGACTGGCTGCCACGACCTCGATGCTGCGGCGGTCAATCTCATCTGGGAGCAGGGCGTATTTTTTTACTAATGACATAATTATTACGATATTACCAGTGAGCTATTATACCCGGTTTCGCGGTGTGAGGGCAGGGGGAGCGGAAAGAGAACGGAGAGGGGAGAGATTCGAAAGAGGGTGCGGGGGGATTAATCGGGGCTTTTGGGGCCTTCTTCACTCAGCCGGAAGATGTCTCTGGCAACCTGCAGTTCTTCTGGGCCTTTGCGCTCTTTCAAGAACATCGTCGGGTCGTGGAGCAGTTTGTTCACGATGGCCTTGGTCATGGCGTCCAGTGATTCCAGCGCCTCGGCGTCCAGCTTGCCGTTCAGCTTGCGCATGGTCTTGTTCAATTCGGACGAGCGTATCTGGTTAGCCCGGTCGCGCAGCTCGATCACAGTAGGAAGGGCTTCGAGATCCAAGCACCATTGGCGAAACTGCTGGGCCTCGCCAGTTGCCAGTTCTTCAGCCCATTCGGCCTCTTTAGCCTTCTTATCCCGACTCGCTTGGGACGCTGATTCCAGATCGTCGACATTGTTCAAAAAGACGTTCCTGACCAGGGCTGCTTCGGGGTCGATGTCCCTGGGAACGGCGATGTCGATCAAGAGGAGCGGCCGGTCTGGACGCGCGGCCATGGTGTCGCCGATGAGACCCGCGTTCAACACGTATCCTGGAGAACCGGTGCAGCCAATGACGATGTCGGACTCTTGCAGGGCCTTGGGCATGCCGTCGAATGGCAGGGCCTGGGCGGAGAGACTGGCGGCAAGTTCTTTAGCGCGTTCGTAGGTGCGATTGATCACGGTGATGTCTCTGACCCCGGAAAGGCTCAGCACCTCGGCGGCCAGTTCTCCCGCTTCGCCGGCGCCGACCACCAGGACACGGCGGCTGGTGAGATCACCCAGCACCGATCTGGCCATCTCGACGCAGGCCCGGCTCACCGAGAGGGCATTTCTGCTGATGCCGGTTTCACGGCGAATCTTGCGACCCACGCGGAGGGATTGTTGGAACAACTGGGCCAGGGGCCCCTGGGCAGTGCCCGCCTTGGTCGCGGCTTCGTAGGCGTCACGAACCTGGCCGATGATCTGTTCTTCGCCCAGGATCATTGAGTCAAGACTGGACGACACGCGGAACAGGTGATGGATGCACTCGTAACCACGGTATGAGTAAAGGTAACGGTCCACGTCCAATAGAGAGATGCCGAACTTCTCGACCAGGAATCGTTTCAACCGGTCGGCGCCGGTCTGGACGCCTGGCGTAGCGCCGTTGGTGGATGCGCCTGGTGTATCTAGGATGTAGAACTCGGACCGGTTGCAGGTCGAGAGGATGACTCCGGGCACGCCATGGCCGTTCATGGAGCTGAGAGCCTCAGGCAACTGCGCTTTGTTCAGCGAGAGGAGTTCCCGAACCTCGACGGGCGCGGTCCGGTGGTTAAGTCCAACGACTAAGAATTCCAAGTTCTCTCCGGTGGTTTCTTGCGGAACATGCTGGTCCGCTTTTTGGCTGTGACCGCTCACTTGGCGGACACATCGCGATAGGTGATTATCATGGAAAAATCTGGAAATTGAAAGCTAAGATGCCTTATCGTGCCGGGCGATCCGGGTTAATAAGGCTGTACAAATCTATAAAAATCTGTCTAAACCTGACAAATATAAGTCCGAAGAATTTGAGTCCATGCGAGTGTAATAGGCCAACTACCCTCTGTCAACGCGCCGTGGCTTGTTCCGGAACATCTTCCATCGGGGTCAGATTTTCATATAAAAAGGCCCCCTCGAATATGAGGAGGCCTTTCATGCGAAACAGGTCCATGACCCGGTGATTCCACCGGATTTTTGTTTCCCGGATGCTACCGGGCTACTGAAAAATCTAGCTGGTGGACGCTGGCTCGGGTTGTCGGGTTAGCATCTCGTCTAAGATTCGCTGCAGGGCCATGGTATGGCTGCAGACTTTCTTGGTGACAAAGAATCGGCATTCACAACGCCAGGCGCCGTTTTCGAAATGGACGTCGTACTGGTTGTGGTTGCCCTGGAAAGTGGCGGCGAAACTTGTGATGTTAACCCGGTCTTTCTGCTCGGAGTATTGTTTGGCCTTCTCGATCTTGCTGATAATACTAGAGTCCATCAACACCTCCTACCTAACCCACGGCGGACGCAGTCTGGATCCAAAAATCCACGTCCTGTACTTAGATTTTAAGGGGCATCCGGTGTACGGGTCAAGGAACATCGCCGCAACATGAAAGCAATCTTTGGAATTGCGCCGGCCATACTTGTAATGCCAGCGGGGTTGGTAAGGACGGTCTTAGTAAGTCCAGGGCAATCGCATCTCATAGGGATAACACCTTGAGAAGGTAGTCTTCATCCCAACCGGCCCTCAGTC
>JAQBXL010000064.1 GCA_027624135.1 Chloroflexota bacterium
GCTGTGCTTCCTCCGTTCTTTCGACATGTCCCACTCCTTCCTCACAGCAACGGCTGTGCGTATTTTAGGAGCAGGACCCTCACTTAGCTACCTGTCCGAATTTCCGGGTCCACCTCAATCAATCAATTAATGCCAGCCGATTTGCTAAGCGAGGTTCCACCAAACGCAGTGTAGTAAGTGATTTGTTACAGGAATGGTTGCCAACCATTACCCGTTAATTGCAGCTAAAAAACCCAGCGAGATGGACGGCGGTAGCGAGAAAACCCGGCTGAGCCGGGCTAGGCGTCGGCGGTGGGGTCGTACTTATCCCCTTCCTCTCGGGTGATACGGCCCGATGCCATCAGCCACATGCGGGATATCTCTGGCCCCATGAACTTGAAGGTGGAGCGCAACTCCGTCTGCAGCGACGGATAATCGGCGCCTGGCAGCACATCGTAGAACCAGCCGCAGAAGCCGCCGTGCTCTTTCTGTAGACCCTGAACGATCCCCGCGTTGGTTATAACGGCCTGAATCTTCTGACGGTTGCGGATGATTCCCAGATCTTCGCGCAGCCGAGCCACATCGTCCGGCCCCATTGCCGCCACGGCGTCGATCTTCCAACCGGCGAATGCAGCCCGAAAGCTATCCCGCCGGGAGAGCACCATCCTCCAAGTAAGGCCCGCTTGAAACACCTGCAGGCTCATAATCTCAAACAAAGCGTCGTCATCGGTGGCCCGTTTGCCCCAGATCTCTCTGGTGTACCACTCCCGCAAGGGGTCTCTTGATACCCTTTCAGTGGCCTCCCATTCTTCCGTTGTTTCTTCCGGCATCCTGTTATTCCTGTCACTCCTAATCCCCGAATCTGATTCCGGGGCAAGCCTAGCGGGGTACGCCTACTAGCGGGGGATTATCGAAAGACTGACGTAAGACGCCTGCTGACCGTCATGGAACACGGTTTGGAGCGCTGGCCTCAACTCTGTGTCTTCGGCAATGATGTTCCCAGTGTTGGTGTTGCGGTCGAACCTGGGGAAATTGCTGCTGGAGATCTCCAGGCGTATCCGGTGTCCGGCCTTGAATACGTTGCTGGTGGCCCAGAGGTCGATCTCGTAGCAGTAAGTCCGGCCCGGCTCGAGGAGACTAGGGTTGGACATGGACTCGCGGTAGCGGGCCCGTATAATTCCGTCGGTCAGGTTCCGGGCGCATCCGTCCTCGCAAACGTCCACCAACTTGGCCGTGAAATCGGTGTCCGTAGCCGACGTTGCCGCCCATAACGTTACCGTCACCGGGCCGGTAACCTCTACGTCACGCTCCAATGGCGGAGTCGAATAGACCAAAACATCCGCCCGTTCCTCCACCTCGTTCTGGTCGAAGGCGCCGCCAGCCGCAAAATAGGGGTTGCAGCACAGAGCGCCGCCGGTGGTCGGAACCGGGTCGGCCGGGTTGTACAGGAACACGTCCGGCGGCTCGGCGTTGGGAGCTTGAATCCCAAGGGCGCCGTCGCCGTTCTTGGAATTCGCCTTGCCGCCACTGTGCAGGTAATACTTGGTCTCCTGTGCCCTGGCCAGGGGCCATTCTTGCTCGTCCCGCCAAGCATCGTCCCCCATAACGAATATCCGCACGGGGGCTTCTTCGATGATCCCATTCTTGCCGCCGTTCAACCAGTGGTCGAACCAGCGCAGGTGGATTCCGTCTACGTCGATGGCCATCGAGTCGGCCATTATCCCAAAGTAATGGCGGCCGGCCATGCTGGAGCCGCGGGCCGAGTGCTGCCAGGGGCCGATGATCAATCTTTGGCCACCACGCGCGGTCTCGTTAGCGCCGGATTTCTTCATGCCAAGGTAGTTTCGTATCGTGCCACCCAAGAAGATGTCGTACCAACCACCCACGTGCAATGCCGGGACATCGATCTCGGAGTGATGATCTTCGATGCATAGTTTCTTCCAGTAATCGTCGAAGTCGGGATGGGCCAACCAGTCGTAATAGTAATCCGCCAAACCTGAGTCCAGCTGGGGATAGTCCTTTGTTGGGAGAAAGCCAAACCCCTCGGTCATGCCGTCGACGGCATCAATCAGATCGATGCGGCGTTCGCGGGGGATGTTCTGAACACCGGAAACGTTCTTGAAGTTGGCCAACGTCAGCTGAAGCAAGGTCCAAGACATGTTGAATCCCAACTCGAAGGCGCCGCCCTGATAGGTCCAGCCATCGTGGTAGTTGGAGGCGGTGACCGTTGGCACGATGGTCGTCAGGTGGGGTGGGCGCGAGGTTGCCGCCAGCCACTGGGTCGCCCCCACATAAGACGCGCCGTACATGCCGACCTTGCCGTTCGACCAGGGCTGGGCAGCGGCCCATTCGACGGTATCGTAACCGTCATTTATGTCATCGCGGAAGGCGTAGAACTCACCCTCGGAAGCGTGCCGTCCTCGGGTGTCTTGAATCACGACCGCGAACCCCGCCTTGGCCGCCCTGAGGGGGTCGAGCATGGAGTTGGTCAGGCTGGTGTTCTTGTCATAGGGTGTGCGCTGCAGAATGGTGGGAAATGGCCCATCGCCGTCGGGACGATAGATGTCGGCGTAAAGAGTGACACCGTCCCTCATCGCAACTGCTGTGTTGCTTTCTATCTTTAGAGAGATTGAGTCTGGCATGGTTCTGCTCCTAGGTTGCAAGTAGGTTGCAAGTCTGAGTTGGGAAACTCTATGACTGGAAGTGGGGCATCACGTGGGATGCGAACATCTCCATCTGGCGGAAGAATGAGTCTGGTTCGGAGGCCAGGAAGCCCAGGTTCATGTGCTCTACCCCCGCCTCGATGCGGTCTTCCACGGCCTTGATGCAGTCTTCTGGAGTCCCGGCGATGCAAAGGGCTTGGGCGATGCTCTCGGCGCTCCTTTCGGGAGTCACATATCGCTCGCCGACATTGGATACCGCCAGGGCCGTGGCCTCAGAGGCGTTGGCCGAGATAGCTGTGGGCTGGTTAAGTCCCCAGTGATAACCGCTCAGGTCACGCCCAGCCTCAGCAGCGAACTGGCGCACCATCTCGTTGCTGGCCTTGATCCGGCGCACGGTGAAAAGATAGGGATACCAACCGTCGCCCATCAGCGCCGCCCGCCGCATAGCCGCATCGCTACGGCCGGAAACCCAGATCGGCGGATACGGTTTCTGCGCCGGAAATGGCAACAGAGTAACATCATCGAAGTCGAAGAAATCGCCGTGATGGGACACGTGTTCCTCGGTCCACAGGCGTTGCATCACCTTGAGCATCTCGTTCGTGCGCTTGCCTCTGGTGTGGACATTGACACCCACCGCGTCGAACTCGATCTTGGTGCCCCGCTGGCCGCTGATGCCGATGCCAAAGTCCAAGCGGCCTTTCGAAACCTGGTCTACGCTGGCGACCATCTTGGCCAAGATCACCGGGTCGTATAAGGGCGCAATCACGATCCCGGTCATCACACGGATGTTCTTGGTAGCTCCCGCTGCTGCTGCCATCGCGGGCAGGTTGAGCAAGGTCGGCCGTGGCGGGTTGCCGTCCATGATGTGTTCGCCCATGGTGACGCGCCCGTAGCCCATGTCTTCGGCTCTGCGGGCGAACTCGGGCACGTCCCAATAATCGTCCACGGACAGGTTCACGCCAAATGTGATCTTAGGACCGGCCATATAGTTTCTCCTTGGTGACTATCCCTCGTAATAGGCTCGATAACACACTCGCGGACGCCTACTTGGGCTGCCCTTTGTTAGGATTCAGACCCAAAGCGACTTTGCCAATCAATTCGATCGCCTGATTGCTGGCCCAGGGTTGCATCAACGGGCCAGCCCGCACGTCCCGGTACAGTCGGGCCAAGACGCTATTATTCATGAAGCCGCCGCCACCGAACAGAGTGATAGCCCGGTCGACGATCTTGCCTGAGTGGTCCATCACAAACTTCTTGGCCACCGCCGAGTTCTTGATGATGCGGAACGCTTCCATCTCTGACATACCGTCGCGAGACGACACGCTCCCGGCAGCGTAGTTGACTCGGGCATCTTCATCGATGGAATGGGCTGCCCGGCTCAAGATGCCACGCATCGCTGTCAAGTCTATCTCGTTCTCCGCGGTGGTGGCTTGGTTCATGGGGTAGTTGGCGGCGCCACGCTCCATGATCGAGTTTACCGCGATCTCATTAGCGGATTCGGCGATACCCAGGAATACGGACGCAAGACCCAGCGACGAGCCAGATGCCAGAGCCAAGAGAGGCGAATTAAATTTACCGAACTCACCGATATCGTCGAATTCGTCTTCAGGCACGAAATAGTCAGTGAACACCACGTCGTGGCTGCCCGACGCCCTCATGCCCAATCCATCCCAATTGTTCATGATCTCTACGCCAGGCCGATCCACCGGCGCCATTGTTGTCCCCAGGCGTAACTCACCCTTTTCGTTCTCATAACGGGCACGCACTGCCAGGAGGTCGGCGGCGGGCGAGCCTGTGGCGAATGTCTTGTTGCCGTTGAACAGCCAGCCGCCCTCCACCCTGGTGGCCGTGGTTCTTGAGGTGCGAATGTCGGCGCCTCGTTCCGAGTTGGCGACGGTGATGACCAATTCGCCCGTCCCGATCTTCTTCAGAACTCCTTCCAACCGCGTCTGCCGCGTCTGATTACCATTGGCTGTAGCAGTTTGTAATCCTCTGACCAGGCCAAGCGTGCGGAACAGGTGCATGGTAAAGGCCAGCGGTGTCGACCCTTCAGCCCGGCCCAGACGGCTCATGGCCACGATGCTGTCATGGACCGAGGTTACGCCCATTCCTCCCAAGTCCCTAGGCACAGCCGCCGCAACGAAGCCGCTGTTTCTCATCTCCACAACGTTCTCGAAGGCGAACGTGCCGTCGCGGTCGTGTTCGGCGGCCCTGGTGGCGAAATCGGCGGCATGTTTCTCAGCCAGATCGACCATCTGCCTTCCGGGCTCAGTCACTGGCTGTAGTTCAAATTCCATATCGGGACTCCTGACTCATGGTAAGTACGGTGAAAGTACGGTCATATTTACAGATTGATTCACGGGCACCAGATTACTCCCTGGGCGTTCCGGAATCAATTTGTGGCCTCTATTCGACGCTGGTTGACGCTAGGTGATTGGGTTTACTTTGGGGTACGATTTCGACGTGGCATCGGAACAAACTAACAGATTAGGCCTGATGGCTGGCAAAACGTGCCTGGTGACCGGCGCGACCGCTGGCATTGGCCAGAAGATCGCCCTCGAATTGGCCCTCATGGGCGCGGACGTTGTCATTGCAGGGCGCAACGAGGCCAAGTGTGCCGCCGTCGCAGACCAGATCAAGAAAGAGAGCGGCAATCCAGCCGTGGAATACCTGGTGGCCGACCTATCGTCGCTGGACCAGGTCCGACGTCTTGCCGAAGAGTTCAAGGCGCGGCGTCAGAGGCTCGACGTTCTGGTCAACAACGCCGGAGCGATGTATCTGAGGCGGCAAAATAGCGTCGACGGCATTGAGATGACTTTTGCCCTTAACCATCTCTCCTACTTCCTGCTGACCGACCTGCTGTTGGACATATTAAAGGCCTCGCCCCCTGCCCGTATCGTCAATGTAGCCTCCAGCGCCCATAAAGAAGCCCGGCTCGATCTGGGTCACGTCCATGATCCACGCCGCTATCTCGGCTTCAGGGCGTATTCCCGCTCCAAACTGTGCAACGTTCTCTTCACCTACGAATTGGCCCGGCGTCTTGAGGGCGCCGGCGTGACGGCCAATTCCCTCCACCCCGGCTTGGTGGCGACCAATTTTCTGAACCATAATGGGCCATTTGGCCGCTTCCTGAACTTCTTCCTTCGCCTGAGGGGCATCAGCATCGAGGCCGGGGCATTGACGCCCGTGTACGCCGCTTCGTCTCCGGATATGGAAGGCGTGTCGGGCAAATACCTGGAAAAGCAGCAAGCGGTCCGTTCCTCCAAGCGCAGCTATGATGAATCGTTAGCCAGAGGTCTTTGGGAACTCAGCGCCAGCCTGACCGGGATTCGGAGCGCAGCGCAGGAGTCTTTTTCGTCTTCCGGTTAGCCAAGCTGATTTCGGGTCTGGTTGACAGCTACGGGCAAGCCTTCCATAATTCCTGCCATCCCCTTTCCGGAGTCTATTTTCAATGTCCGAAAATGCTGATGTTGCCGTCATTGGCGCAGGAGTCATAGGCTGCTCGGTGGCCTATGACCTGGCGCGAGAAGGCATCAAGGTTGCCCTGCTCGAACGTGAATCCGTCGGTAGTGGCTCTTCCGCTCACGCAACGGGATTCATCAGTCTATTGGGCACAGAATTCACCCCCGGCCCTTCATTCCAATTCGGACTGGAGAGCTACAACGAGTTCCCGTCGTTGGTCGCGGAGTTGGAAGAAGCGACCGGCATGGACCTGCTTTACCAGAGGCGTCCCTCGCTTCGGCTGGCCCTGGAAGAGAGCGAAGAGCAACTGATTAAAGAACTCATGGTCTGGCAGAAAGAGCACGTGGCCATGCACTGGATCACCGCCGATGAGGTCCACGAGTTGGAACCCCGGCTGACTCCATCGCTCAGAGGAGCGGTCTACGAAGACGAATCCGCCCAGTTGGATAGCTACCGCCTGAACCTGGCCCTGGCCGCTGGCGCCGAAAAAAAGGGCGCTCAGATCATTAACCGCAAGGTGACCGGGCTGGTTTCCGAAGGCGACCGTATCACCGGAGTGCGCACCGACGGAGGCGATATCTCCTGCGGCGCCGTGGTAATCTCGGCCGGACTCTGGAGCCCGCAATTCCAAAAAGACTTGGGCTTCCCGATCCCGGTGGGAGCTTTGAAGGGAGAGCGACTGCTGCTCAAGTACGACGGCGACCCGCTGCAGGTGTTGATCAGCTCTCCAAAGCGGGGCCACATGATCAGCCGGTTGGACGGCTTTCTGAGCGTGGGCAGCACCGGAGGGCGGGACTACGATCAAGACCAGCTATACCAAGGCGACGACATGGACCGCGTTCCCACCGAGACGGCCCGAGTCGAGATCATGCAGCGGGCCATCGATGTCTTCCCCGATCTGGAGAACGCGTCCCTGGTGGAACAACTGGCCGGGTCGCGGCCTCTCAGCCCTGACCGAATTCCCATCATCGGTCCAGTGCCCGGTAAAGAAGGCGTGGTGCTGGCCACCGGTCACACCACCAAGGGCATTCACCTGGGCCCCAGCACCGCAAAAGCCATCACCGAATTCATCCAAGGCGGCTGCAAAAAGATTCCATCTTCCATCGAGCTATTTTTGCCGGCCCGGTTCGCCGGCATGACCGAAGCCGATTTCCAGACTGCCGGACTCCACGTCGACGAATAGACAGAGGAATGGACAGACGAGTAGACAGATGAGTAGACAGGAGCAGGAACAATGAAACGGGCTATTGAGTTCTACAGCGAGAGTTTCAAGCTTTGCGGCGACGTTTACGTTCCCGACGGACTAGCTGCGGGTGAGACACGCTCGGCGATCCTTCTGTGCCACGGCTACACGGGCGTCAAAGACCTCTACCTGCCCGACAACGCCAGGGTGCTCAACGAGGCCGGGTATGTGGTGATGACCTTTGACTACAAAGGCTGGGGGAATAGCGAAGGCGTTAGCCCCAATCGTCTGGCCCCATATAGCCGGGTCGCCGACGTGCAGGCCGCCATGACCTACCTGGGCATCCAACCCGAGGTGAACGAGGATAGCATCGGCATCTACGGCACCAGCTACGGCGGGGCCACCGTCTCCTGGGTGGGGGCCGTTGACCCGCGGGCCAAGTGCATCGTCAGTGTGGTGGGGATCGGCCACGGCGCGAGGTGGATGAGCCGGGTAAGGCGCATGGATGAGTGGTTCGATCTGCTGGAACAGTCCAAGTCCGACCGGGAACAACGCGCCCTGACCGGTAAATCGGAGATGGTGGAGCGTGCGGATATTCTGCTACCGGACCGTCAGTCGGCCGAACTTGCCGCCGCGGCCCGCAAGAACAACCCCGCAGCCGTGGGAACCATTCCTGTCGAGTACGTCGATGACACGATTGGCTTCAACCCAGAGTGGATCGTGGGAAAGATATCCCCCCGGCCGATCCTGTTCATCACCAGCGACGACGACCGCTTGGTACCCCAAGAAGAATCGGAGCAGTTATACGCCCACGCTGGAGAGCCCAAGAAACTGGTCGTCCTGAACGGAGTCGGCCACTACGAGGTCTACGCAGAACCCGCCTTCTCCCAGGTCATGAAAGAAACTCTAGCCTGGTACCAGAAATACCTGCCCGCGAAGGGGTAGCATTCGCTCTTGACTGAAAAGTCCCTTCCCCCGCCCTTCGGCGGAAGGAGGGGAAGGTTAGGATGGGGGCGTTCCCCTATCCCACATTTGCCAAGGCCATCAACTCTTCAAGCGCCCGGTTGATGTCGTCGGGGCGTTCGGCCATGGGGAAGTGGCCTGCTTGCTCCAGCTTGATGTATTTGGAGCCGGGGACTGCCTGGTGAATCTCCAGTTCGTACTCGGCGGGCTTGCCTGGGTCATCCACGCCACGCACCAGCACCAACGGCGCTTTCAGTTCTCCGATTCGGTCACGCACGTCGAAGTTGTCGATGGTCACCAGGTCGTTGTACTGCGAGGTAGGGCCGACCTTCCGGTGACATTCAATGAGTTCCTCCCGCAATTCAGGCTCGATGAACATCATCGTGTGGCGCATCGCGTCCAGCCACTCCTCGTGGACCTTTTCATCCTTGGCGGCGTTCAGGCGGAACTCCAAGCCGCCGGGAGCGCGTTCCTTTGGCCTCATGGCGA
This sequence comes from Chloroflexota bacterium, assembly GCA_027624135.1. GTDB lineage: Bacteria > Chloroflexota > Dehalococcoidia > Lucifugimonadales > UBA3495 > UBA9611. The sequence continues at coordinate 8,740 of JAQBXL010000064.1, forward strand.
TGGTCATCAGCAGCAGACCCGCCACCTCGTCGGGGTAGTCCAGCGCGTATTGCAGCGCAACGCAGGCTCCCAAGGTGAACCCGGAAAGCACCAGGTCTTTGTCGTGGCCCTGTTTGTGCAGCCAGCCGTGCAGCCACTCGGTGTAATCGGCCACGGTGGCCAACGACTCGCCCTCTGGATGCCCAGGCAGGTCCGGGGCCAGGCTGCCGGGGAAGTGTTCCACCTGATATTTGAACCCGGCAGAGCAACTGCCTGCGCCCGGTCCGTGTATGAAAACTATCTGGGACATTCTTGTCTCCCTTTGTTTAGATTATCGGCCAGCGGGACGGGAAGGACAGGCCGGTCCGGGCCAGCATATCCTCGCCGATGCCTTGTACTTTCTGGATCAACTCCCACTCGTCAACGAACAGCGGTTTGTGGTCCTCCACGACTATTTCGCCGTCCACTATCACGGTATGGACGCTGCGGCCGTCGGCATTGTAGACCAGATTATTCACCGGATTGAACAATGTCTGCCACTCCACGCTCCGAGTGTCGAACAGCACCAGATCGGCCTTCTTCCCAGCTTCCAGGGAGCCAACCTCGCCGTCTAGTCCTAGGGCTTCCGCGCCTTGGATCGTCGCCATCTCCAGGGCAGTCTCGGCGGGAATGGTCCGCGAGTCCTGCCGCGCGTCTTTGTACAGCACAGCGATCAGATACATCGCCCGATTGGTCTCCAATAGATTGGAGTTGTTGCCGGCGTCGGTTCCCAGGCCCACTGTCATGCCCGCGTCCAGCATCTCAGGCAGCATCCCCGACTGAGTCATGCCGGCGCCGCCCTTGACCGCTGCTGTCGGGACGACTACCGCCCTGGTCCCGGTGCGGGCCAATACCTCGACTTCACTCTGGTCCAGGCCAAGCATGTGGGACAGGGTCACATTTTCGCCAAGAATCCCCAGTTGCTCCAGATATTGGGTCGGACGCAGGCCAGTCTCTTTTAGGCTGGTTTGCACGTAGTTCTCGCCGTTGTTGTAGTGCAGAGTGAGTCCCGTGCCGTAATGATCGGCTAGGCGTTTGCACTCGGTGAGCAATTCATCGGTGCAGAAGTTGGGCGCGAATGGCATGGCCCAAGCGCTCACTCTGCCGTCAAGTTGCCCGTCGAAATCCCGGATAGTCGCTTCGACCGCGTTGATCGCGTCGGCAGTGGACGAGACCGGCAGATTCAATGGATTGGGACGGTCCGTTACGTGGGTGCCCACGATGATCCGGCATCCCGCCTGCCGGTAGGCGTCCAGGCAACGCCCCAGATACTTGGTGCTGCCAGGGTCCATGAAGGCGGTGGTTCCGTATTTCAGCAGTTCGGTGATGGCCAGCAGACTGGTGTGGTACTCCTCCTCTTCGGTCATCGCCGACTGGAGTTTGAACACGTTGGGCAGGTAGGCCGAACCCAGGTCGTCGGGGAAGATGCCCCTGGTGGCGTGGGCGTAGCTGATGTGCATATGACCGTTGCAGAATCCTGGTGTCACCACCATGTCGCGGGCGTCGATCACCCGGTCCGCCTGTACGTCAGCCAACTCTACGGACTTGCCGACCTGGACGATACGCTGGCCCTGAATCACCAGCGTCCCGTCGCGGATTATCCGGCGCTGGGGGTCCATGGTGATGATGAATCGGGCGCCTTCGATCTTGACAGTAGTAGCAGGCATGTCCAGCATCCTATTCGCAGGCTTGGCTTGGGCTGACATCTGAGGATGGAGTATTATACCGCGCCGGAAAAGGCGAGCCGACGCTCCCGGTTGACCGTCCTGCACCGCCCACCTATCATGCATTAAATCTTGCACACTCACTTGTGAAGCATGAACAAATTAGATCTACCTTTCCTCAGCGCCTCGGACCTGTCCCGGTTGATCGCCGCCAAAGAAGTCTCTCCAGTTGAGGCCACGGAAGCCTATCTGGAGCGCATCGAGTTGCTGGACGGTAAACTCCACGCCTACGTGACAGTGACGGCTGACGCCGCCCTGAAAGCCGCCAAACAAGCGGAACAAGAGATCGCCCAGGGCAACTACCGTGGCCCCATGCACGGCGTTCCCGTTGGCGTCAAAGACCAGATATATACCAAGGGAATCCTGACCACCGGCGGGTCTCCCGTATTCGGCGATTTCGTCCCCTCCGAAGACGCCACGGTCATAACCAACCTCAACAAGGCTGGGGCCGTGCTGCTGGGCAAACTCAACATGACCGAGTTCGCCACCACGGGCCTGTCGCACCAGTTCGACCCGCCGCGTAATCCCTGGGACCTGGAACGGTCAACCGGCGGCTCAAGCAGCGGCTCAGGGGCTGCAACCGCCGCCTTTCTCTGCGGGTCGTCCCTTGGGGAAGACACCGGAGGTTCGGTGCGCTTCCCGGCGTCCTGGTGCGGCCTGGCGGGTCTCCGCCCCACCTGGGGCCGGGTCAGCCGCTATGGTGTCATGCCGGGGGTCCGCTCCATGGACACTGTCGGTCCCCTTGGGCGCACGGTGGAAGACTGCGCCATAACGCTGGCGGCGATCGCGGGCCACGACCCCAAGGACAAGGTGAGCAGCAAAGAGCCGGTCCCTGATTATCAGGCCGCCTTGGACGGAGATATCAAGGGACTGAGATTTGGCATCGTCCGGGAACTCCTCTACTCCGATCTGGTGGAAGACGAGATACGCCGATCGGTTCTGGCCGCCGCAGACGCTCTAAGAGGACTGGGCGCTCATGTGGAGGAGACGTCCATATCACTAGCAGCCAACGCCGGAGCCATCAACGGAGCGCTTCGAGTCGAGGCGCCGGTCACCTATCAAGAACTACTCCGAGACCGGCCCAAGGAGATCGCCCACGACAACCGCATCGCCTACATCGTGAACAGCATCATGCCTGCGCCCTATTACTACAAAGGTCTGCGCCTGCGGTCTCTGATTCGCGCCCAGGTGCTTGACGCCCTTGACAGCTTTGACCTGCTGTTGTCTCCGACGACCGGGGTGGCCGCCCAACTGCTGGAGCCGGACCCGGTGATCGACAGCAAAGGGAAGAGCAATCGGATACCATGGTTGCTGGGCAACACCTTTAATCTGGCCAACGTTCCGGCGTTGAGCGTGCCCTGCGGCTTTACCGCCACGGGTTTGCCCATCGGCCTTCAGATCGCGGGGCGGCCCTTCGACGAGACCACAGTATTGCTCGCCGGCCATGTTTACGAACAGTCAACTGGCTGGCATACTCGAAGACCGAATATCTGATTTTTCCCCAATAATTCCGGTACAGATGCTATCCAAGAGGCGGCTGACACGGATTGCCCTTTCCTAGACGTTGTGAGAGATTTGGAAGGTGCTTAGCAAGCTAGATATAAAAGCATCGCTGGAAAGCCTGGTGCTGATCCGCGATGACCGATTGCCCGTGCGGAGGATCCCCCTGCGGGAGAAGCCGTTACAGCGCTACCTGCTGCCCTATCGGGGGCTGCTGGGTCTGCTCATCATCTGTATCGCTTGGGCCTTGTCTTGGATACAAGACGGCGGCGTCGGCGAGAACAACACCTTCTTCCCTCTGTGGCTCGGCTTCATCCTGATGATTGACGGCGTGGTGCTGCGCCGGACCGGGACATCGCTTCTTGTCCGCAGCCCCAGGATCGTCGCGTTGATGTTCGTGGCCGCCATTCCCTATTGGTGGACCTTCGAAGTAATCAATCAAATAACCCAGAACTGGATCTACATCGGCCCCGACAACCGGACTCTCTTCGATTTCATGAGCGCGTCTCTGTCCTTCTCCGTGGTGATACCCGCCGTGTTCGAGGTGTCCGAATTCATCGGCTCCTTCAATTTCATCAAACGCTTCGCTGGACTCCCAGCGTTCGCCTTGAGCCGACGGCAGATCAGCCTATTAGCGGTGTTCGGCATTTTGTCCTTGGCCGCGATGCTGTTGTGGCCCACGTACTTGTTCCCAATCACTTGGCTCTGCCTGTTCTTCATCTTTGACCCGATCAACAACCTCAGAGGCCGGCCTAGCATTCTTTCCCACGTTAGCAAGGGCGATTGGCGGCTGGTTGTCATGTTCGCCTTGGGCGCTCTGGTCTGCGGGTTCTTCTGGGAGATGTGGAACAACACCACGTCAGTCAGCTGGGAGTATGACTTCGCCTACCTCGATTTCGGCCGGGTATTCCAGATGCCGATCATGGGCTACGGTGGCTACCTGCCGTTTGGTCTGGAAACCTACGCAGTGTTCCACTTCCTCGCTGGTCTGATCGGCTGGTCATCCGACAGCCATGTTCCATTAAACGGGGACGACGCCTAGTGAACGTGGACGCCTAGCCACTCCTTTCAGACCGGCCATGCGGGTCTCTTCCTGGTTTTCCCCAGCCATAAATCCCTCTTTCTTGTCCCCCTTGCCGATGCCGGTGTATCCTTGCACCAACGACATGAGTTCCTGCCCTCTGTCGAACCAATGCGTCATAACATCACTATTGGAGGCACACTGATGAAGTTTGGAATCTTCACGATCGTTCCTTGGCACGAGAGCAAAGGACAACAACAATCTCTCGACGAAGCCCTGGAACAGATCGAACTGGCCGACCAGCTTGGCATCGATGAAGTCTGGCTTGGCGAGCACCGTTTCTCGCGCCACGGTCTGCTTTCGGGCATCTGGTCCTTCGCCGGTTTGGTTGCCGGGCGGACCAAGAACATCCGCATCGGCACTGCCGTGGTGGTGCTGCCGCTGCACAATCCCATCCTCGTCGCTGAAGAGGCCGCTATGATTGACGTCATCAGCGGGGGACGCCTTAATCTGGGCATCGGCTCCGGCTACCAGCGCCAGGAGTTCGACGGCCTGGGTGTGGACATCAACGAAAGCCGCGAACGGTTCTACGAGTCAGTGGACGTGATCAAGAAAGCCTGGACCGAAGAGAAACTGACTTACCACGGCAAATTCACCGACGTGGAAAACCTGTGGGTCCTGCCCAAGCCTTTGCAACAGCCTCATCCGCCCCTGTTCCAGGCTGTCAGCACCTCACCAGCCAGCATCGACTTCGCCGCCAAGAACCAGATCCAGGTCATCGCCGGTGGACCGACCGACATCTTGGGCCAAGCGCCCCAGGTCATTCAAGCCTGGCGAGACAAGATGGATGAGTATGGCCACCCGCACAAGCATCTGGATCCGCCCATGTCCAAGGGCATCTACGTTGCGCCGTCCCAGGAAGAAGCTGAGCGCGACGCCAACGAACTACAGAATTTCTCCTCGCGAATCCTACGGTCAGAGGGCAACAACGGCCTGGTCGGGATGCCGATCGACAAGAATGGAAACGTCCCCCCGGGGTACGAGCACTGGGCCAGCCGGCAGAACGACCGGGACCGCCGCGACGACCCTGGCCACGCGGGCCTGCCGCCACTGGTGGGAACACCCGAGGTGGTGATCGAGCGGCTGAAAGCGACCCAGGCAGCCGGGATCAACCACGTGTTCGGCAACTTCGGATTCCCCGGACTGCCCCACGAGAAGGTGCTTCGCTCCATAGAGCTCTTCGCCAAAGAGGTGATGCCCGAGTTCCAAGGCGCGCCGGTAGGCTAGCGAACACCTTAATCAGCAGCAAAAAAGGGGCGTCCTACGATTTCAGGACGCCCCTTTTCTTTATCCTCCCTGGGCCAGTTGCCTGCTAGCTGATGACACCGTCATCAAGCCAAGTCTTGATATCCTCTTGCGTGAAGCCCAGCCACTCCAGTATCTCGCCTGAATGTTGCCCCAGGGCTGGTGACGCTGAGGGAGGGGTAGGTACGGTCCCTCGGAAGTGGGCCATTGGGCCGACCATCTTGACCTTGCCCTCCTGAACGTGCTCCACCTCGGTCACTAGGCCGTTGGCCACCACCTGAGGATCGTCAAATAGCTCCTCGATGAACCGCACGGGACCGGCAGGGATCGCCCGCTCTTCGAACATCCGCAGCCATTCAGCGCTGGGTTTTTCCGCCAACAGTTCCTCGGCGCGTTGCTCTAACGCCTGGCTGTAGGCTCGGGACTCGGGTTTGGTTGGGTCCCAGCCTGGCTCCAGGCCGTCGTCGGTCAGGCCCAGCGTATCCAGTAAACGGCGGCGCAGCGGGTCACTGAGGCAGCCAACGCCGATCGGAGCATCCTTGGTGTAGTAGACGCGGTAGTAGAGGTTGCCATGATGCTCCCGGCGTCGGCTGCCCGGCGATGCGGCAACCATCTCATCGTAGGAGGCCCCAGTCGCGCGTTTGGTCTCCAAGTCTTCAAGCGTCTTCTTCCGGGTCTCACCGTCCAGCGATTCCACGTGCAGGAACCTGGCGCCCATCAACGAAAGGGCCGAAGCTAACAAGCTGGTCTCGATCTTCTGGCCGACTCCGGTGCGCTCTCTGGCGTACAGTGCCGCGCAGACCGCCCAGGCCATGCAGATACCAGCGGATGTATCGATCAATGGGCTGGACCAGACCCAAGACGGTACGCCGTCCAGCGTTTTTGTCTCGGAGGCGACCATCCCGGTCATGGCCTGGACGATCATGTCGTATCCGGGCCGCTCGGCGTCGGGCCCCTCCCTTCCGTAGGCGGTCAACTCGCAGTAGATCAGACGGGGATTCATGGCAGACAGAGTTTCGTAGTCCACGCCCAGTTTGACTGCCACGTCGGGCCGGAAGTTCACCAAAGCGATGTCCATCTCGGGGATCAGCTTCTTGATGATCTCAGCGGCCCCGTCCTTGGTCAGATTGAGAGGGAGACTGCGCTTGCCCCGGTTGTAAGTCATGAAGGTGCGGCTCTCGGTGGGAGTGAACCGCTGGGTGAGCCGCCACGGTTCGCCCCACGGAGGCTCGACCTTGATCACGTCGGCGCCCAGATCAGCCAGCAGCCGGCCAGCCAATGGCCCAGCGATGATCTCGGTAAAATCCACGACTTTAACGCCGTCCAGGGGTCCGGGCATCAGGAGTTCCTCCTAGCTGTCAGCTGTCAGCCATCAGCTATCAGCTATCAGCCGTCAGCTTTCAGCCATTATGCCCACTGGCAGGGCGGCGCCGCAACGAGGCGAGATCAAATCCCTTCCCCCGTTGGGGGGAAGGTTAGGATGGGGGCGAGGACCCAAATAATGTTCAATAGCTCTGGAGCAGTAGCTCTCCCCCACCCTAGCCCTCCCCCATGCGCGAGGGAGGGGATCCTGAAGACCGATCGATTCGCTAATCGGCCGCAACTATCTTTTCGAAGCACATTTCGTGCTTGATGAGGAGGACTCCTGGCTGACAGCTGACAGCTGAACGCTCACATGCCCCGCGCCTGGCTCGTGCGTGCTATAATTACGGCGCGTCGGGGTGTGGCCCAGTCCGGTAGGGCACCTGCATGGGGTGTAGGGGGTCGTCG
>JAQBXL010000065.1 GCA_027624135.1 Chloroflexota bacterium
ACGGCGTCGCCCATAGTGGCCTCGATGAATTCGGCGCGGTGCCCAGGCTTGATCTTGGCGGTTACGAATAGAGCGAACATATTTCCTCCTTGGTTTTTAGCGAATCTTATTTATTGCTATGCCTTGGCATTGTCTAGTCTGGGTTCATGGCCGCGAAACGGGGCATGACCTCTTGGGACAGCAGCTTCATGGACTTCTCCCAGCCCTTCTGGTTATCCACGTTGTCGTAGATCAGCGACAGCAGCGTGCCGAAGCCGCCGCACATCTCATACAGGCTGAGAATCTTCTTCTCCACCGTGTCGGGCGAGCCGATCAGCCAGACGTTCTCGGCCAGGTATTCTGGCGTGACGGCTGAGTCTGGGACGCTGGAATCGTGCTTGAAGCAGTGGAGCATCGAGAACTCGTTGAAGAGAGGCAGCAGATACTCGCCCCAGACGCGGCCCAACATGCCGTTCACCGCTTGGTCGTAGGCTTCGTCGTCGGAATCCGCAACCCACACGTCCCTGGTCACCCGCCAGTCCTTTCTGCTGGGGGTTTTGCCGCTGCGCTTGGCACCCTCCAAGACGGCATCCCAGTGGCTGATCACGTAATCGCCGTTGAAGGCCAGGCTCATGGGGATGAAGCCGCGCTCTCCAGCTATCTTGAGGGTCTCTGACCCCACGCTGACCGAGGCGACACCGATGGGCGGATGGGGTTTCTGGAAGGGTTTGATGTGGTGTTTCAGAGTGCCGTATTGCGGCGCCGGCAAGTTGACGTTCCAGAACTTGCCCTGGTATTCGAAGGGCTCATCCGACTCCCAAAGCTTTAGGATGATGTCGATGGACTCGCTGGTCATCTCGCGGTGTTGGCCGTTCAAACCGTCCACGTTGAACATGGTGTAGTCGGTGGGAAGCCCTCCCGCGCCGATCCCGAACATGAAGCGTCCCTGGGCGATGTGGTCCAGATAGGCCACCCGGCAGGCCAGTTCCGCTGGGTGGTGATAGGGCAGTAGATGCACGCCCGTGCCAAGGCGGATGTTCTTGGTCTGCAACAGAGCCTGGGCGATCATCAGATCGGGCGAAGGGAATGGCTCCCAGGGCGACGTGTAATGTTCTCCGATCCAGGCTTCAGAGAATCCAAGCTTGTCGGCCAAGACCAAGCACTCCAAGTCCCATTGGTGAGCTTGAAATGTATCCCGCTCCGGGGGATGAGAGGGCATCATAAAGATTCCGTACTCCATCACTTCTCCAGCCTTTGTTCAGAATCGCAAACTCGCCGGGTCCGGCAAGTGCGCCCCAATTCTAGCGTCCAAAAGCAAATTGGCAAAGGGGTCTGTCATCTGCCCCGCGCAACCAATTGACATAACGCATTTCGGGAAGGCCCTTCTTTTTAGATCAAGTAGGTGGAAGGTGTCCCCTCACGACCGGAGCGATGGAACCCCACAAGGTTTTCCGAACCTGCCGAAGATAGTCGCCGAAGATAGTCATTGAGGAAGGGCATCACCAGAAGTTTGCTCGCGGATGACATGAGCCAGGCGCATGCTCGAAGGGCGGCCTCCTCCTGCGAGCACATATTCCAAATCCAGGCGAGCCTCCGAGAGAACGTTATTAAGATCGGCCTGGTACTCCTCGTCAGCATCACGCATCTGTGCTGCGATTTCGGGCAGGTGCTCCTTTAAGTCTCTTGCCTGTTGTCTGAGCGATTCAGTATCAGTGCCCGAGACAACCAGTTTCGCTAGATTGAAAGCCTCGAAGCTGAAGGCGTGAATGGATGAAACGATCGCTTCGGTGAGGTTCTCTTCCTCTGGGTGATTAGACATTCATAATACCTCCTGAATGAACGCATCTCTGCGGGTTTTTTTATATATAGCGTCAACATGTCCGAAAGTTCAATGCCGAATTGCGCCTTGGCCTCGCTTGTATGGTAGGCTCGACTTCTATGTAAATCTAGGTATGGAAGCTAGTGGTACAACTACCGCTCCTCAACCCCTGTTGTCATCTTCTGTTCCGTGTTTACGTCTCTCAGGGGTGGCTCTTGCGATTATTTCGTTTACTTCTTTTTCTTCTTCTTCGGTGGTTTCGTCAAGGCTGCATCCACCTTGGTCGCATCTAGCGCCTCAGCTGCTGACACCAGGTTCGCCCATGTTCCGGTTCCCTTGCTAAGGAATTTGTCTACGAGCTTCTGCACGTCATCGAAATAAGCCTTCTTCACGACGTCCAGACCCACGAAATCGATTAGCTTCTTGGTCAGCGCTACTTGGGTGGGGTACGCCGTGGTGCCGGGAACCGAGATGCCTCCGTCCTTGAGAGACGCTCGGGCAAGGGTCTCGGTTACACCCTCGTTGAACGTTTCTCCCGCCTTCCCGCGGAACTTGGGTTCTGTATTGTTATGCAGGATCTCGTGAGCCGTGGCGGTGACTATAGTGGTCTTTCCGTTGACGTAGACAACTCCTTTCCAGGCGAAGCCCTCCGTAGTTACGCCAGCGGCGGCATCGTCTATGGCGTTGTCTCCCGCACTCCACTCACTTCCATCGGGACGGGCAATACCGTCCGCAATACATACTTCGTCATATTTCGCCGAACAGGCCGCTTGATCAGCGAGAACCACTACGGTCCCAGGCACAATTTTCTTTAACCCACCGTAGGAACCTTGAAGAATCTTTTCTGCTGCCGAAAGACTCATTGCGCCAGGAGTGAGCTTTTGTGTTTCTTCGAATTCACCCCCTGCTTTCTTGGCCTTCTTCTTGTCTCCCCGCCTGGTAGCGGCAGGCGCTAAGTTCTCTTTGGTTGCTATCTCAGCAACCTGATCATCTTTTTTCGGTAGTTCTGCACCTTCCGCGTGGCGTTGCACGCTGTTTGCCGCTTCTCCTGCGCCACCTTGCTGTACCACGTGAGTCAACTCATGGGCCAACAACTCTTGTCCACCGGAACTGTCTGGGTTGTATTCCCCCTGCCCCAAGAAGATGTCTTTGCCAGTGGTGAACGCGCGTGCCCCTACGGATTCGTCTAGGGTATTTGCTTGAGTATCGTTATGCACCCGGACTCCACCGAAATCGGCCCCGAATGCACTCTCCATCGATGTTCGAAGACCGTCGGGCAGGGCCCGGCCTCTCCCCTGACTCTGTTGGATGGACAGCTCCACATCTGGACCCGCATCACCGCCCTCTAGTCCAATCTGCCGCTGGAGAAGAGGTTTCATCTGCATCATCTCTTCCTCCTCTTCCTGGCGCTGGAGAAAAGGCTTCATCTGCATCATTTCTTCCTCCTCTTCCTGGCGCTGGAGAAGAGGCTTCATCTGCATCATTTCTTCCTCCTCTTCCTGGCGCTGGAGAAGAGGTTTCATCTGCATCATCTCTTCCTCTTCTTCCTGGCGCTGGAGAAGAGGCTTCATCTGCATCGTCTCTTCCTCTTCCTCCTGACGCTGGAGAAGAGGCTTCATCTGCATCATTTCTTCTCCCTCTTCTTGGCGCTGGACCTGGGCTGACTCCTGGCTGGGGGATGAGAGCGAACCCATAACCTGCTTCGCTACTTGGTCGGCCTCTTGCTCGAACTTGTCGCTAGCGGGGCCCACCGTCAATTTGGCCTGGATCGCCAAAGACTGCTTTCGGGAGTTGTGTTGAACCAGGCGCTGTACATAGCGGTTGCCGTAATCCCGCTGCAACTGCATTACGATCGCAGCCCGCTGGCTGGCGTACATCGATCGGGACATACGCGGATCGGCAAGCAGCGCAGCATGTTTCTCGAAGCTACGCTGGCTGAAGTCGCTACTTGCCAGGGTATCAGGGAGTTGGCTCAGGCTTTCCTTACCGGCAGCCACGTTAGACTCGATGGTTTGCTCAGGTTTTGCCCGCCGGGTACGCTCCACTTGCACCCGCGGTGTGCTGCTATTGCCACTTGGCTCGGACTTGGGCATTTTTCTTCACCTTAACCCAGGGTAGCTGGCACTCCAGACCAAAATTGCTCAATCAATCCGGGGTTTCCAGTCAAAAACCAGGTATGGACCTAAGCAACAGGCGCCACCACGGTCCCGACCAATAAATATTAGAGGAACGGAATTAATCCAGCGTTAATTTGGTGTTAATCTAGGATTAATTTCCACTCGATCGTTGATCTACACCTTCAACGAAAAACTGATTATTTGGAGGAATTGGTGACCATGGAGTGGATCCGGATAGTGGCGTTGAAGCGAGCACCCTGAGGTAACTGGCAAAGTGTAGCTACGGAATACCCGTGCGCCCACCGTCAGTTTGGCCAGTATTTGAAACAATGTGGAACGCACTGGGTGGAACGCACTGGCAGCTTGACCTGCCAAGCCGCGAGCTTCAGAACTCTATTACCTTCTGTTCATTGACCGGTCCGGTCTGGACTCGGTTATTGCTACCTCGAAAGTTGTGGCGCTCGGTTACGGTCGATGCGCAGGCCTAACGGCCACCCACCGCGGCCGCACCTAGTTCGCTGATGGCGGCCCTTGTCTCAGGGCTAGCCGGCTTGCCCAACTCAACGTTTTTGGCCACGTCAAAGGCACGGTCGACTTCGGCCATAACCTTTTCGTCCGACTGGTCGATGTCAATGGGAATGCTAATCTGGGCCCATGACGTGTGGCCGGTCAGCCAGAATACTTCGACCGGATTATTCTCCGGGTCACGGAAGTAGCATCCGATAGCGCTCGCGTGGGTGACTATGCGATCCAGCTTGTACTCTTTCTCTCCGATGCGTCGCTTGAAATCACGAAGGTCGTCGAGGGAATCGACACGCATCGAGATCTGCTGGATCCAATGCGGGTCATCGAGCGAAGGCCGCCCGGCCATCATCGCAATCTCGTGGTCGCAGGCTTCCGGATCGGCGCTGAAAAAGGCACCAGTCGGACTCACTTTGGTCAGCGTCATGCCAATGAAATTCGCATAGAAATCCTTCATAAGTTCCAAGTCCTGAACATAAAAGCCGATATGCCCTAAGCCATTGGCTTTCGCTGACATTATTATCTCCTTCCCGTTTTTTCGGATGCTAGTTTGGCCGATTATACCCTTTTCGTAGCCGACCATCTTAGTGCGTCCACCGCCCACCACCGATTAGGCCACTGATTGATATGGTGCATCATGCGATTCGAACAACGTGGGCAGAACCACTCTTCGGCGAAGATTTAATTTGCCTTTCTGGTCAGGTCAAGATCGCCATCCGGATAGAATTGTTGGCGGAGCGCATCCGCAATCTGAGTCCCGTAATAGGCATTTCCAGCTCGGTTCGGGTGGATGGACCCAGACGGGTCACCTTGGGCCAGGATAGACTCTTGGAGGTGGACAACCCAGTGCTCATCTGCGCACAGGCCGTGGGTGCTGAACCCATCGTAGATACCGCCGATCAGATTCCAGCCGCCATCTTGAGCGGCTTGGGACACTATTTCGTTAAGTCTCGGCGCAACCACCGTATCCACCCAGACCAATTCAGCGTCGCTCCACCCAGGCATCACATCAATGGCGTTGGCGAGGCAGGACTCGGCTGATTCATCCCGTGTAGCACCTGGATATTCGGTGATGTAGACCGTTCCACCGGCTTGATCGTTGCTGCCGTGTAGATCCAGTCCGCTCAGTTGGGTAAGCTCTTGCTCCCGGAACGATGCGAATCGATCCAATAGACGTTGGCAGCCGGGCCCTGAGGCTGAGCAACCTTCACCGTAGATCGCGTCAAAGAAAACTTGCTGCGCGGTTAGGGCATCAATACCGCCTCCGAACTCGGTGATGTATTCGGCGCATTCTTCAAATCGGTTCAGTGGCTTGGCAAACTCGCAAACGCTAAGGTCAGCCACCAGAGTGAAATTCTCATCATTGCACGGCTCTTGGTTCATGCAGGTACGGATGATGTCGCTGAATCGTGCATCATTGCCTCCGATGGAGATTAGCAACGCGTCTATCTCGCGGTCGCCAATCAGGCTGTTGGCGGCCGAAATCTGGCCCGAAAGGTCGGGAATCTGACCTCCTGAGCAAGCCAGGTGGAGCAGGGTAACTGAGGTCCGTGGGTCGTCCCGCTCAAGTTGAATGGCAGCCTGGGCCGGACCGGCGCGGGCTGATCGATTACAGATTGGGTCCTGCCAGGTAGCAACCGGCGGAGCATCGGGACCACTAAGAGCCAGACACCGGGCGCCCGATTCCTGGGTGCCGCCGAGCGGGTCTACGAAACCAGGCAGCGTCCCCGCTTCATCCATGAAGCATCCTCCAGGAATCAACCCGAGTTCGGGCAGCCAATGACCCGGCTGTATGCCGATAGGCAGGTCTGGCACGCCCTGACCTGACGCGTAGGAGTCTCCAATAGAGACGATCAGCCAGTCCTGTACCACCACATCTTTGGTCTGCGATGCCGTCTCCGCAAGTGCAGAAGTGACGGTCAACGTCACCGGAAATGCCCCTTCGGCTGAAAAGGTGTAAGTAAACCCGTCGCATGAGGTCTGCGGATCTTGCGGAATGCCATCGACGGTCCAGTGGAACTCGACTATAGAACCACCCGAAGCTGTTGAGCGGCACGCATCTAGATGGACGGGCCAGCCGGAGGGATCGGCGGATTGGGGAGTATCAAAATAGTCGATCAATGCATCCCCGTCAGAATCCATCCCGAATCGGGCAGGCATGGTCCAATCGATACTGGCGGTTAGCGAAGACGGTTCGCCGTCCATTTGGTAGGAGCGGGCGACGTATTCCCCTGGCCAAGGCACGGCGCCGTCGTGGGCATCGTTGATCCAACGGGCGGGGTCCAAGAATAAGACTCCAGTCCCGGTGTTGCGCCGGTCTTGATCCGCCCACCGCCACGGTGGAGAAGCGGCGTTTGGAGTCCCGTTGTCTCCCAAGAATTTGCCGCCGATTCCTTCCGTTTCCCTGGTGAAGACCGAATGGTCATCCCGTAGGTCCCACAGGGCCGTGATATCGATCAATTCGTATCCAGCCTGACGATCGTCACCGCTATTGGGCACTCCAGCGTTTCCGCTGGGGAAGTAGAGAACTCCGTCACCGCCTGGGAAATTCTGCTCCCAGCGCGGGCCGTTCCGGACGGCCCCGGTTACGGCGTGGGACCTCGCTTCGATGTACACGAATGGGTGGCGCGTTCCGTCGAGAAATTCGACATCGCAAACCCGGTCGTTACACAGAGGGAAATGCCCGGATATTTGACTTGACGGGCTCTGGTCGTAATCTTTGAAGGACAAAATGTCCCCATGTGAGATGGTCTCCATAGAAAGGAATTCCCCATAAGGAATAGTGGGGGATCTCTGTACCGAGATAAGGGCCCCCTCCATGTCATTCTCATGGCAACCCAATTGGGTTACGTTCCGGTCGTCAGTGCATTGAATGACTTCAGATTCTCCCCAGTCCCGGGGATGGAAAAAACCGTATCCGATGTACCAGTGGTTTTTGGTTTCGAGGACCCAGTAATACACCTTCCCCTTTAGATCAACGTCAGCCCGGTTAAGATTGTCCCAATTGTTCAGGGGGGTTGTGTCTGAATCATAGTCCCAGCTGGCTAGGTAATCGGATTTGGGAGTGGGGCTTACGGTGTCCATGAACACGATCGGCGCGTAAAATTCCGCGAGATGCCTGAGTCCTGCGGGTGTCTGAGGTGGCTGGTACAGCGGAGGCGGTGCAGCCAATGCATCCCGGTTTCTGTTGTCTGAATCATCGATCCATCCGGCAGGGATGAGTCTGATCAACCGGGCGAACTCGTCCACCGTGTCAGCCACGAAGCTTCCCAGAGTGGAATCATCGATGTCCTGTTCCAGTTGGGTGATTGGGAAATGTTGCAACGCGGTCAACAATCCGACTACTGTTACGAGCGCAGCGGCGACCATCAAGACGGCTCCACCTAGACGATTCAGCTTGAAGGCGAAGGAATGATGCCACAGATCCCATCTCCTGGTCAGGATCACGCTCAATGCGACCATCACGATGATGAAACCCAGAAAGATGACGCTTAGGCCGGCAAGGGTCTGTATGTCTTCGCTGCCGGTAAGAGAAGAGAAGGAATCGCCGATGGTTTCGCCGACACGGCTGGATAGGGCCAAGCTCGCTCCGAACAATAGCAGCAGAAGCAACGATTGTAGAAAGCCCCGCCACCACCCAAAGAGAGCGAATACGATCCCGACCGCCAAAATCGCTAGATCGATCCAATTCATTCCCCACCCCTATTTCGGCCGTCACGCCCTTGCGATGGATTCTGTGAGATCATCTTACTAAAGCGGGGTTGCCTGGGCCAGAGAAGTGTGTTCGCATTACGAGGGTAATAAGCCCCTTCGGAAGTCTATTAAGTCCCGCTCTAGCACCGAGGCCCAGTGGTTACCGCTGAAGCTGCTGGGATGGGGCATAGCAACCAGGCACAGCGAGTACAGCAACAGTTGGCACTGGCGAATGGGTTATAGCACCCCAGTAGGGCTTAGGATTCCCTAGATAGTGTGTATTGGTGCCCGCACACATTTTTCGGATATCGCAACAGCTCTCCGGTAGCGCACCCGCACTCACCAAAGGCAACCCGCTTCCTGCCTCTTAGCGTCCTGTTCCAGGCCCACTAGGTAGTCCCGGTGTTGCCCGTCCCGCGTCCATGCCTCGGTCATCCCCTCGCGGATCAGAACCTCGTCAATGCTGATGCCATCCTGGGAGTAGACGTATGCCAGCATTCGCCCGTACTGGTCAATTGTCCTGGTCCCAACCTCTAGACGGATGGTGTCGCCAGCAAGCTCCCGCAGGCGCTTTGTGGACTCTGATGCGCAGGGTTGACCACCTTCCGGTGTATCGACCCCGTAAAGGCGGACGACGCCTCTGGAAGTGTCCAGCGTGCCACCGTCGATGACGCGGATTACCTGGACCTCGAAGCAGTCTTCGCAGCTTATGTTGGTCTTGTTAACACCGGCACAGGCGGTTAGCGCGAAAAACAAGCTGAGCGCTAAAAGTCTCATGGCTCACAATTATACTACCCGGCGAGAGAGACCCCCGCTGTGCCCAGGCGCTTACGAGACGGGTGGGCAGATCCAACCATGCGGACCAGCCCGTGTTCAATATAGGTCAACCCTCGTAGGCGTAAGCGTAGCTGGGGCTGGTTACCCGCCCGCCTTCGACGATAATGTAGTCTCGGTCTATGGGTTCATCGGCGAAGAAGCTCTCAAGGCAACCGCGAATTCCATCTGAATAACGCCTCTGCGCCTCCAGTGAGGTGCCGGACACGTGGGGAGTCATGGCATGGTTGGGCATCTTTCGCCAGGCATGATCCGCCGGTGCGGGCTGGGGATACCAAACGTCCCCGGCGTAGCCCGCCAGATGCCCGGACTCCATGACCTCGACCAAGGCATCGGTTTGTACGATTCGCCCACGGGCTGTGTTCACCAAGTAGGCGCCTTTCTTCATGCTGTAAAGCAGCTCTCGGTCGAAGAATCCCTGGGTCGCCGGAGTGAGGGGAAAGTTGATGCTGACCACGTCGCTCTCCCGGACCATGGGAACAAGCTGGGAATAGCGGGCGCCCAGGGTTTGCTCCTCGGTGGTGCTCAATCTCCGGTAATCGAAATACGAAGTGCGGACGTCAAAGGGCTTTAGCCGGGCGGCGACCCGTTGTCCGATACGTCCCATGCCGACGATGCCGACGGACTTGTCCTCAAGGTCGTGGGACCGGGCGGCGACCTTGCCGATGTCCCATCCGCCCTCAATAACTTCGAAATAGGAAGGGATATAGTTGCGGACCAAGGTGAGGATCTGCATCACGACGTGTTCGGCAACGCTGACCACGTTGCTGCCGGTGATCTCGGCCACTGTGATGTTTCTTTCGGCCGCCGCGGCCAGATCGAAATGATCCGAGCCCACGCCCGCGGTGAGCAACAACCGTAGGTTGGGAGCCATCTCTATGCGCTCCCTGGTGATATAGGCCGGCCAGAATGGGGTTGCGATCAGGATATCGGTGGTGGGAAGGTGGGACTCGAGCCCGGAGCCGGTGTCGGAGATAGACACCATCTCGTGGCCTTGGGACTCCACCCATTGGCGCAGCCCAAGGGCATTTTCGGCGCATCCCAGAAGTTCAGGAGTCTCCGCAGAGGCCGGGCCTCCCGGATATAGTACGGCTACGATTTTCATGGCCTGCTCCTTTCAGTTGAATTCCTTTAGAGTCTTGATCTATGGCGGCGTTGTCGCCTGGCCATGAGGACTGCTGCCCGCCAGGGCGGACAAGAGCCGTTATTCCGGCCTGCTTCCACGGCTTTCCCTCGATTAAGTAAACAGATCGAAGATATTCCCCAATGCGCCACTGTCCGCCTTGTACATCTCTGTGTATTTGCACCGTGTACAGATCACTGTGGTGAACTTCCGGCTTTGAACATCAAATATCTTGGACAGGAAGCCGCCTGTCGCCCTGAACTCGTTCGCCTCGTATTCGGTATGTGAGCACTTAGCACACTTGAAATTGGTGGCAGCCACGACGCATCTCCTTTATCGCGGGTCGATTGCGGCGGCGCTTGGGTTCTAACAACGTTCGCCGTTAACTTAATAATGCCATAAATTTTCTATTGGTTTTCGTGTGAGACTTGCTGACTCTGCGCCTTTCCAAGGCCGCACCTCGCGCCCTTTCAAACAGCCACCGTTCGCCCGTACGGTAGCAGTTTGGGGTACTCAGTGCCTGGCTTAGCACCCCGCAGGGACTAAGATACCGAGGGTAGTGTGTGATGGCAGCCGCGCGCATTTTAGGAAATTCCGCTTGTTTAGGTCTTCCAACGAACTGCGAAATCGAATGCATCCCACGTAGAATGGAATGACAGAGAACCTCTCGTACTGGGCCGCCGCAAAGTATAGTTCGATACCGACTAGGCCCGACTTGCGCGTTGAAACAGGAGACCATGGCTGACATAACTATTCCCCAGATTGCTCGGGAGCTTCGATTGGCCCGACCGCGGGTGCAGGCCACCGTTGGTTTGCTCGACGGTGGAGCTACCGTGCCCTTTATCGCCCGCTACCGTAAAGAGGCTACCGCCAGCCTGAATGAGGTGGATATCACCAACATTCGCGACCGATTGTCGCAACTTCGGGCTCTACAGGACCGCCGTGAGACAATCTTGGCTTCCCTTGAAGAGCGGGGCCTGCTGACCAAGGAATTGCGGACCGGAGTTCTCTCTGCCGACTCTATGACTGCTCTGGAGGATATCTATCTACCCTACCGCCCCAAACGGCGCACCAGGGCAACCATCGCCCGTGAGAAAGGTCTCGAGCCACTGGCCTTGGATCTCTGGGGCCAGCAGGAGTTTGACGTACATCTTGCCGCTCAAGAATATATCGATCCTGAACTGGGGTTGGAAAACGCCGACGACGTTTTGGCTGGAGCCAGAGATATTATCGCCGAGTGGGTCAGCGAAGACGCCACGGCTCGGCAAGAGATACGGAAGTTGTTCTGGTCACAGGGAACGTTCTCTTCCAAGGTGGTTTCGGGCAAGGACTCTGAAGCAGCCAACTACCGGGATTATTTTGAGTGGCAGGAACCGGTGGCCAACATCCCATCCCACCGCGTGCTGGCGATGCTCCGCGGTGAAAAAGAAGCCTTACTGTCGATCCATATAGCCCCGCCCGTGGTCGAGGCAGTATCGATCTTGCACGGAATCTTCGTCAAGGGGGAGACCGAGGCTTCACAGGAGGTGGGGTTGGCGGTTCAAGACAGATACAAACCGCTTCTGGAATCCACGATGGAAACGGAGGTACGCCGAGAAGCGAGGATTCGCGCCGAAGACGCTGCCATCAGGGTTTTCGCAGAAAACCTGCGCGAGCTTCTTTTGGCCCCCGCTCTGGGCCAGAAGAACATCTTGGCCTTGGACCCCGGATTCCGCACCGGGTGCAAATTGGTTTGCCTTAGCCCTCAAGGTCAGTTGCTCCACCACGATACCGTCTTTCCCATTCTGGGCGGATGGGGAGAACAGGAAGCGGCCATCAAGATAGAACAACTGTGCCGCCAGTACGACGTTGAAGCGATCGCCGTGGGAAATGGCACCGGAGGACGGGAGACCGAAGCCTTTCTGCGGAAGCTGGACCTGGACTCCCAGATTTCCGTGGTGATGGTCAATGAGAGCGGGGCCTCGGTTTACTCGGCGTCGGCAGTGGCGCGAAATGAGTTCCCGGATGAGGACATCACGGTGCGAGGGGCGGTTTCCATCGGGCGCCGGCTGATGGACCCGCTGGCCGAGTTGGTCAAGATAGACCCAAAGTCGATCGGCGTGGGCCAGTACCAGCATGATGTCGATCAAAAGGCGCTGAAAGAACGTCTGGACGATGTGGTCGGTAGTTGCGTCAACAATGTTGGGGTGGAACTGAACACTGCCAGCGGCGAGCTGCTCTCGTACGTTTCAGGCCTAAGTCCAAGTTTGGCCAAGGCCATTGTGGATTACCGCAACCGCTACGGCCCATTTGAAACCCGGGACTCGCTGAAGAAAGTGCCCCGGTTGGGTCCCAAGGCATTCGAGCAAGCGGCTGGGTTTCTGCGAATCAGAGATGGTGCCAATCCACTGGACGCCAGCGCCGTTCACCCGGAGTCCTACGGGTTGGTGGAGGAAATCGCCAAAGACCTGGGACATCCACTGGACCAGGTGGTAGGCAACGCCAAGATCTCAGGTCAGATAGACCCCACTCGATATGTGAATGACCGAGTTGGGCTGCCAACGTTGAATGACATAATCGAGGAACTAGCCCGCCCAGGTCGCGATCCCCGTCAGGAGTTCGAGCCGTTCCATTTCTCCGAAGCTGTAAACAAGATCGGAGACCTTGCGGTTGGGATGAAGCTGCCTGGAATCATAACCAACGTGACTGAATTCGGCGCCTTTGTCGATGTTGGAGTGCATCAAGACGGCCTGGTTCACATCAGTCAATTGTCAGACAGTTTCGTCAGAACGCCCGCGGATATTGTCAAGGTGCAGCAAAGAGTTTGGGTGACAGTGATGGAGATCGACCTGGAGCGCAAGAGAATCTCCCTGTCGATGAAAGGAGGCTAATGGCCCGGATGCGAGGGTCAAGGCATGAAGGCATTGGGCTGGTGAAGAACCGCGATCTCAAGCGCGTACCGTGGGACGGTGGACTATCCTAGTGGCTACCACGTCATGCTGGACACTGAGGAACTGGCGACGGTCGGTGGGGGAACAGGTGGTGTCTGATGGCTCGCATAGCGTCTCCTGTAGACAGTCGATGCATAAGTCGGCTCCCTAGGCTATTCAAGCAGTGTGCTATCTAGCACTGCACTGATCGTCATTTCGGTTGGAATGTAAATTGCTAGACAGCGACCACTTAATTCAGCTACTACCCAAGGATGAGTCACAAATGTTTGCTGCCGGTAACTTTCCGATGGTTTCAGAGATTCGTAGTGCTGGCGCCGCCCTTGGTAATTCAACCAATAGATCTGAAGAGGGCTCGTCGACGAGTTGGTGAAGTTAATGAACGTGCTAACAGAGCTTTCAAGGGACCGCAATGTTGACTCCGTCTCGCAATCAACCGTATTCGATGAAACTTTGGTTACGGCGGTGGCGTCAGATCCTAGGTTGGTGTCTCCGGTAGAACAACCCACAAGCAAAAATATAAGAGAGACTGAAACTAGCAGCCCGCTGTGACATCGCCCTTGGGCAATTTGTTGCACGACACTCACCAGAGGCAACCAACGCTCTGCATCCTAGCGTCCCGCTCCATCATCAATAGAAGGTCTCGGTGCTGCCCGTCCTGCGTCCCCGCTTCGGCCAAACCTTCCCGGACCAAGGCCTCATCAATGCTCGTGCCATCTTCGGTGTAGACGTAGGCCAGCATTTGCCCGTACTGGTCAGTTGTCCTCGGGCCAACCTCTATACGGATGGTGTCGCCAGCAAGGTCCCGAAGGCGCTTTGTGGCTTCTGATTCGCAGGGTTGACCAACTTCTGGTGTATCGACCCCGTAAAGCCGGATGACGCCTCTGGAAGTGTCCAGAGTGTCACCGTCGATGATGCGGATTACCTGGACCTCGAAGCAGTCTTCGCAGGTTAGGTCGGTCTCGATACCCGCACAGGCAGCCAACGCGAGAGACAGGCCGAGAAGTAAGAGTCTCATAGTTCAACATGATACCTTTCTGACGAATTCGGTCTGACAAGTCTGGATCTTGCGTTCACCGGTATTCGACGATTAACAGAGTACCACCATATGGTTGACCGGCACCCAGGCGCGGCTTTTGACTTTGGCGGTAGAACCGGACAAATCATCTTGCGTAGGCGTTATTACTTTACATAAAAGCCGATGTAGCCTCAACAAAACGGCAAGCATTAATGATGCATGGCCGATAAGATTGTT
Organism: Chloroflexota bacterium; assembly: GCA_027624135.1. Taxonomy (GTDB): domain Bacteria; phylum Chloroflexota; class Dehalococcoidia; order Lucifugimonadales; family UBA3495; genus UBA9611. Next base: position 14,270 of record JAQBXL010000065.1, read on the forward strand.
CCATGCAGAGATTATTCCTATTATTGATAACCTTGGTTGTCACGGTCTGGGCATTGGCTTGTAGCGCTTCAGAGCCGGCTGCAACCACGGGCCTACAGCAACAGTCCACAGCGGTTGCTCCTGAGCGCTCGGAGACCGAATCAACATCTGCCGTTGCAGACCCAAGTGACCAAGAGACGATTCCTGCCGGGACGAGGGACGTTGAGCGTGAGCCTACGCCTGCAGATGTGGAAAGAGCCGAGAGCGTTCCTTCCTTTCCGTCAAAGAGTCCCGGCGGCGCGGTCAACATTGCCGAATCGACACCCCAGACGGAGGGTTCGGACTTCCAGCAGCAGATCGGCGGAGCGTATCCCGGCCTGCTTACCCTTCCCGAATGCAGCGCAAGCACGCAACTGACGGTCGCCCCGCTGGACGACGACGCCTACACTATGATTCTCCCGCTGGGACTTCTGGCCACACCGCAGTGGGTTTTGCCATCCTCGCACGTGTATTACCAATTGGCGCGGGAAACCTCCGCATCCGGAGGCTATGGGCCGCCGGCGATCGCCGATGTCCGGGCTCCGGCTGATATCCGGATATTGGGAGTGGATTCTTCCGAATCGAAGGGAGGCCCTCAAGGCGATTACATCGATTATGAGATAACCTGCACCGTGTCAGGGCCGCATGTATAAGCTGTTGCACGTGAGCACGATGGCCCCTCAGTTGCAACAGTTGTTCGACGCAACCGAGGCCGAAAGGTGCGAAGAGTACGGAAGCGCTCAGTCGCAGAACCGGCTCTGCGTTAAAAAGCTCAACATGGACATGACGGTCGGGGCGATCATTGGCACGACTGGTGGGAAGGTAAGCTCGGCCATGGACTTGGAAGCCTACGATCTGGCTGGGCCATCCCTGGCTTATGCCAACGCGGACCGGATGGGGGGGCGGGTTGAGTCACTCCTACGGCTCAAGGTTGTGTGCCCGTTCGACGATTTCACTGCTGAGTTAAGGGAGTCCAACTGGCCCGCATGGGGGATGTTGGCAGCAACCAGTTCAGGAAGGCCGAGCCTCGATGCGGCGAGGTCATGCAGGATATTCCTGGCACGGCTCAGGGAAACTGGTACACCGGTGGGACAGAATCTCAAACGAGTTGGAACCAGCAGTTGGGGCTGCTCCACGATTATATAGACCCCAATCTGGCGGTTATTTCGATCGGAGGGGTTTTAACAGATCACGGCAATTGGAATTTCGAGCCCGAGTCCTTCGGATCGATCAATAGGGATTTTTCCGATATCACGGCCGATGGCGAAACATACTGTTTCCAAGGGGCAGCCACCAAACAGTCGAGCCAGGCCCAAATAATTTTCCCTGGACGGTTGCTCGTCTCGATGACCAGCGACACCGAGATGATGGTGGAACGCCAGGACGGCGATTGCGCCGGCAATCTTGCTTTCGTGGACCCAGTGATCTACAAGAGATAGTGAAACGGCAAGACAAACTTTTGTTATGCGAATGGCGTTATTAGAGAATGCGAACTTTACATAACTTATCTTGTGCGAACCAACTTGTATCCTGATTCACGTCGCTACGCCATTTTCTGGTATTCCACGCCTGCTCAGCGAGCACTTTATTACACGGTGCGCCGAGACCACCGTAGCGCCGTTTTTCTGAGTTTCCCGTCCTTGAAGAGCCTGTCCCGTAGACCTTGCGGTCGAGTGGGTCATTCCGTGGCGGAGCAGTTGTGTTTGACG
>JAQBXL010000066.1 GCA_027624135.1 Chloroflexota bacterium
CAACTTCAGCCACTGCAAACTGGTGGGTCAAATGAACCCAGATCTGACGCTTTTTGAGCGCCCGGTTGACTGGGATGAGCCAGGTGTTGCTGATTACCTGGTGGCGGATCAAGCGGCTGGGATCTTCAGTAAATGCACAGAGGCGGGAGATCACCTTGGGTTGCTGACCTTCGGGCAGTGGGAATTGGTCCTTGGCCCGGGCTTTGAGCTCTTCCAGAAGTGGGTCAACGTCGGCGGCGTCGGCATTAGGGTAAGGGTTACTCCCTAACCCCGACGCTGCTTTGGGTTCACTGCTGACGCTATCTGGCGGCAGGTGAAAGACCAGACCCGCAGGCAATGGCCCTTGATGGGGTCCCACACGCGCTTCCAGATCCCGGACGCCGCCGCCTCGATGTCCTGGACATGCGGTAGAGAGACAATTCCAAATACAGCGTTGGGCGTCGATGTGCATGGACGGGTGCTGTTCCACGTGGAAGGGGCAGGAATAGAACTGGTCGCCGGATCCGGGTTGGACGTTGACTCCGACCTGGTGCCACAGGGCGGCGAAGTGTTCCTGAACCCGAACCGACTGCACCACATATTTGATTGCTCCAGACCCGACATAATGGTCGGATCGGCAGTCAGAACTTGCCGTCTGTTCCAGGATCAGGTGCAGTAGCCAATCTGGAATAGGTGCCACGGGCACCTCGCCTAGGGCGAAGCCCGCCTCCCAGCGGTAGGCTCGACGCGATTCGTGCATCGAGGGTGGCAGCACCACCTGGCCGCCCGGTCCCTTCCACTCCAACCCGGGATAGCCCAAAGCGGCCAGCGAGCCTCCGGAGGGCACCGTGATGCCAGTTGGAAGTAAGAAGTAGTTGTGGAGACCGTTGCCGCCGCTGACGACGGTGGGGGTAGCGGGGAAAGGTCCGTAGCGGCCAGTCAGGTCGATCACAGAGTTTATGCCACCACTGCGGGGGTCGATGTCGATGACGACACGCCCTGCTGGCACTACGCCGCCGACGTTGCCCCGGTGAGACTCAAACATTCGGGCGATGTCCATTGGGGTGGGAGCCGTAGTAGCGAACCTAGGGTAATCGCGCTCCAGAGGAGCTTTACCGGGGCTCTTGCATGGGGAGACGACAGTACCGTCCTTGCGCCGATAGCCATCGATGTGCCTCGCGGATGCGGAGGCGTGACTTGGGTCGCAGAGGGGAATTGGTCGTTCGTCCAGGGAGCAGTAAGCTTGAGAGATTTCCAGGATCGTAAATTTGCTGGGGCTGGAGGTTATAACCTCCAGGGGGGTAGGGCTGGATGCCTGATCCGGGGCGAACGCTTCGTGTAGGAGGTGAGGTGGGTCTACCAGCCCGCCACGATTGGGACATGGAATGCTGCGGTCATGCCGACTGAGGCAAGAGCACGACGGAGTGGTGCTCGGCAGAATTGCTTTGCGGTGAGACGAAGGAAGTGAGATGATCATTACGCCACCGCCTGCTTCCAGGCAATGGTATAGAGGCCAAGCCGGGGTTTAACTGGGTAAAGTAGATACGGTTGGGAATGTAGGGAAATCGGGGATGGGGCCTCCCCCGTCTCCACCAACTCCAAACTTTCAACCTCTCCGACTCATCTTCGGAAAGTAGTACAGCAGCAGGGCTCTCCGCCCTGCTCATAGCACCTTCCAGCAACCGACGAAAAGCCGGTACCGGAACGATAGCCCCAATCATGCTGTACTCCACGTCCACGTAAACCCGTTCAATCAAAGGGCTCAGTAGCTTTCTTTTCTCTTCAGGCGTCGCTTCCTCCCAGATTTGTGTTATGTTTCCGAATAAACTCGCGGTTTCTTCCAGAGTAGGTAGGTCCATTGGGAAGGTTAATCGTATTTGGGCATCAATTTCAGCCAGTTTTGCTTCATATTCGCGATCGTTGAAGGCCCCGTCAGCATACGCCCGAGAAATTCGGCGTCGTTTTTCCTGGAGGTCATGGGGATTTGGCCCTTCAATCTCGACTGCTGCCAGACGAATCATTTCCTCACGCCATTGGGGTCGCAGCTCCATCGAAGTTATAACGTCTTGAATTTGTTGATCCACCTTCCGTGCCATCATGGACCGACCGTTAGTGGCGCACCTTTGAGAGTGGCGTTCCCGATACATCGCCCCTCCATAGCGGTGTCGGTCTGACTGGATGCCCTTCCCGCAATTGCCGCAAGAGATTATCCCCTGGAGCAGACCTTTGGGTCCTTGGACTGTTCGAATGATTGCTCGATGCTGCTTTCGAGCCTGGACCATCTGGTAAAGGTCTTCTTTGATAATAGCCTGGTGTTGGCCCGGGTACTCCTCGGTGTTGTAGCGGACTTTCCCGAGGTAAAAGCGACAGTTGAGCATGTCCTTAACCGCGTGGCTGGTGAAGATTCCACCCTTGCGGGTTTTGAAGCCGGCGCTATTGAGCCAGTCGGCCAGGGAACCGGTGGACTCGCCTCCCGCCCGGCGTCCGAACACCTCCCGAACCGCCGCTGCCTCAATCTCACTTATCTGGGGAACTCCACCGGGATCCGGTGTGAAGTATCCGAAAGGGACTGGGCCCACTGGGAGTCCAATGGACGCTCGATACCGCTGGGCCTTGGAAACATGGACGGCCAGTTGATCAGAAAAGAACTCAGCCACACCACCCATCATGGTGAGCATCAGCTTGCCGCCTGGAGTCGTGAAGTCAAAGTCCTCCATCACACTGGCAAACCCGACGCCTGCGTCGCCCAGCATCTGCAGAGCCTGCCGCTGTACTCCTACATTTCGCGACCATCGGTCGATGGTATGGACAACGACGATATCAAACTGCCCGGCCTTGGCGTCTTCCAGCAGGGCCATGATCCTGGGTCGCCGCTCGATTCGTTCACTGCGCGCCGACTTGCCGTCTTCAACGTAGGTACTGATAAATTCGTAGTCCCGCCGCTGACACCAGCGGATGATGTCCGCTTTCTGGGCGTCCAGAGAGTGGCCTTCAACCTGACTGGGGTCCGAAACCCTGGTGTAGGCAACCACTCTGTTACCTGGTTGTTGTGTCTTCATTACCTGCCTGTTTCCTCCTGAGCAGAATTGCCCGGCCAACCTCAGCCCAGACCCGGCAGAACCGCTGGATATCGGACTGGGCCAGTTCGACACTGGCGTCGCCAGATATAATCTCATGAGTTGGGGCAAAAGCAATGCCCCCTGGGGTTACCTGTACCCTGTGAGCTGGCCTGAGACCCTTCCTATCATCAGTTGGAGGCGTGGCCTTGCCGGCATGTTGACTAAACTCCATGTTTCGATTCTAACGAGGTGACTAGTGAAAGAAGTGGTGGTTTTTCGGTGAATTAGCGACTCATGGGGGAATTCTTATACCTTTAGCCGGTACATACCCCTCCCTTCAGCGGTCACGATGAGTTGCTGCCAGGCAGAAGAACCACGGAAGACTTGGGACAAATTTCGGCTCACAATTTCCAAGTTTTCGAGGATATACGCTTGACTTAGCGCGCTTACGCTTGCCAACCGCTGTTGGTCAAGCAACTCCACCACCCTGGCCTGGTTGGTGGTCAGGTCGAACTTATTGTCCCCCAGCCATACTTCCCGGTAGTCGGGGCTGTGCCGGAAAAAATCCGTCTGGGCGCTTCCGGACGTTTCTCCGGACCCGGCAACCAATGGAAGGAGGCAATCAGCTGGCAGTGCTCCCCGGGCCAGATTAGCTTTAGCCATAACGATTTGATCTTCAATGACTTCCATGACTGATTTGGCATGACGCTTGATCATAGTGGCCAAGTTACCCGCTACCGTTTCAGCTTGGGGATCATTGGGATCAACGCATTCGTATAGCTCGGGATATTTGACAAATAGCCCAGTCTCATCCAGGAGTTCTACCTCAGAGGCAAACCGAACGTAGGACAGGGCCATGGTCCGGTCTTTCGGTGAGGGCAGCGCTTGCCGGAAAATGTCCACCCCGTAGCGTTCCGGCGGGTCGTAGTCAACCATATCGGCAGCGACGGTAGCAAAGCGACGGTCAATGCACTGAGAGCAGACTCCACAGTGAGGCTGCATCAGCGTCCGGTAGCGTCCATGGGAGCAAGAGTTGGTTTCCTCGGCCAATGCAACCGAATTGGTTTCACGCAGCACCTCCAAAGCCTCGGTTCTAGTCCTATTCCACAATGGGTTGCTCACCGTAGGAGGGTCGGGGAACACCTCATATATTAATTGGTTGAACAGGCGCAGGAATTTGGGATGAGTAGAACGGCTGGCCCGGGCCCCGATCAGTTGGCCATTGATCGGCAAATTGAGGCTTACTACGCCATTATCTGCCAGACAGACATCAGAAATATTCAGCCGATCCGCTATGACCGCACCAAGGCTGGCGAACAAAAAGGACCTGGTCCGCTGGCTGTAATCACTGGCGTCGGCGCCGGTTCGGTGGATGGCCACACTAATTTGGGGAAATGACCAGGTATCTCCAAATAATACCTTGATAGCGCCGCCAAGGGCGTATTGCCGGTTTTTGATGTTGAAGGCGGGCGAATGGCTTAACAGTAAAGGACGTCTCCCTTGTAGAACCGCCGCCTCGAGCACCGCACATAGGCTGTCCAAGCCTCCGGAAAATAGATAGACCGTATCGGGATTGCCCAGCACTGAGTTGGGGTCTAGCTCCAGGGTCAACTGGGCCTGCTCGGTGGCCAATGGGGCAAATTGGAAGTCCCACGCGTCTTCGGAAGCGAAATTAAGGGTTTCGGTCAAGGATCTGAGCACTGGTCCCTGGTTCCAGAACTCCGGGTCGCTGACCGGCATATGCAGCGTAAAGTGCCGTTTCCAGGCATCTCCGTGGGCGTCGCTCTCACCTCCGCGGCTGACGCTCTGGTCGGCGGCGTAGACGTAGGATGCCAGCCGAACTAGGTCGGCAGCCCGGTCCTCCACCCGGGCCAGCAGAGTGCTGGCAGGGCTTTGGATGCGTAGGTTAACATTGGCTTCCGGTCCGCGGTGATTCAGCGACCTATTGAGAACCCCTGCGTCTGCCTGCGGGACAGCGGCTCCGTCGCAGGCGACCTGGACCTGCTTCATGCCGCCGCCACCGATTGTTTCAGTTCGGACCGGAGCTTCCGCAGCGCGTAGGCCATGAAGCGTTGAGTTTCATCCTGGCTTATTGCCCCCTGAGACTCCCAATTGTGCCTCGAGTACCAACCTCCGGCGAAATCTTCCACGATGCGGGCTGACTGGCTGGCATGCAGGTCGAGAGCGTCAAGGAATTGGCGACTCTGGTTCAAGTTGGACAGCCCAGGGGAAGTGCCCACGTGGTTGCCCAACTCTCGGTCCACGTACGAACGTAGTACTCGGGCAAAGAAATTTCCGAAAAACCGGTGGGATAGCCTACCGAATTGGGCCTGAGTCGAGTATTCGCGGAAGGAACTTTGCAAGTCTTCCAACGGACTGCCGAACAAGCTGGCTCCCTGCTGTCCTACCGTATCGGTCAAGGCGCTGCGCAATGCTAGGGAGCCCAGTCCGGCGAAATCTCCTTCCGCAGAGGTTCGGGCAAGCTCGACTGTAACCCGGTCAGCAACCTGGGCGATTAGCTGTAGGGAAGAGGTGTTGGAGTTTACGTTGATGCCCAAACGGGCCAAGTCTTCGACGAAGCCTGGGCCGCGGGCTGCCCAGGCGATGCGCGTCAGCAACCAGAAGCTGTAGCCTAGACCTTCATCGTTGGCCAATTGACGCAGGCGATTATCGGCGGCAGAGATAACTGCAGCTGCCAGGGACGGAGGATCGAGGGCGGGATCACCCAGGAGGTTGATCACCTCTGTCCAGCGACGGGTCTTGGGCAAGCGCCCCAGACGCAAGTGTCCCATGCTTGCTGCCCCTTTATCTATCGGTAATGCTACGACAATATTGACAGGCGGCGAGAGGTTGTATTTCGAATGGCCCTAAGGATAGGGGCTTTCAATGGTTTTTACAATCTTCTGGATGAATTAGCCACGAAAGAAGGGCTTTGGGTAAGACAACCGGGCCCGTTTCCTCCTGTTTCCTCAGCTACAAAAAGTGAACAGTTCACTGTTCTCTCAGATATGCGGACTGGTGCAAAAAGGAAACACCTATTGAACGTCCGTTCGCAACTGCTAAAATAATAAGGACTAATGGTCTGAAAAGACCATCAGATTGTTGCCGGCTGAGAGAAGCGGCCAGGATTGAGGAAAGGAAATGGAAGGAAAGCATTGGGCATTTCTCGCAGGTCTAAGTGGGCTGGTGGTCTACAAGAATCCCCCTCTTCAGGATTGGTTGGTGGAATTCCTGCAAGGGTTATACAAAGATGCGCCACAACATGAACAGCCACCTGAACCCCTGATAATGTTGCCTTCGCCCACCCAGCAGCCAAGGCCGGACTATGCCGACACCGACGCTATTATCCAAAAATTGCTAGATACCTGGGGGGAGAAAAACACTCTACTGCAACCACCCGCCCCAGAGTACACCCCAGCAATTGACGAAAACCTGGCCAGGCTGGTGCACCATCCTTCAGTAATTTTGATCCTGGGTCACCGGGGCAACGGCAAAACCGGCCTGGCCATCCGGCTCCAGGAGTTGCTTAGAGACGTGGCAACACCCTACGCCGTGGGTCTTCCCGCCAAAGCAAGCGGATTACTTCCAAGCTGGTATGGCTTGAGCGACGACTTTGACACCATCCCCAACAACGCGGTGATCTATGTCCCAGAAAGCTACCGGCTGTTCCACGCCCGAGACACCCAGAGCGCCCAGGGCCGGACGGTGGCTGAGTTGGTGAACCTGTCCCGGCACCGTAAGCACACTCTGATATTCGACGTGCAAAACGCGGCCCAACTGGACCGAAATATCATTTCTGAAGTGGACATGGTTCTCGTGAAAGAACCCGGTCCGTTTCAGGAGGGGTTCGAAAGATCTCAATTCCATGGGGTGATGAACAGCGCCCGCGCCGCCTTTGCCGGTGTGGGAAAAAGTCGCAAGAAGCGGGCAGTGTGGGTGGTGGCGCCAACGGCTGGTATCAATGGCCAGCTGATGGAGAATCAGTTGCCGACCTTCTGGAGTGAGCCCCTGAGCCGGATATTCGGGGATGCCTCGATTAGCCTACGAAGTACTCTGGGGGCAGTGACGAATCAGGGCAAAGCTAGCCAGCCTATATCTCAGCGTCGTGGCCAGCGAACGACTACAGAAGCCAAGCGGGAAAAGGCCAAGCAGATGCATGCGAGCGGCTACACCTACGGAGAGATCGCTGCTACTCTCGGCATCAGCAGGAGTTACGCCTACAAGTTGGTGAATGGCTAGCTGCATCCTTGGTGGGGCCCGGCCTCAGTGCAACGACCTGACTTTCTTGGTTTATTCTGTCACGTCAGGCTGCACGTCGGGCAGTTTTGGTTAGTTTCGGGAGGTTCCCCGGCTGGTATGTTGCCAGCGCGGTATCTGATGCCATCTGCCCTCACCTGGCCAGATTAACCTTTCTGGCTCATTTTGGTTAATCTGGCAGTATCGGGGCGGAGGTGCCCACCGCAAACAAAGGGATACCCTCTCCCGCCCGTTTTTTCCTACCTACGGGCGGGCTTAAAACCACCCGCAAATAATCGACCAATTTTGGCCCGTTCGCTTACTCGTTATGCCATGCTCTAATGCGTGCCGACAAGTTTGCAGACCCGGCTGATCAAGACGGGAGGGCGGTTGATGCGCAGTGCCCTGCGGTTGGTGTTCCAGCTGGCTGAGGTGGTGGTGACCAAGAAAATGCTGGCCACCACCATCCGGAAGCGAATTCATCGCTGACCCTTGTTTGCCCTCGGGGATTAGGTCCTGGCGCAATTGATCCTATTTCCGAAAGAATTCTCCCTGGACAAGGCAGCCCGGCTAGAATACGACCAGACCGGCATTACCCACGCATTGTTGTTCACCGGGGTGGATTTTGTTGACGGGGAACTCCGACGCTGGCGGGTGGAGAATAACTGGGATAACAAGGTAGGCGACAAGGGGTTCTTCTTGATGAATGACTCCTGGTTCGCCGAGTACATGTGCGCGGTCGCGGGACTCAAGAGCTATCTTTCTGAGGAGTTACAGGAAGCGGTGAATTTGGAACCAATCGTGTTGCCGCCCTGGGACCCCATTGACTAATGGGATTTAACTAGGGGTGAGGTCCTCTGGACGGGGAGATGGTTTGTCGTCAATAGGTCCGTCTCCCCGTCCAGAGATTTGAGCACAAAAAGCCCCAACCTTCTTCGGTTGGGGCTTCATTTCGTAGCAGGTGGAGACGGGGGAGCAACTGTGTTGAAAGTCAAGAGGTAGCACGTAATTTAGTTTCTTTTCTTACTCCGCTTTATTCACCCTCCGCCCCAAACATCTCTTCCCCGTCAATGGCCGCGTACTACGCTTACGCCTTCAAGGTTTCGGGCCGCGCTGATAACCGGCGAGCACGGCTGCGTAAAGTGGGGCTGCCAGGGTGTTGCATGTCTGACCATAGCGTTAAGAATGATAAGCAGTTTCCGCATGCAAGCGGTTAAGGCCGCCTTCTTGGGCTTTCCCGCGGCACACAGACGCTGATAGAAAGTTCTAATCACAGAGTTATGCCTGGAAGCAGTCAAGGCTGCCATGTAAAGAACCGCCCTCACCTTTGCTCTTCCTCCCCAGATGGTACGTTTTCCTCGCATCATGCCACTGTCACGATTGAATGGAGCCACACCCACCAGGGCTGCTATTTGCTTGCGATTAAGGCTACCCAGTTCAGGTAACTCAGCAACCAGAGTCACAGAAGAGACGGGACCAATACCAGGAGTAGATCTCAATACCTCGACTTTCTGTTTCCAGATGGGGCTTTTCACAATGGACTCTTTCAACTCTTCATCAATGTCAGCTAATGACTTACCAAGCCATTTGATGTGTCCCTCGATATTCCCACGCACCGAAGGGGAGGCTCTCTGAAGCCGATTATTCTCTGCGGTCAGCATCTCCACGATCTGTAGTCTCCGTGAAACCATGGATGCAAGTTCCTGCACTCTTTCATCTGGGAGAGGACGAACCTGAGGACGTACAGCGTCGGCAAAGTGAGCCAATACCTGAGCATCTAAGGTATCGGTCTTGGCCAACCTTCCAGTGGACCTGGCAAAGTCCCTGGCATGACGGGGATTGATCACCACTACTGGTAACTGCCCAGCCGCCAGTGCCGCAGTCAATGGAATCTCATAGCCTCCAGTGGCTTCTAGAACTATCAGCTGTGGATCTAAGCGATTTAGGCGTTTGGTCAACCGAGCAATACCTGCGTTGCTGTTAGGGCAGTTCCATTGGTCTTGTGTGGGACGCACTGCTATGTCTAGTTGGGCTTTGGAGACGTCGATACCCACATATATCCCTTCATTGCTCATATGCTATCTTCCCTCACGGCCCATCCTTGCAGAATACGAGCTATAAGGCTCATGCAACTGTTCGGGCTCAATTAGGATATGGTGCGACGATCCACGCTCCCCCACGGTCTTATGAAGACCTCGGGCCTATCGATCTGTCGCACCTTGATAGGTACACTATGTACCTACCTTTTAACATACAAGGGTGGAACCATACTGTGATACATATCTGAGAACACCCTTCTCACCTAGAGAATTGGTTCGGGTGGGAATGCTGGCGGGAGCTAATATCAGAAGTTGTGGAAATTGGTGACGCCGACTGAGAAGAAGGCGTACCCTTCCAGCGAAAAGAAACACCCCGCAAGGGGAACTGGAGGGATACGCCTTGAACAGATCATACCAGAAACCAGGAAACCAGCAGGAGATCAATGAAGTCCCAGATGCCCTGGAAGCTTACGTCAGGGAAGGAGCCCGGCAGATGCTAGCGACGGTACTGGAGGAAGAAGTGAACGCTTTCTTGGGCCGGCACCGCTATGGGCGAAGCGCCCAGTTTCGCGGATACCGCAATGGCTACCATCTGGCTCGGGAGTTGACGGTCGGCTTGGGACCAGTGACGGTGCGGGTGCCGCGGGTGTCCCAGGTGCCCCAGGAAGTAGCGCCTCAGGGGTTTCACTCTCAAGTAGTGCAGCGTTACCAACGTGCCTCCCAGTCCACCCAGCAGTTGTTCGCCCGCCTTTATCTGGAAGGGCTGGCTACCGGAGACTTTGAGCCGGTGTTTCGGGAGTTGGTGGGAGAGACCACGGCTTTATCGGCTAATACGGTGGTGCGCCTGACGGAGCACTGGGGTCTGGAGTACCAGGATTGGCGGCAGCGGCCTTTGGCAGAACACCGCTATGCCTACATCTGGGCCGATGGGATTTACCTGGCCGCTGGGGACGAGCCAGAGAAGGTGGCCCTGCTGTGTATCCTGGGGGCTCGGGAAGACGGACAGAAGGAGTTGCTGGCGATGGAGTCGGGCTACCGGGAGAGCTCCGAGAGTTGGTCTGAGGTGCTGAGGGCCTTGCGGGATCGGGGTCTGGACCCGCCCCTGGCCGCGGTGGGTGACGGCGCTTTGGGTCTATGGGCCGCCCTGGACCAGGTCTTTCCTACCACCGAACACCAGCGCTGTTGGAACCACCGGGTGCTCAACGTACAGAGCAAGCTGCCCAAACGGCTCCAGGCCGAGGCCCGCCGTCGCTTGCGGGAGATGTGGGAATCAGAAACCCAGGCTCTCTGTGAGGAGCGCCGGGACGAGTATGTGGCGGAGCTACATTCCTTGGGTCAGGGGGCGGCGGCGGAAACGGTGTTGCGGGACTGGGCAGACTTCGTCACCTTCTACCACTATCCCAGAGAACACTTGGTCCATCTGCGGACCAGCAACCCCATTGAATCCACCTTCAGTGGAGTCAGGCTGCGGACCGATGCGACCCGGCGGATGCGCCGTCGGGACAATGTCCTCTACCTGGTGTTCAAGGTGGTGGAAAGGCTCAGCGGCAACTGGCGGGCGTTGAATGGTGGCGAGAACTTGATGACCATGGTGCTGGAGGGATGTGTCTTCAAGGAGGGAATCCTTCAGCCCAAGACCTGGTCGTCCATGGTTCCTACGGCGGCTTAACTAAACCAAGGGCTGGAAGGAATTTCCACAGCTTTTGACATTAGCTCTGCTGGCGGCGTAGCTATCCGCGATGGTTCAGGCCATTTGCTGCGGTTAGCGTATGCAAATGGGTTATTTTATCTAACTCAGTTTATCGTCTCCAGAACCCAAAAAAGCCGATCAAACCTGTAAAGAGTCTCAGTCTTACAGCATGTGGAGATGGTTCTCCGACGATATCAGTTGGGCTTACGTCCGTAGCATCTGGCTGTGGAATTTTTCGGAGCGATAGTTCGAGCCCCATTTTAACTACATCCATTTCGAAGGGCCACGGTTTCTTGCAGGAGTGACAGTAGATATCCCGGACTCCTCTCCGATATTCTAAACCTCTGGGTTCTCCCATACCTTTGCCGCAGCAAGGGCATTTCCCCAATTTGTATCGGGCAAGCGCGGTTTCAAGGCCTAATGGGGTCTCTGTTTCCTCAGTTGAAGTTGGCTTCATCATCCGAACACCGACGCTAAACTAAGGGCCTGTAACAAATTTAGTTCCCGGTTTCGGTCGATGACACTATCGATGGCCAGAGGGACGCTGTAAAATATGTTCGCTACATCCATGGAACTATACCATCCGCCCGCGTTTGGCTGGCGCTTTCATGACCTAATCGCATCAGCCAAATCGGCAACTAATATTTTTATAGGCCCTTAGCACGTTTAATGCAATGCAATCACAGAGTAAATTTTTTTCGCCGCCAAAGTATGTACTGTACGGCTCTGCATTGAGCATGCTGTGAGGGCGATAATGAGGTCGATTGTCTTAAGTCCATTTAGGCGGGAGTCTAAATCCGAAACGTGTCAAAAAGCAGATCACGCCCGACGCAGTTTGGGGTCCAGGGTATCCCGCAGCCAGTCCCCGAAGAAGTTGAAGGACAGGACTACGATAGTGATGGCCAAGCCTGGGAAGAGAGATAGCCACCATACCGCTAGGATTTCGGACTTACCTTCGGAAACCATAATACCCCAGGCCGGTGCCCCTGGAGGAAGCCCCAGTCCTAAAAAGCTCAAGGAGGCCTCCAGCAGAATGACTTGTCCAACCAGCAAGCTGGTCACAACCATCAGCGTGTTGATAGTGTTGGGGAAGATATGACGCATGATTATCATTGAATCGGAAACCCCGGCGATTTTGGCGCAGATCACAAAGTCTAGCTCCTTGATGAACAGGACATCACCTCGTATCATACGTGCGAATCTGGCCCATACAGTTAGCACTACTGCTAAGATAATGTTTTCGATGCCAGTACCCAGGATAGTGACCACTATCATGGCTACCAAGATCGTGGGAAAGCCCAGAGCTGCATCGGCGCTGCGCATAATTAGAATGTCAGCCCACCCACCTCGATAGCCAGCGATCAATCCCAAAGCCGATCCCACAACAGCCCCGGTGCCGAGAGCTACTAGACTAATCAAAATAGCAGTACGAGCACCGAATATCAGACGGGCCAAGATGTCTCGGCCCAATATGTCGGTGCCTAAGGGATGACTCAGGCTTTCTCCAGGAGCAATTCGAGAATCGAATATACTAACAAATTCGGGATCATGAGAAGCGAGCAAGGGCGCGAACAGCGCGCAAATTAAGAGTATAGAGACAATAGTAATCGGTATCCACGGAAGACGCAGCTTCGCCGCACGTCCGGGAAGTTCAAGCATCCACTCAATTCGCCTGGTACTTAGACTTACCTGCGTGGCCATCGCTTCTTCTCCCTATTGATACCTGATACGGGGATTTACGTATGCATAGAGGATGTCCACCAACAGGGCAGTGATGATATAGAATAGTCCCGATGCCATGACCGTGGCCTGTACGATCGGGAAATCCCGGGCATTGATCCCCTGCAACATAAGTCTCCCTATCCCGGGCCAGGCAAAGACGACTTCCACCGCCACTGAGCCATTTAACAACCCGGCCAGGGTTAGACCGGAAAAGGTTAGCAAAGGTATGGTGGCGTTTTTGAGCGCATGTTTCCACACGACTAGACGCTCACTGAGGCCCTTGACCCGGGCAAACTTGACGTATTCGCTGTCCAGCACCTCTAGCATACTGGACCGGCCCAAGCGCACCATGCCAGCCATAGCAGACCACCCTAAAACAAAGGCGGGCAATATTAGGTGGTCAGGTCCCCCTCGGCCATAGGTTGGCAGCCAGCCCAGTATCGCTCCAAAGAGCATAATCAACATGATGGCTATCCAGAAGTTGGGGGTGGCAATGCCCATCGTTGCAAAGAGCTTGCCAAAATTGTCAATGAAACTGTCCCGTTTTATGGCCGACAGTACGCCCAAGGGCACGCCCACAACTATTGATAATAAGAATGCCGCGCCAGCCAATTGCAGCGTGGCGGGCAGACGTTCAAAAAGTACATCACGAGCGGGGCGCTCCAGGAAGTGGGACTTGCCAAAGTCGGCCCGCACCAGGTCAGTGAGAAAGTCCAGGTATTGGACCACCAAAGGTCGATCCAGTCCCAGTTTTTTCTGCATAGCTTCATATTCGAAGCGACCCGCATCCGGGCCCATCATATAGGCCGCGGTGTCCCCCGTAATCCTGACGCTAAGGAACACGACCACGCTCAGAATCAACATGGTGACTATCGCCTGAAACAACCTAGAGAGGACAAAACCCTTCATGGTCTACTCCCAGACTAACTCTAATTACCACTTGGCTAGTTAGGCTCTAGCCTTCTTTAAGTGAGAGCGCACTGAACTGGAGTACCCGCCGGCCCAGGTAGACATTGATTTGGCGGCGTAACGTTTCCCTTACACCGGGACGCTACGCCGCTCAAGATGGTGCCAATTAATAAGATTTACTTCAAGCTAATGGTATGCAAGGCAGTGGGGTAGAATGCCAGCGGGTAAGGTTCCCAGGTTTGGATCCGCGGCCCAACTCCAAAGGGTATATTTATGTACCCAAAGCTCTGTTCAAAGGATTCGTCCCGGAACCGCTTGTAGGCGCCGCTCACCGCCGGCCACCGCTGGGCGGGATCTATTATTCGACTGGCCGCCAGGGACATCGCATTAATCTCCGGGTCCCGGGTAGAGTAGTCCGAGCGGGTTGGGGCGGCACCGTAGTCAGTCTGCAGCATATCGGACGGATCCAACTCAGTCTCGTTATCCCGGAACAGCACTTGACCCAAACCACCGTCACTCAGCCTGGTCAGCTTCTTCACGTCGGCCTCCTCACTGACCCGTACCTCTGGGTTAATGCCGAGTTCGGCCCGCCACATCTCGCCCACTAGCTGGGCGGCCTCGGGCATGTTGGGCACACCGGTAGAAGGCCAGGTTAGAATGATCACTGGGTCAATAAACCCTTCACCGCCAGCGTAGCCGGCTTCAGCCAGCAGTTCTCGGGCCTTGACCGGGTCATAGGGGAAAGGGTCCAACTCTGGGGTATAGCCCAAGCTGCTAGGAGTGACCTCCATCCAGCCCTTCAAGACCATTACCTTCGATCCTCCGTAGAGCCGGTCTCGTATGGCTTCTCGATTAATGGCGTAGTTCAATGCTTGCCGGACTTTAATGTCGTTGAAGGGATGCCCTTCTACCCAGCTACCCATCAGTTTGAGGCCGAAGTAGGCGCCTTCCTGTGCGTACATCAACCGTCCTCCCCCGGACTCAATCTGGGCCTTGGCCGACAGGCTAACCGGAGCGATGTCAGCCTCACCGGCCCGCAGGGCCGCCACGCGAGTCGAAGGTTCAGGCACCAGTACCAATTCAAAGGTCTGGAACCGCGGTCTGCGGTCTTCATCAAATCCGTTCGCCGGCTGCCAGTAATGATCATCAAACCTCTCAAAAGTCATCGACTCCGAGGCCTTGTGGTCTGCCAGCTGGAATATACCGGCCCCTATGGGATTCCGATCGAAGGCTTCTTCCGCCGCCTCATCATGGATAACCGATATATCCTGGCCGAATCCCGCAGGGTAGACCGTGCCGATCCAAACGCCGGTGGACGATGAAAAGTAGGACTCGAATTGGGTGTACACGTCACCGTAGCTTATACTGACTTCATTTGGGCTAGTCTTCTCTACTGACTGTACCAGTTGAGACTGGCTGATACACCCACCACCGGTGGAGTATTCTTTGGCCTCAGGACCAGTCGCCCATTTGAGGGTCGAAACAACATCGTCGACCGTAAGTTCGCTGCCGTCGTGGAATTTGACTCCATCTCGGATGGTTATGGACCAGGTCTTACCATCGGTTGACACACTCCAATCGGTGGCTATCCCCGGTTTCAGCACCCTGGCGCCGGCTTCCACTCCAGATTCAATCAAGAATGCATGAATTTGCCGGCCGTAGTCGTGGCCACCACCGCCAGCCAGACAGTAGGTCATTCTCTCATTGGCGAAGCTACCCACCATGTAGGTGACCTTGCCGGGGTTGACATCGCTCGATGCTATGACCGGTACCGAAGTAGCCCTGGGTACGGCCGTAGGCGCCACCGAAGAACTGCCGGTATCTGGAGAAGCAGGGGAATCTGAGGTCGCATCAGGTGCGGTGGTTGCCGCAGCGCCACAAGCCAGACTTAGCAGTAGCACGAGGATGACCGCCATGCCTATTATTTGGGATGGTGAAATTTTGGAGACAATTCTGGAAAAACTAATAGATCGCATTATTTTGCCCTCCTAGATTTGGGGACTCTGGTTCCCTGGGGATCGTGATGTGAGTTTGCTTCTTCAGGTTAGCAGCTCTTTTGACTCCCGGCCGACATTAACGATACCATTCTTTAATATTACGAATTAACGGCTAAATTTTAGAGTTTTGTAATGTGTTCGTTGGATTACTGACACAAATCGTAAATTGATATGATATATAATTGATGTTAATGGATGTAAACTCGATATGAATTGGTGAAATGTATACTATCCTCATTAACAATGTCAAGAGTAAGTGCTCAGATTTGGGGGGAAGTGAGCAACTGATGGCACTGTAGGAGAGGAT
>JAQBXL010000067.1 GCA_027624135.1 Chloroflexota bacterium
GACAACAATTGAAATAACAGCGACGCATTACTGAGAGAGCTTTTTAGCCATATGGGAAATGTGGGCTAAGAAGATCTCGAATTTCATTGGTGCTAAACCCGAGTTCTGGACGATCAGTAAGAATTCGGATGATCGGAAAAGTCAGGTCGAACTGACCTTCCTCTAGTTCCTCTCTGCTAATCGGCACAATTCATTCTAAGCCGGTTGATTAACCCTTGGCGCTGGCGACAGCGGCCGCTACCTGGAGGAACTGGTCGGCCTGGAGCGCTGCTCCCCCCACCAACCCGCCGTGGATGCAGTCTTGGGCGGCGTATTCACCGGCGTTGCTGGCGTTCATGCTGCCGCCGTAGAGCAGAGATATGCTGTCGGCGGCTGCGGAAAATAGGCTGCGCAGGGTCTCGAAGATAGGCCCGCCCATGATCTCTGCGGCAGTCTCGGGCGTTGCAGCTTGGCCGGTGCCGATGGCCCAGATCGGCTCGTAGGCAATTATCAGGCCGGAGGTGTCGGTTACTCCATCCAGTCCCGCGCGGACCTGACCGCTGATAACGTCTGCGGCTTTGCCTTGTTCCCGTTGCTCCAGGGTTTCGCCAACGCACAGTATGGGTTTCAAGCCAACTGCCTGACCTGCCTTGATCTTGCTGTTGACTGATTCGTCTGTCTCGCCGAACATCTGGCGGCGTTCCGAGTGGCCTAGTATCACGTAATCGCAGAGACCCCGGAGCATGCCAGGCGATACTTCTCCGGTGTAGGCGCCGGATTCCTGAAAGTGCATGTTCTGAGCGCCCACTTTGACCGCAGAACCGGCGACTGCATCTTTCACAGCGGACAAGGAGACGAAGGGAGGACAGAGCACTAGCTCCACTCCGGTCACAGCGGCAGCCCCATTTTTAACTCCAAAAGCTAGGGCGGTAGCCTCTGGGACGGTGGTGTTCATCTTCCAGTTTCCAGCGACGACCAAGGCAGGCATTGCGTTAACTCCAGTTGAAGGATGGAATATAAGTGGCGACAAGAGAATTCAGGCAGCCGAGATAGAAGCACACTTCAGGGAAACCCTGCAATATGGAAACCCGGCGCGCCGGCCGCTAGGGACCGAACTTGGTCATCTTGCCAGCGTGGGATAACCCCAAGACCATTACGCTGGTGGCCGGTATGCTGCCTAGTGCCCCCAAGGCGCAGGCCTTCTCATCAAACGTCGGAATCCCCTGGCCCTTTGTGAGCTTGGAATGGAGCATGAAGGGCACCGGGTGCCAGCTATGGGCGGCCATGATCGCTGGAGTGGAGTGGTCACCGGCAATCATCAAAACGTCAGGCTCCAGTTCGAGTATCTCCGGGATAAACTGGTCCAGGTCCTCGAGGCACTTCACTTTGGCGTCGAAGTCTCCGTCCTCTCCAGCCGCGTCGGCCGGCTTGTAATGGATGAAGAAGAAGTCGTGCTTATCCCAATTCTCCCGGAGCGTCTTCACCTCGTCGGTGAACGTGCGTCCAGTGCTAATGACCTTCATGCCGGCCACGCTGGCCAAGCCTCGGTACATCGGGTAGGCGGCAATGGCGGCTGGGTCTAACCGGTAGACCTCGCCCATGGGAGGCAGAGACGGCATCTGGGCGAACCCGCGTAGCAGCAACATGTTGGCCCGGTCTTCTTCGCGCATCAACCGCGCCGCCTGTTCTACGAACTGGTTGACCAGGTCTGCGGTTTTCTGGGCCTCGGGCTTTATCGCCTTCGAAGGCAAGGCCTTTACGCCTGTGACCTGGGGGTCGGTCTCCGTCACGGCTTCTGACAGTCCTTCACCTCGCAGCCGAAGCACGAAGCGGTAGTCTTGCACAGAGAAAACGTCCACCTGCACACCGGGAAGCTCGATCCGGTCCAGCCGTTCGCAGATGGGGGCGCTCAGTTCGGTGGGGATCCGGCCGGCGCGGCGGTCCACCAGCAGTCCGTCGCCGTCCACCGTGCAGAAGTTGCCCCTGGCAGCCACATCTCCCGGCGCCAGCTCAACCTCGATCCCCAGGGCTTCCAGGGCGCCCCGTCCGATCTGATGCTTCAGCGGATCGTAGCCGAAAAGGGCCAGGTGGCCGGGGCCGCTTCCGGGGGCTACGCCGGGCAACACCGGAGTGGTCAATCCGCAGGCGCTTACCTGGGCCAGTGCGTCCAGGTTGGGCGTATGGGCGGTCTCAAGTTCGGACTTGCCGGTATCCGGGTGGGCCAGCCCGCCCAGCCCGTCGGCCACCAACAACACAATCTTCGACGGTGTGTTGGTGTAACAATCTCTCAGTTCTTCTACATCTATCACGTTCTAACCTCTCGGCTTAAAGCTTATCACCCCGGCCTGTTGGCGGTTTTGCGCTTGATCAGGAAAATCTAGGCGTCTGGCAAAGCTGCTATGCCAGGCAGTTCTTTGCCCTCTAGGAACTCCAGCGATGCCCCACCGCCCGTGGAGACGTGGGTCATCTTGTCCATCAGTCCCAATTCTTCCACGGCTTCGGCGGTTGAACCACCGCCCACCACGGTGGTCACGCCGCTCAGCCCGGCGATGGCATCGGCTACGGTGCGGGTGCCCTGGCTGAACCTGGGCATCTCGAACACGCCCATGGGGCCGTTCCAGATGATGGTCTTGCAGCCAGCCAGCGCTTGGGAGAATTTCTCCGCTGATTCAGGGGCGATGTCCATGATGTACCAACCGTCGGGGACGTCACCGACGTGCATCACATCGGTTTCGCCGGGGTCGGCGGCGAACTCGTTGGCGATCACCACGTAGTCGGGCAGAAGCAAATTGATGTTGGCAGCCTCGGCGCGTTCCATGATCTCTCGGGCGAAATCCAGACGGTCCTCTTCGATCCTGGACGCCCCGGTGGAATACCCCATCGCATGCAGGAAGGTAACGCACATGCCCCCGCCGATCAACAGGTAGTCCAGGTTCTCCAGCATGTTGTCCAGCAATAATATCTTGTCGCTCACCTTAGCGCCGCCCAATAGCGCCGCCATGGGCTTCTCCGGAGATTCCACCGCCCGCCCCATGGACTCCACTTCTCGTTGGACCAGGAGTCCCATTGCTGAGGGTAGGAACTTGGTGATTCCGGTTGTGGACGCATGGGCCCGGTGGGCCACGGCGAAGGCATCCATCACGAAACAATCTACCGTGTCGGCGAGTTCACAGGCGAATGCGCCGTCGTTCTTCTCTTCACCTGGATGGAAGCGGAGGTTCTCCAGCAGCAGTACGTCTCCTGGGGCCATCTCTGAGATTGCGCTTTCCACCACCGGGCCGATGATCTCGGGCACGCTTTTCACGGGGCGTTCCAGGAGCATCGCCAGCCGGTCACCCACGGGGGCCAAACGTAGTCCCTCGACGACCTTGCCGTTTGGACGGCCCAGGTGGGAACAGAGGACCACCCTGCTGCCCTGATCGATAAGGTAGCGGATGGTCGGCAGAGTGGCCCGCAGTCGCTGGTCGTAGAGGGCAATGCCTTCGATTCCCTGGTCGATGGGCACGTTGAAGTCCACCCGTACGAGCACCTTCTTGCTGGCCACATCCAACTGGTCTAACGTGCGCTTCGCCATCACCGGCCTCCCGCTACTGCCCACTGGCCCAGGTCTGCCAGGGTGTCCATCCCCTCTCGGGTGATTCCAGAGACCCCCTCGAGACCGGCCAAGGCCTGATCGACCAATTCTTGGGCCTTGCCGTGGGAAGCCTGGCGCGCGTCGGTGCTGTCGAGAATCTCGATCATCTTGGCGATGTCGTCTGTCTCTAGGACCCGCTTCATATATATGGAGCCCAATTCCCGTTTGACGCTGACACTTGAATTTTCCAGGGTGTGCACCAACGGAAGGCTCTTCTTCTTATTGAGTACGTTGCTGGGGGTCATGCCGTCGCCGCGTTCTCCCCAGAAGTCGTCGATGTCCCGGGCGATCTGCCAGGCCATACCCATTTTCATGCCCAATTGTCCCAGCTTGGCGCAGGCTTCGTCGCCGGCCCCGGCGGTCAACGCTCCCGACTCGGCGGCACAGGCGGCCAGGGCTCCGGCCTTACGCCCAATCATGTCCATGTAGGCTGCGGTGGTGATCATCATTTGGTCCTGAAATTGCAGGTCCATGTATTGGCCCTCGCAGAGTGTGAGGCAGGCCATGTCCAGTGACCGGACTGCTCTCAAGACCTTCTCGGCGGGGACCTCATTCTGGGCCAGGCGCATCATGGTGGTGCGCCCCAGGGCGTGTAATCCGTCTCCGGCGTTGATAGCTTGGGCCGGACCCCAGACCCACCAGACGCTGGGTCTGTTTCCGGGATCGGCCCGTCCCGCCTGAACGTCGCCGTGGATCAGAGTGAAGTTGTAGATCAGTTCCACGCTGGCTGCAACCGGAAGGGCGTTACGGAAGTCGCCGCCCAACGCCTCGCAGGAAGCCAGGGCCAGAGCGGGTTGCAAGCTCAAGGGAGCGGAACCCGCCTGAGGCTCTCCCTGTTGGTCCACCCAGCCCAGGTGGTAGCGCAACACGTCATATAAGAAGCCCGTCCTGGATTCGAAAACAACCCTGAGTTCTTCTTCTAGGGCTTGCTGATAGGGTTGGATTTTCTCCGGTTGTGGGATGTCGTATCTCCTAATCCGAAGCCGAGTTCCAGGCTGTCAGCACCTGGCTAAATGGAATAACCCCTTCCCTTAACAGTTTGGGTTGCAGGTGTGTTATGTCAACTACCGTTGATGCCTTGCCCCCGGGCGACGGGCCGCTCTTGATGATGTAGTCCACCCGGTTGCCCATCTGGGTGATTAACTCTTCTAAATTTGAAGGGTCGTGCCCGCCGCTGATGTTGGCGCTGGTGCCGGTGATTGGGCCGCCCAGGCCATTGATCAATTCGATGGGCACTGGATGTGCTGGCATCCGGACCGCCACCGTTGGGCCTCCCGCCGTTAGGCGGTCGGGCAGGTCATCGGCCTTCAGCATCACCATGGTCAATGCTCCGGGCCAGAAACGATCCGCCAAACGCTTGGCCTGCGGCGGAATCTCTTTGCCCGCTATTTTGGCCTGTTCCCAGCCGTTCACTAACACCGGCAACGCCAGGTTTTCGCTGCGGTCTTTGGCGGCGAAGACCCGGTCAATGGCGGAGGGGTTGAAAACATCGGCGGCCAGCCCGTACAGGGTATCTGTCGGCATGGCCACGACCCCACCATCCTTGAGATGCCGGACCGCCCGTTCCAAGTCTTCCGAGTTGATAATGTTTTGGGTATCCGACACTACTGATCCACGCCCCGGAATGCTGGCGTCTGCGGCGGGCGAAGTATATCACAGGGACTCATATTCAGGCCGGTTGATGGCCTATAAAACGCCGCTTAGATCAGCCGGTTTTTCCCTGTGAACCGGTTGACTTTATGTCGAGCGTGGACGCTATACTCCCCCATGCTCAGCCGGTATAATTATCGGCGTTACGTAGCGCGATTTGGCGAGGCCACCTAGGCTCTCAAGATTGCTCTTTAATTTCCGGCACGCACGGGGACCAAGATAAACGAATTAGGCCAACTAGGAGGTCGAGCCACGACTGAAAGCAAGCTGCCCCAAGGACGCCGGGTCGCCACCAGCGATGACCTGGAGGTTTCGGCCTATCTCGAGATTGCCAAAGGGATGGAGGGTGTCGGCCCAGAAGATGAGGAAGGGAGGCGATCCGTCAGTGAAGGGGTCGTCGTGATCGACTTTGGGTCGCAGTACAGTCACCTCATCGCCCGCCGTATACGGGAACTAAAGGTCTACTCGGTCATCGCCCAATCCAAGGGCGACTGGGACGCGGTGAAACACCTGAATCCCAAAGGCGTGATCCTCTCCGGCGGCCCGGCCAGCGTTTATGAAGATGGAGCGCCGCAGATACCCGATTGGGTCTTCGAACGCCATCTGCCGGTCTTGGGTATCTGCTACGGCATGCAGGCTCTGGTGCACCAGCTTGGCGGGAAGGTTACTCCGGGTGAAAAACAGGAGTACGGTTACGCGGTCTTACATCAAGATGGCGCCGAGTCCGGTTCCGTCCTATTCAACGATCTTCCACCATCGTTCCAAGTTTGGATGAGTCACGGCGACCGCGTTGAAACATTGCCACCGGGTTTTACCGGCATGGCCTACACCGAGAACTCCCCGGTGGCCGCCATTGGCAACGGAGACAACCTTTTCGGCATCCAGTTCCACCCAGAAGTGAACCATACGCCGCTGGGACAGGACATACTCAAGAATTTCCTGTTTGGGGCTTGTGGCTGCAAGGGCGACTGGACACCGGGCAACGTGGTCCACGATTCCATAAATAACATCAGGAAACAGGTGGGCAACGGAAGGGTGATCTGCGCCCTATCCGGCGGAGTGGATTCGGCAGTCACCGCCGCATTGTTGCATCGGGCCATCGGCGACCAACTCACCTGCATCTTCGTGAACAATGGGCTGCTGCGTCTGGAAGAGGCTGAACGGGTTCAGGCCACGTTCAAACGCGGCTTGGGCCTAAATCTTATCTATGTTGACGCCACGGACCGGTTCTTAGACAAACTAGTGGGGGTCATAGATCCTGAGATCAAGCGCAAGGTCATCGGGGAGGAGTTCATCCGGGTTTTCGAGGATACTGCGGAGGGCCTGGAGCAAACTGATTTCCTGGCCCAGGGCACTCTTTACCCCGACGTGATTGAAAGCGAGTCCCCTGAGAATCGAACCTCCGCCCGCATCAAGACCCACCACAACGTCGGCGGCCTGCCCGAGAACATGAAGCTCGAACTTGTCGAACCGCTTCGTTATCTGTTTAAGGATGAGGTTCGCGAAGTTGGGTTGGCCCTTGGCCTGCCCGGTGAGATGGTCTACCGTCAGCCGTTCCCCGGACCAGGATTGGCCATCAGGGTTTTAGGGGAGGTCACCAGAGAAAAGCTGGATATGGTGCGAAGGTGCGACTGGATCGTCATCGACGAGATCAAAGCCGCTAATCTATATGACACCTTGTGGCAGAGCTTCGCCGTCCTCAGCGACAGCCGAACGGTGGGAGTGCAAGGCGATTACCGGACCTACGGCTACGTTTGCGCCATTCGGGCGGTGTCCAGCGAGGACGCCATGACCGCCGACTGGGTGCGGCTGCCATATGAAGTACTGGCCCGGATGTCTAATCGCATCGTCAACGAAGTCCCCGGCGTGAACCGGGTGGTCTACGATATCACCAGCAAACCCCCAGGCACCATCGAGTGGGAGTAGGCGTTAGCCGGCAGATCGGGAGCGGGCTAGCGCAGATGAACGCCCCCATCCTAACCTTCCCCCGGACGAGGGAAGGGATTCTTTGGCCGAATCAAAGTTCTCTCCCCATCGTCCTTCCGCGGAAGGAGGGAGAGTTAGAGAGGGGGCGACGTCTCTCCACTACCATGATGACTATAAATAACCAACATGACGATTAGTCACTCCGATCCCCACAAAACCGAGTCCCACTCGTGAATGTCTTGATTGTTGGGTCCGGAGCCAGGGAGCATGCTCTGGCTTGGCGGATCAATCAGAGTCCCAACCTGACACGTCTTTGGGTTGCCGCTGGCAATGCCGGGACAGCCGAACTGGCGGAGAATCTGGACATCCGGTCCAGCGACTTGGACGCATTGGTCGCCGCCGCCCTTGAGATTTCTGCGGACTTAGTGGTGGTTGGCCCCGAGGCTCCTTTGGCTCTGGGACTGGCCGACCGGCTGATTGATCTGGGAGTGCCGGTCTTCGGCCCAACCAAAGCTGCCGCCCAGTTAGAAGCCAGCAAAAGCTTTGCATTAGACTTGATGCGGGATGCAGGGGTCCCATGCCCGGACTTTGCCAGTGTTTGGGAGGAGGCCAGCGCCGAAGCCTACATCAATAGTCACCCTGGCCCCCTGGTTGTGAAGGCTGACGGGTTGGCGGCGGGCAAAGGCGTCATCCTCTGCGAGGACTCCGGCCAGGCTCGCGCTGCGGTGAAACTGTGCCTGTCGGAGCGGGCATTTGGCGAGGCCGGGGACACAGTTGTTTTGGAGGAGTACCTGAGCGGGCCGGAGGTGAGCGTCTTTGCCTTCTGCGATGGAGAGAATATCGCTCCATTGGTGGCTGCCTGCGATTACAAACGGCTGGAAGACGGCAACCAAGGTCCCAACACCGGGGGCATGGGCAGTTTCGTCGCGCAGCCGGAGATGTGGACTCCCCGATTGGAATCGGAGGTTGAGGAGACCATCATGAAGCCGGTGCTCCGGGCCATGGCCGAGCGCTGCTCCCCTTACAAGGGTGTCTTGTACGCGGGGCTGATGCTGACCGATACCGGGCCCAAGGTGCTGGAGTTTAACTGCCGCTTGGGCGACCCAGAGACGCAGGTGGTGATGCCTCTGTTAGCCTCGGACCCATTGGATCTGATGCTGGCCTGCGCGGAGGGCAACCTGGACCGCGCCTCAGTGCGGTGGGAATCCAAGAACTATGTTGGCGTCGTCATGGTCTCTGACGGGTACCCCGGCGACTATGAAACCGGCTTTGAGATCACCGGCCTAGAGAAAGACGGACCTGGGGACACAATGGTCTTTCACGCCGGTACCAAGTTGGGCGCCGGGGGGCTTGGCAGTCCTGCCGTCACCGCTGGAGGCCGCGTTTTGACGGTCGTCGGTGGCGGAGACAACATCGAACAGGCCAGGCAGAGAGCCTATTCCAGGCTGGAACGTATCAACTTCCAAGGAGCAAGATGGCGGCGGGATATCGGGGCGGCGGCGAACCAAGGGGCTGCGCGGACGGCGGGCTAGGCCGATGCCTGATCTCCAAGAGCTATTTACCCTGGTCGAGGAAGACGGGCGCTTGCAGGCGTACCGGCGCAAGAAATGGCAGCGGTCTGAGGAATTTCGCGGCTGGCTCCAGCAGGACGCGCTGGAGACTTTGGACCTGACCCAAGCGCTGGAGTTGTACCGGGCGTCGGGAGGCCGAGATACCGTTCAGTTCAAGACCAACTCAATCGAAGATATGAGAGACGGTTTCGACTTTTTGCTCTATGATAATATCAAGCTGGAAGGCCGTTTCGACGAGTGCGCCGCGCCCGATGGAGCCTACCGAATGGCTGGCGCGGGAAAAGAATTTCCTTCCTATCTCCTGTGCTTAAGTAATCCCGGATTGTTCGCCGTTTGGAACTCCAACGCAGCGGGGTTGTTGAAACAGGCGGGCCTGCTTCGAGGGAGCATGAAGCGCAGCCCGATTGGCATACGTTATCTAGATATGTTGGAAGCCTTGAATCAGGTACGCTCTCGCTCTGGTCGCCGGGATTTCCGGGAGATTGACGAATTGGCGTATAAGGCAGCCCAGAGAAAACGGTCCTGAATGCCCGCTGGAAACCCATAGTTGAGAGATCGCCCACGAGGGAACGCACATGACCTGGCATGAAACATTGGAAGGCCTGAAACAGGAACTGGCTGATGTTCGCGCGGAGCGGGAGCGTCGGCTGGAAGCGGAAGATACCGAATTGCAGTCGGAGCGTGAAGGTCTGTCTCAGACCAACCGGACTCTGGGCATAAGCGAGCTATTGGCCGAGATGAACGCCACCCTGCTGGATGGCAAGGGCAGCATCGAGGTAATCGTTGGATGGGAGCCCCATGTCGAAGAGCTAGAGTTGGACCCAGGCATCGGGATGAATGGCGACGAGCCCGAAGGCATCGAAGGCGAAGCTGATGTCATCACTACCATCCTGTCCTGGGATGAACGTGGCGACTTGGAGATCGCCGTTGATCTGGGACTGTCCGCCGATGGGATCTACCTCCAGATCAACGAGATCGAGATCAGGCCGGAACGGGAGGCCTTGGAGCAGGGATTGGTCGAGGCGTTTCGGGACGAATTAGAGCTATAGGATTCGGCGAGATTAAATCCAAAATTAAATCCGAACTCAAATCCGAAATTTAGTAGAAACAGACCGGTAAGTGGACCGATTTAATAAGTGTCCCAACGCCCCGGTTTGAGCGTAGATAGGAGGTTGTTTTGCCGTTGGTAGGTGTTATCATGGGAAGCGCATCGGACGAGCCTGTGGTGCAGGATACGATCAAGACTCTGGAACAGATGGGCATCGATTACGAGACCAGAGTTATGTCGGCTCACCGCACCCCGGAACGGGTCCACGAATACGCCAAAACAGCCAGAGACCGGGGTTTAGAAGTAATCATCGCTGCTGCTGGGGGCTCCGCGGCTTTGGCTGGCGCACTGGCCTCCATGACTACTTTGCCTGTTATTGGCATCCCCCTGGCATCCAGTGAACTCAAGGGCATCGACGCCCTGATGTCCACCGCCCAGATGCCTCCCGGCATCCCCGTCGCCTGTATGGCTGTGGGGAGTTGGGGCGCCCGGAACGCAGCATACTACGCCGCCCAGATACTGGGTTTGAAGTACGAAAAGATAAGGCAAGCTTATGAAGACTACCGGCGCGAACTCCGCGAGCGGTAGACCGCACCCCGCTGTATTAACCGATTTCGACGACACGGCCGCAGCCCAAAACGTGGCGGAAATGTTGCTATACCAGTTCGGCGCTCCGGACTGGCAGGACGTCCGCCAGCGCTTCCGCGACGGTGAGATCAACCTGAAGGAATACCAGGAGATCGCCTTTCGGGACATCCGGGCCGACCGTGCCACCATGCAGTCCTACGTAAAAGACCATGCCAACCTGCGGCCCTTTTTTACGGAGTTGTGGTCTTTTTGTCAGGCCAATGGTATCCCCATGGCTGTAGTCAGTCAGGGGTTGGATTTCTACATAGAAGCCCTTTTAGAGCGGTCTGGAATGAGCCGCGTGCCGATCTACGCCGTCGATACCGAGTTCATTGCAGGCAAGATCTCCTACCGATACAACCATGCCTATCCGGGGAATGAGAGCCAAGGAAACTCCAAGGGTTTCGTGGTCGAATCATTTCAGGAACGAGGGTGTTACGTTTTCTTTGCCGGTGACGGCCAATCGGACCTGGAAGCGGCTCGCGTGGCGGACGTGACCTATGCTCACCGGACCTTAGCGGACCTGTGTGACGCCGAGAGTATCCCATTCCAGCCGTTTCGTGACTTCGGGGGAATGTTATTGGCCGTTAAAAGATACACCGAGATTGGTTCTAATGGCACGGGCGGAGCAGCAGGCCGGGAAGAAGCCGGCTTGGAGGAAGCAGGGAGGAATACGGAGCTGTGATTGACCGCTATTCAAGGCCCGCCATGAAGCAGGTCTGGTCCGACGAAAATAAGTATCTCAAGTGGCTGGCCGTGGAATTGGCTGCCTGCGAAGCATGGACCGCCGAGGGAGTCATCCCTGAAGAGGACATGGTCAAACTGCGCGGGGCCAAGTACAACCATGCCCGAATGATGGAGTTGTTCGAGACCACCCGCCACGATGTAACCGCTTTTACGGGCTCCATCACCGAGTCCCTGGGCCCCGAGGGACGCTGGCTCCACCTTGGCCTGACCTCCTCCGACATGCTGGACACAGCGCTGGACCTCCAGTTGGTCGAAGCCGGCGCCATATTGCAGACGGAACTGGACCGGGCCATCAAAGCCCTGGGTGAAAAGGCTGTTGAATACAAAGACACCCTGGCGATGGGACGCACCCACGGGGTTCACGCCGAGCCAACGACCATGGGTCTTAGGCTGGCCCTCTGGTGGGACGAACTACGGCGGCAGAAAGAACGCCTGACCGACGCCTTAGAGAACGTCAGGGTCGGCATGATTTCTGGCGCTGTCGGCACCCATGCCACAGTGCCACCCGCAGTCGAAGAGCGGGTCTGCGAAGCGCTGGGCCTCAAGGTCGCCTTGATATCCAACCAGGTGATTCAGCGCGACCGCTATGCCCATTTCATGAGCGCTCTGGCTCTGCTTGCCGCCTCACTTGAAAAGTTTACAACTGAGATACGGGCGCTGCAACGCACCGAGATACACGAACTGGAGGAACCCTTCGGTCAGGGCCAGACCGGTTCATCGTCCATGCCTCACAAGCGTAACCCGGAACTGTCGGAGCGCATCTGTGGCCTGGCGCGGGTGATTCGGGGCAACGCCAACACCGCTCTCGAGAATGTGGCCCTTTGGGGTGAGCGTGACATCAGCCACTCATCTGCCGAGCGCATCATACTGCCAGACTCCTGTCTGGCGACCGACTACATCTTGAGCATCTTCAGCCGCATAATAGAGGGCATGCGGGTGTTCCCAGACCGCATGTTTGAGAACATCGAAAGCAGCCGTGGCCTGATCTTCAGCCAGAGGGTTCTATTGGCTCTGGTGGACAAAGGCCTGGCTCGGGAAGAGGCATACAAGATTGTGCAGACCAACGCCAGTCGTTGTTGGGAAGAGGGACTGGATTACCGGGACCTGTTGCGGGGGGACCCCCTAGCTGCAGAGCACATCTCGCAACCAGAGTGGAAAGATCTGTTCGACTATGCCTACTACACCCGCTACGTCGACGACACATTTGCCAGACTGGGTCTGATTGAACTGGCCGTTAAGAAGCAAGAAGCCGCAACCGCCGGCGACTGATTCCAAATATCTCAACTATCTCTGATGGCATCGGCCGAATTCGCTGAACGGCCCGTTTGGCGTGCGCGAAGTGATTCGTGCGCGTAATCTAAAAGGAAGGAACCCCGATGATTCTGGAAACCCAGATGCCCGATATTCTCCACCGTGGGAAAGTTCGAGACACCTATGGCCTTGGCGGCGGGCGCCTCCTGCTGGTAGCCACCGATCGTATCTCGGCCTTCGACGTGGTGCTGCCAACGGGTATATCGGATAAAGGGCTGGTGCTAAATCGCATATCGGCCTTCTGGTTCGAGCGCACCAAAGACATCGTGCCCAACCATTTCATCTGCTTGGCCGATGCTCCTGAAGCGGCCCAGTATCTTGAGGGCAGTAGCGTTGCCGGAGCGGTATCGCCAGAAGTAGCCCGGCAGTCGATGGTGGTGAACCGCGCCGAGCGCATAGACATCGAATGTATCGTGCGCGGCTATATCACCGGCTCGGCCTGGTCCGAATACCGGAGGCAAGGCACCGTTTCCGGCTTGGATGTCGGTCAGGGTATGGTCGAGGGCCAACCTTTCCCGGAGCCGTTATTCACGCCCACGACTAAGGCTGAAGAAGGGCATGACGAAAACATGTCCAAGCAGGAAGTCCTAGACATGGTCGGGGCCGACATGGCCCGCCAGCTAGAAGAGACTAGCAAGGCCGTGTTCAAAGCAGCCCACGACTATGCCAAAGAGCGGGGGATCATCCTGGCCGACACCAAGATGGAGTTCGGGATCATCGATGGCAAACTGACCTTGATCGACGAACTGTTGACTCCGGACTCGAGCCGGTTCTGGGACATCAACGGGTACGCGCCGGGCAAGTCCCAACCCAACTACGACAAGCAGTTCGTGCGCGACTGGCTGGACGCCCAGGGCTGGAACCACGAGCCGCCGGCCCCGGAACTGCCTGCAGACGTGGTGGCAAAGACGTCCGAGCGGTACCAAGAAGCGTATTACAAATTGACCGGGACGCGACTCTAAGGGCCGCGTTCCGGATTTCACCCTGGCTCAGATCGGAGGATTATACGTTGCCTATTTCAAGACGCCGCCGCGGCAGGGCTGCCACCAGCGCGGCACGTTCCGGAAACCTACCCACATCAAACCGGCGGAAAAAGACGAATAAGTTGTACTTGGTGGCGTCTGTGGTGATTGCGGTCTTGGTGATCTCCAGCTTCGCCTTCGCCAGCTTCAGCGGGGGCGGCCACGGTGGGGGCACCGGAAACGCAAGCGCCTACGTCGAAGGCATAGGCGTGCAGCACGATATCATGTCTTCGGCGGCCCACGTAGATAGAAATACGGAAGTCGACTACAGCACGACCCCTCCGACTTCTGGAAGCCATTGGTTCGATGAGGAATCGCCCGCAGGCTGCGGATTTTACGAGGATGGCCTGGACGATCGGAGCATCACCCACAACTTGGAGCATGGCAACATTGTGGTGAGCTATAACTTACCTGACGAAAGCCAGCTAGATGATCTGAAATCGGCCATCGACGACATTGGATTGTCCCGGATCTGGGGCGTCACTCGCTCGTACGACAAGATTCCCGTTGGACAGGTTGCCATCGCGGCATGGGGAGTATTGGACTCGATGGAAGGCGTCGACAAGGACAGACTCAGTACCTTCTTCGAGACTTATGCCGGAGCGTTGGGCCCGGAGTTCGTAACCTGCTAGCTAGCGCCTGGCCTGAAGATCGTACCAGCCAGACACGCCATTTTCAAGAGGACCCAAGGGGATCTTAGATGTTTCAAGCCCAGATTTTTGTGACGCTGAAACCCACCGTTAACGACCCACAGGGCCTTACGGTGATGGCCAGCCTGCACCGCCTGGGCTTCAATAACGCGGACGACGTAAGGGTTGGCAAGTATCTTCTGGTTGACGTCAATGAGGCCGACCGCGCCGAGGCCGAACACTCCGTGACCCATATGTGCGAGCAATTGCTGGCCAACCCGGTCATTGAGGACTTCCGGTTCGACTTGGTGGAGATTCCCAATGCTACCGGCACTTCTTAAGATAAAACGCGCCTTGAGATAAGGCGGGGACGAAATTTATGGGGGAGGAAATCTAATGACCAGCGGAACCAACAACACTTACGTATACGCAGGGGCTGAGACCAACGGCATCTACCGGCTGTCTCCCGGCGCCAACCAATGGCAGGAACTGACCAACGGGCTGCCGGCAGACGCTATGGTGTGCGGAATCATCATCCATCCGGACAACCCGGAGGTGATTTACGCGGGGACCCAGGACGGGCCCTATCGCAGTTCCAACCGGGGCGATAGCTGGGAGAGATTGGACTATCCCAAGACCGGTGCTCCTCCCTGGACCTTCATGTTCCGGCCGGGGGACCCCAGTGTCATGTACCTGGGCACGGCCCCAGGCGAGATCTATCGAAGCACCAACAGCGGCGACTCTTGGCAGCTGATCAACAAGTCGATGGGTTCCGCGGAGATCTCGATGGCCTTCCCGACCAGAGTGATTGCCCTGTGTGCCGACCCCAACTTCCCCGATGAGATGTATGCCGCTCTCGAAGTGGCCGGGGTGATCAGAAGCGCCGACGGTGGCGACACCTGGGAGGAGATCTCGGGCACGCTGGCACCCAGTGAGGATACTCTAGACCTGCACGGAGCCCAATGTTCCGCTGCCATGCCCCATACGGTGTTCATCACCACCCGTCAGGGACCTCTCATCGGCCCGGACCGGGGCAGTGAATGGATACCTGTTGAGTTCGGTAACTTCTCAGAGATCACCTATACCCGCGACCTGAAAGCCGCGCCCCACGATCACAACATGCTCTATGTGTCCATCGGAGCAGCGGCTAGGAGCACACAGGGCGCACTCTACCGGAGCCGGGACCTGTTCAAGACATTTGAGCAGGTTGACCGGAACATCGCGCCAAACTCAACCATGATGACCGTGGCCGTCGATTCCCGCGCTCCGGACCACGTCTTCTGTAACTCTCGCGACGGCCAGGTGTTTGGCTCCCTAGACGACGGCGCGAGCTGGACCACCTACGATCTGCCGGCCAAGGCCAAAGAGGTACGGGCTCTGGCTGCTGGTTAACGGTACAGCGGCAGTTAATCAAAAAGGCCCTGGCGAGTTGAACTACTCGCCAGGACCTTTTTGATTCTCCACTATGGAAGGTGTCGCCTCAAAACTGTCATTCTGAGGAGTGAAGCGACGAAGCAACTGCCAATCAGCGCTCACATTGACATTACACAACACATAGATCAGGGGGAGAGCACCTGCTTTGCATGCATCTAGACCTTAGCGCTGTGCTAACGTGCCTGCAG